>SLDT01000053.1 GCA_007125125.1 Gemmatimonadota bacterium | reverse complement strand
GCGCCGCCGCCTGGCGCGCGCCCCTCCTGGCCGACCCCCTCTGCGGCGCCCGGAGCGCTCCCGGCCGCGGCCATGCCGTGCCCCACGCCGAGCTCATCCTTCGCTCCGACCCCGCGCGCGCCGCCCTCCGCCCCGACCTGGTCCTCCGTGTCGGGCGCACCCCCGCCTCGCCCGTCCTGACACGCTGGCTCACCGAGCTCGACACCACCCCCCAGCTGCTTCTCGACGGTGGCACGCGCTGGAAGGACCACCTGGGCCTCGCCACGGAGTTCCTCCCCGCAGATCCGGTCGCAACCCTCCGCTCCCTCCTCGAGCCCCATCCCGACCAGGAGGAAGGCACTCCCGCCCCCGCGACCGATCCCGGCTGGTACGCCCTCTGGCGCACTGCCGAGCGTGCGGCGACCCGTGCCCTCGCCGGGGTGGGCTCCGGCCCCGCCTTCGAAGGGGCAGTTCTCGCCGAGCTCTTCGAGCGCACCCCGGGCGATGCCCTCTTCTTCGTCTCGAGCTCGATGCCTGTGCGCGACCTCGACGCCTTTGCCCCTCCGCGCCCGGGCGGCCCCCTCGTGCTCGGAAACCGGGGGGCGAGCGGAATCGACGGAATCGTATCGACCGCGCTTGGCGCCGCCTTCGCGGGTGGGCGCCCTCTCGTCGCGGTGCTCGGCGACCTTGCCCTCCTTCATGACATGAACGGGCTCCTCGCCGCGCGCGAGGCGGGCGTGCCCGCCGTCTTCGTCGTCCTGAACAACGATGGGGGCGGGATCTTCCACCTCCTCCCGATCCGGGAGCACGAGCCCGCCTTCACCCGCTTCTTCGCGACCCCGCACGGCCGCGAGCCCGAGCATGTCGCAGCTCTTCACGAGCTCGCCTTCGAGCGGGTCGAGGCGCGCCGGGACCGGGGGGGCGCCACGACCGCGGAGCTCCGGGGCCGGATCGGCGCGCTCCTCGAGGCGGCGCTCGAGCGTGGCGGGGGCACCCTGATCGAGGTGCGCACCGACCGCGAGGGGAACCGGCACCGCCGGGACGAGGTCATCGGGGCCGTCGTGGCCGCGGTCGACGCGGCGCTCCCCGGTCCCTGACTGCACTCCCGGGTCTTCAACCCGCCCCCCGAGCCTGATAAACTGGACGGGCACCGGCAGACCCCTGTCGGCGGCCGAGCGACCCTTGTCCCGAATCACCGAGGTGGAATCCCGATGGAACGACCCGACTGGCGCGAGGTGAAGTCCTACGAGGACATCACGTATCACAAGAGTGGTGGAGTGGCGCGCATTGCCTTCAACCGGCCCGAGGTCCGGAATGCCTTCCGCCCGGAGACCCTTCTCGAACTCCAGGAGGCCTTCCGCGATGCGGGCGAGGACACCGGGATCGGGGTCGTGCTCCTGACCGGGAACGGCCCCGCGAAGGACGGGAAGTGGGCCTTCTGCTCCGGGGGCGACCAGCGGGTGCGGGGTGACGAGGGGTATGTCGGGGGCGACGGGCTCCCGCGGCTCAACGTGCTCGAGCTCCAGCGCTACATCCGGAGCATGCCGAAGCCCGTGATCGCCCTCGTCCCCGGCTACGCGATCGGGGGCGGGCACGTCCTGCACGTGATCTGCGACCTCACGATCGCGGCCGACAACGCCGTCTTCGGACAGACCGGCCCGAAGGTCGGGAGCTTCGACGGCGGGTTCGGTGCTTCCTACCTCGCGAGCATCGTGGGGCAGAAGAAGGCGCGCGAGATCTGGTACCTCTGCCGGCAGTACTCGGCCGAGGAGGCGCTCGAGATGGGGCTCGTGAACACCGTCGTCCCGATCGACGAGCTCGAGGCCGAGGGGTGGCGCTGGGCGCAGGAGATCCTCGACAAGAGCCCGCTCTCGATCCGGCTCCTCAAGAGCTCCTTCAATGCCGCAGTCGACGGGCAGGCGGGGCTCCAGGAGCTCGCCGGGAACGCGACGCTCCTCTTCTACATGACCGAGCAGGCGCAGGAGGCGAAGAACGCCTACCTGAACAAGGAGAAGCCCGACTTCCGGAAGTACCCCTGGCTTCCCTGGTAGAACGGGTCCGGCTCTGGGGGCTCGCGATTCGCCCCCGCACCCTCCCCGCGGCGGTGGCGCCCGTCGTCGTGGGGACCGCGCTCGCCGGGGCGCGGGGCGTCTTCAGCCCCCTCCCGGCGGCCGCGGCCCTCGCGGGCGCGCTCCTCATCCAGATCGCGACGAACCTCGCGAACGACTACTTCGACCACCTGAAGGGGGGCGACAACGAGTCCCGGATCGGCCCCGTGCGGGTCGTGCAGGCGGGGCTCATCGAGCCCCGGGCGGTCCTGCGCGCGACCTTCTTCGTGCTCGCGCTCGCGACTCTCGTGGGGGGGTATCTCGTCTGGGTGGGCGGGCTTCCGATCCTCGTGATCGGGCTCCTCTCGCTCCTCTTCGCGGTCGCCTACACCGGGGGGCCCTTCCCCCTCGCCTACCGGGGGCTCGGCGACCCCTTTGCCTTCGTCTTCTTCGGGCCCGTCGCGGTCGCGGGGACGGTCTGGGTCCAGGGGCGGGTCTTCGCCCCGGAGTTCGTCCTCGCCGGGGCCGGGGTCGGAGCGATCGTGACCGCGATCCTCGTCGTGAACAACCTGCGCGACCGCGAGACCGATGCCGAGGCGGGGAAGCGGACCCTCGCGGTCCGGCTCGGGGTGCGGGGCACGCGCGCGGAGTATGCCGGTCTGGTCGCGGCCGCCTTCCTCGTGCCCCCGGCGGGGATCGCGCTGTACGGCTGGAGCGGCTGGACCCTTCTGGCGCTCGGTGCCCTCATCCCGCTCTGGCCCGCGCTCGAGCGGATCCTCACCTTCGCGGACCCCCGCGAACTCAACCCCGCCCTCGGGGAGACGGCGCGCGGACTGACCTGGTACGCGGCCTTCCTCGCCGTCGGCTTCGTCGTCGGGACGGGCGCATGGACCCCCTGAGGGAGGCGGCGCGGCGCGACCGCGAGGGCCCGGCGCTCAGCGCGCCCGGCGGGGTCGAGTGGAGCTGGGGCGAGCTCGACCGACGCGTCGACGAGGCCGCGCTCCGCCTGGCCGAGGCCGGGGTCCGGATGGGCGAGGCGGTCGCGCTCCTCGCCGAGCCCGTGCCCTCGACGGTCGTTCTCCTCCATGCCCTCCCGCGCGTCGGTGCGCTCGTCGTGCCCCTCCACGCGCGGTCGGTCGAGGCCGAGCTCGACCTCGCCCTCGGCGCGGTGGGGCGCCCCCGCTGGCTCCTCGTGCCGGACGAGCGCGTCGACACCCTTCGCGCCCGCTTCGCGGGCACGGGGGTCGTTCCTTCTTCCGAGTTCGCCCCCCTCGAGGGCGGAGTCGTCCCGGGGGTGATCCAGCCCGCCCTCGCCGACGGACCCCTCGAGACCCCCGTCGCGGTGATCCTGACCTCGGGGAGCACCGGGCGCCCACGTCCCGTGCCCCTGACCCTGGGGAATCTCATGGCCTCGGCCGAGGGGGCCGCCGAGCGGCTCCGCCTGGACCCCGCCGACCGCTGGCTCGCCTCCCTCTCGCCCGCGCATGTCGGGGGGCTGGCCCTCCTCTGGCGGGCCGCCTTCACGGGGAGCGCGGTCGTGCTCCGACCCGGCTTCGACCCCGTCGAGCTCCTCGAGCTCGCCGAGCTCGGGGCGATCACGCACGCCTCGGTCGTCCCCACCATGCTCGCCCGGCTCCTCGACGAGCGGGGAGACGCCCTCGCACCGCGGGGGCTCCGCTGCCTCCTCACCGGGGGGGCCGCGACCCCCGCTCCCCTCCTCGAGAGCGCCCTTGCACGGCGCTGGCCCATCGCCCTCACGTACGGGCTCACCGAGGCCTCGTCCCAGGTCGCCACCGCGCCCCCGGACCAGGTGCGGCGCAAGCCCGGCTCCGTGGGCCGGCCCCTGCGCGGGGTCGAGCTCCGGATCCACGCGCCCGACGAGGAAGGGATCGGGGAGATCCTCGTGCGCGGGGCCACCGTCGCCCCCCTTGCGCCCATCGCCACACCCGCGCCCCTGCCGACCCCCCGCGAGGCCCCCGGCGTCCCCGGCAGCCCCGAGGCCGCCGCCGAGCCGGCCTCGTCCCCTCCCGCACCTTCCGTCCATATCGACCCCTCGGGCTGGCTCCACACCGGCGACCTCGGCCGCATCGACGACGAGGGCGACCTCCGGGTCACCGGGCGCGCCTCGGAACGGATTGTCTCGGGGGGAGTCACGCTCGAGCCCGCCGAGGTCGAGCGAGTGCTCCTCGAGCATCCCGCCGTGGCGGAGGCGGCCGCCGCCGGGATCCCCGATCCCGGCTGGGGCGAGGTGGTCGGGGTCGCGGTCACCCCGTCCGACCCTTCCGCGCCCCCAACACCCGACGAACTCCTCGCCCATGCGCGGGAGCGCCTCTCGCGGGGGCGGCGTCCCCGGCGGGTGCTCGTCCTGGAAGCCCTTCCGCGGAACCGGAACGGAAAGGTCGTCCGCGCCGAAGTCGCCCGGCTCCTCGCGGACGCCGCGGACCCGTAGGCGACTCGCTCGCTCGGGGGGCCTTCCCTCGGGCGCGCGGTCGCGTAGCTTCGAGAGTCGGCCGCAGAGAACGCCACCTCCAACGAGACCCATGGACTTCTTCGAGGAACTCCGCTGGCGCGGGATGCTCCAGGACAGCACGGAAGGGACCGAGAAGGCCTTCGCCCGCCCCGGCCAGACCGCCTACGTCGGGTTCGATCCCACCGCCGCCTCGCTCCACGTCGGGCACCTCCTTCCCGTCATGGGGCTCGTGCACCTGCAGCGCGCCGGGCACACCCCGATCGCGCTCGTGGGCGGAGGCACGGGGCTCATCGGGGACCCCTCGGGGAAGCGCGAGGAGCGCAAGCTCCTGACGCGCGACGAGGTCGCCGCGAACGCGGGGGCGGTGCGCGCCCAGCTCGAGCCCTTCCTCGAGTTCAAGGGGGTGTCGAACGCCGCGCGCCTCGTGAACAACCTGGAGTGGCTCGGTGAGCTCTCCATGCTCGACTTCCTGCGCGACGTGGGCAAGCACTTTCCCGTCAACGTCATGCTCCGCAAGGACTCCGTGCGCGGACGCCTCGAGGGCGAGGGCCCCGGACTGAGCTACACGGAGTTCTCCTACCTCCTCCTCCAGTCCTACGACTTCCTGAGGCTCTTCACCGACCACGGCTGCCGCTTCCAGCTCGGTGGGAGCGACCAGTGGGGCAACATCACCGGGGGCATCGACCTCATCCGGCGCGTCACCGGGAAGAAGGCATTCGGCGCCGTCTTCCCCCTGATCACGACCGCCTCCGGGGTGAAGTTCGGGAAGACCGAGGCGGGAGCCGTCTGGCTCGATCCGGACCGCACCTCGCCCTACCGCTTCTACCAGTTCTGGATGAACACGGACGACGAGGACGTGGCGCGCTACCTCCGCTACTTCTCGCTCCAGCCGCACGCCGAGATCGAGGGGCTCGAGGAGAGCCTGCGCGACCGCCCCCAGGAGCGCGAGGCTCCCGAGGCGCTCGCGATCGAGATGACGCGCCGCCTCCACGGCGAGACCGGTCTCGCGCGGGCGCGCCGGGCCACGGAGATCCTCTTCGGGGGAGAGGCGATCGAGGGGCTCCCCGCCACCGACATCGAGGACATCTTCAGCGACGTCCCCTCGAGCGAGGTCCCCGCGAGCGCCCTCGAGGGCGAGGGCGAGGCGGTCGTCGCCCTCCTCGGCGACGCCGGGGTGACCCCCTCGCGGGGCGAGGCGCGCCGTGCGATCGAGCAGGGGGGGATCTACCTGAACAACCGCCGGCTCGAGGACTCCCGCACCCGCATCACCCTCGACGACGCGATCGAGGGCCGCTTCCTCGTCTTCCGGCGGGGCAAGAAGCGCTACCACCTCGTGCGGGTCGGTACGGGTGGCCCGTGACTACGATGTGATCGTCATCGGGGCGGGGCACAACGCCCTCGTCTCGGCCGCCTACCTCGCCGCCGCCGGGTACCGGGTCGGGGTCTTCGAGCGGCGCGCCTCGCCCGGGGGAGCCGTCTCGACCGCCGAGATCATCCCGGGCTACCGCTTCGACCTCGGGGGGAGCGCCCACATCCTCATCCGCCTCACCCCGATCGTCGAGGAGCTCGGCCTCGAGGAGCACGGCCTCGAGTACCTCGAGCTCGACCCCCTCTTCTTCGCCCCCTTCCCCGACGGGGACCACCTCTTCATCCATCGCGACCCCGACCGGACCGCGCAGGAGCTGGAGGCCCGGTTCCCGGGCGAAGGCGATGCCTACGAAGGCTTCCTCCGGGAATGGCTCCCCTTCGCGCGCATGGTGAAGGAGGCCTTTCTCTCGAGCCCCAGTCCCTTCCAGCTCGGGCGCCACTTCGCCTGGCGCAGCCCGATGCGCGATCGATGGAAGGAGGCGCTCCCGCAGATCCTGGCCCCGTACGGGGAGGTGGTCGACCGCCACTTCCGCGAGGAGAAGGTGAAGGCCCCCCTCACCTGGATGGCGGCCCAGTCCGGCCCCCCGCCGAGCGAGCCCCTCTCGGCGCCCTTCCTCCTCTGGCATCCGCTCTACCACGAGGGAGGGGTGGCGCGGCCCCGCGGTGGATCCGGGGCGCTCTCGCTCGCCCTCGTCCGCAAGATCCGCGCGCACGGGGGCGAGGTCCACCTCGGGGCGCCCGTCACGCGGATCCTCGCCGAGGGGGAGCGGGCGGTCGGGGTGGAGGTGGCGGTGCCCGATCTGGCCTTCCGCCCACCGACCGACCCCGGGGAGGGCCCCTTCGGCTGGCCGCAGGAGGAAGGCTGGCGCGCCCCCTCGTCCGCCGAGGTGGAGGCCGCCCCCCGCGAGCGCTACACCGCGCGGGCCGTGCTCTCCGGGGCGCATGCGGGGATCACCCTCGGGCGCCTTCTTCCCGAGGCGCTGCGGCCGGCGGGGGCGGGGGGGCTCCGGAGCGGAAACGGGTTCGGGGCGATCCTGCGGCTCGCGCTCGATGGCCCGGTGCGCTACGCCGCGCATCCCGGTGACGAGGCGCGGACCGCGCTCCAGCTCGTGTGCCGGGACCGGGCGCAGATCCATGGTGCGTACGCGGACTACCTGCGCAGGGAGCCGGCGCGTGACCCGCCGATCGTGGCGATGTCGTTCAGCGCGGTCGATGACACCCTCGCGCCCCCGGGGCACGAGGTGCTCTGGCTCTGGGCGCAGTACTACCCCTACGAGCTCTCGCCCGAGCTCGGGGGGGCCGCCGGGTGGGAGGCGATCGCGGAGCGGGAGGCGGACCGGATTCTGGATGCCTTCGAGGTGTACGCGCCGGGGACGCGGGATCGGGTCGTGGGGCGGCTCTTCCAGCACCCGGTCTGGCTCGAACGGGAGCTCGCGCTCCCGCGCGGGAACGTCATGCACCTCGAGATGACCCTCGACCAGATGTTCGCGCTCCGCCCCATGCTCGGGATGAGCGGGTACCGGAGCCACCTGAAGGGACTCTACCTGACCGGGGCGAGCACGCACCCGGGCGGCGGGATCATGGGCGCATCGGGGCGCAACGCCGCACGGGTGCTCCTGAAGGACCTCTCGCGCCGGAGGGTGTGAGGGCGGGGGGCCGGTGAGGAGGGGGGTGCGATGGACCGAGGGTCTGGGAGCGAGGCCGGTGCCATGCCCCCACAGCCTGCGGCCCCAGCGGTGCGAGTGTCCAGCGCACCCCCCTCCTCACCGGCCCTCGGTCACGGACGGAGCCCGATCGCGGCGAGGCCGGCGCGGACGACCTGGGCGTCTTCGGAGCCGCGGGCACCGCTTGCCGACATCGCCCCGATCACCTCGCCGTCCCGGCGAATCAGGTAGCCGCCCTCGAAGGTGACGGCGCCCTCGATCTGCTCGATCCGGCCCTCGCGCAGGGCGATCGCGTACTCGCCGGTGCTCATCCCCGAGGTGAGCACGGTGTGGATCTTCGCGGCCGCGATCTGGTGGAAGCGGGCCCCGGCCCCTCCGAACCTGCGCACGTAGAGGGGCACGCCCTCGGCGTCCGAGATGATGATCGCGAGGTTCCAGCCATTCGCGCGCGACTCGGCCTCGGCCGCGTCCATCGCGATGCGGGCCTCCTCGAAGGTGAGGGCCTCCTGGGCCGCGACGGGAGTGTGGAGGAGGAGCGCCCCGAGGGCGAGGGCGGTGAGGGTGCCGGCGAGTCGGGAGGTCATGGGGTGCCTGCGCAGGTGGGGGTGTGTCGAAGGTCGAACGCGGGAATCCGCAGAAGGTAGGCGCGCCCGCGAGGGCCAGCAAGGGTGCGCGGGGTGCGGCCGTCGCGCGCTGGTTGCCAGGGGTGCTACTGGGGGTACGTCGTCACGAAGATGATGCCGTACAGACCACGCGATCCGAAGAGTGCGGTTGCAGCGGGAGCCGGCAGGAGCTCGATGGCGGCAATCCGTTCCGGGGCGAGCTCGGATTCCCCACCCCTCCACGTCTCCCCATCGATCATGTACATCGGCCGCGGCTTCGTGGGGGTTGGACGAAATCCGAAGCCGCAAAACGATCCCGTGGGCCGGACGAGCTCGGTCGAAGGGATGATGCCCTCCGGGAGGCGCTCGAGCCACTCCGTCGGCCCGTACTGGCCCTGTGTTCCGAGCTCGGCAAGGGCCCGCTCCGGGGTCGGTGCAACCGCTCGATCGGGCTGGGCGTCAGGTGCGGGGGCGGTCGGACTGGAGGAGCTGCAGCCCGCCGCAAGGACCAGGGCGACCAGGGTGAGGAGCACCGGGCCGCCGGGAAGGGGTCTCGGTTCCAGCATCGTGCACCGACTCCTTGCGCGGGTGAGGGGCCCGATCGAAGCGGGTCCGGGGGACCGGGTTCCCCTTCCACTACCCAACCCTGAAGGATCGGGTCCTTGCGGCCAAGCGCCCTGCCCGGCTGGATGGAAACCCCGATTCGGCTTCTCGGGGCAGGGCGATCGATGAGGGGGTGCGCCGGACACTCGCGCTGCTGGGGCCGCTGCCGGTGAGGGCATGGCTGACCCCTGCGTTCCCAGAGGCTCGGTCCTGCGCCCCCCCTCACCGATCGCCGTTCACGGAGGTCGGAGTCGGCGGACTGCCCGGTAGTGCCGTCGGGGCGAGGGGGCTTGCTCCCGAGCGCCCCCCTCGACGATCGCCGGCTATGGCGGTCGGGCGGGACGCGCCGCCCGTGACAGACCGCACGTGACAGACCACGCGTTCTGCGCGCCTCCCCGACCACCGAGCGACCACAAGTCTTCACCGACCGCAGGATTTCGGGAGCGTGAAGACTTGTACCCCGTATTCCGACACGAATCCTTCACCGTCGTTCGCGTCTCGGGCGAGCGTGAAGACTTGTGTTCGCTATCCGACCTCAACCCTTCACGATCACCTTCGTGCTGCACTCGCTGAAGGGTTGAGGGCACGGGGACCCCGCGCCAGGCGCTGCGCGAACCAGGCGCGTCGAGGACGCATTCATGCCGACGAGCATGCTGATGGTTCGGGACCCGGTCTTGCTCGGACGGGGCGCATGTCTTGCGAAAGGAAGCGTGTTCCGCGGAACATGAGATCGATCGTACTCCTTCTCGTCCTTGCGGCCCGGCGCCCGGATGGCCAGACTCCACCAGGAGGTCGATCGAGGTGTGCTCGAGAAAGGGGGGAGACAGATGATCGGTCGGACGAATGAGCGTGCGCGTACGCCTCTCGCCCGAGGGGTGTGCCCGGGGTCGGGGTGGGCGCTCGCTCTCATCGGGGCGGCCCTCCTTTTCCCGCCCGTGGTGCAGGCCCAGCTGCCCGGGACCGAGGTCCGCGACAGCGCGGGGGTGAGGATCGTGGAGAACCCCGATCCTGCCACGACCGAGGTGCCGCGGTGGAGGGTACCCGAAGTCCCGGAGCTCCGACTCGGCATGCTGGACGGCCCGGAGCACCTCCTCTTCAGCGGCGTCCTGCACGGGGCCGTGCTCGAATCGGGCGAGATCGCGGTCTCGACCCGGGAGCCCGTTCAGCTCAGGGTGTTCGATCGCGAAGGTCGCCACCTGCGCAGCTTCGGTGCCTCGGGCGAGGGCCCGGGCGAGTTCCGCTCGGGGATCGGTGGCCTGCTTCCGCTGGGAGGCAGCACGGTTGGGCTCTCGAACGGTTCGATGCATCTCCACATCTACGACGCCTCCGACGGGTCCCACCTCCGATCGATCCGCGGGCCCTACGCCCACGGGATCATGATGACCGGCCAATGGATTGGCGAGGACCGGCTGTTCGCGAGAAGCAGCGCACCCGACGCGGACCCCGTGGAGCTGGGGGCGGGCGTCGCGGGGCGTGTCGAGGGCGCGTTCATGCCTGCGACGGTTCTGATGCTCTGGGACCCGGTCTCGCTCGGTCTCGACACCCTCGGTGTCATGGGCGGTATCGAGCAGTACCAGTCGCCATCGCCCGGAGTCCCGGTCGCGATTCCGGCCACCCCGGTTCCGCTGGGTAGACGGGGGCACGTCGCATCCGGTGCCGACCGGATCCATGCCGGGAACACGGGTCGCTACGAGATCAGGGTGTTCGACTGGACCGGCGACCTGGTCCAGGTCATCCGACGTGCCCACACCCCCAGACCGGTGAGCAACGAGGACCGGGCGCGGGCGCGGGAACGGTTGCTCGAGGGCCCCCTCTTCGATCTCGAGGTCGTCCCCCCCGACATCCGGCGAGCCCTGGAGCGACAGGCGCGGGAGGCACCCATGCCGGACACCCATCCCGTATTCGAGGCCTTCTTCGTGGCGCGCACCGGGGAGCTCTGGGTTCGACTCGCCTCGGGCGCCGAGGACACCACCTGGCGGTTCGACGTCTTCAGCCCCGCCGGAGAACTCGAGGCCGTCGTCGAGATGCCGCGGCTGCACCGGGTGCTCGACATCGGGGAGGACCATGTGCTCGGCGTGGCAAGGGACGCCTTCGACGTGGAGTACGTGGAGCTCTACCGCATCATGCGGTGACCGCCGCCGGCACGGGTCCGACCCACCCGGCCGGATCCTGCGGGCATCCCGGGTGTCAGGACCCCGGCGCTCCGGCAGCGAGCTCCGCGAGCCACCCCTCGAGCGCCGCGAGCGCCTCGTCCGGTGCCTCTTCCTGCACGAAGTGGCCCGCATCGGCAAAGGGCACCGTCGTCGCCCGCTCGAAGAGCCCCTCCCACCGCCGCAGCGCCGCTGGCCCGAAGGCCGGGTCCTTCATTCCCCAGAGGAGGAGCGCCGGCAGCTCCGCGATCCGCTCCCGGCGCGCCCAGTTCGCCTCGTACCAGTCACCCGAACCCGCCAGCTCGCGCGCGAAGACCCAGGGAGCATGGCGCGAGGCCGGATCGGGAAAGGCATCGAGGTACGCCCGGTACACCGCCGGATCGAGCCGCTTGCGATCCGCAAACCCGGCCGGCAGGAGCACCCGCGGCGAAAAGTTGCGCCGATAGAGGAAGCGCCCCACGCGCCCGCTCAGCATCCGCCCCATCCGCGCGGCCGTGGTCCCCTCGAGCGACCACATCCAAGTGTTGAAGAGCACGAGCCCCCGCACGCGCTCCGGGTGGTCGAGCGCCCAGTCGAGCCCGATCGGTCCCCCGAAGTCGTGGGCGACAAGGACCACATCGTCGAGCCCGAGCGCATCGATCACCCGCGCCACCACCGCCGCGTGGTCCGCCGGACGGTACCCCCACCCCTCCGGCCGCTCCGAGCGCCCGAAGCCGAGGTGGTCCCAGGCCACAACGCGGTGGCGCCCCGCCAGCGCCCCCAGGAACCGTCGGTAGAGGAGCGACCAGGTCGGCGTCCCGTGCACGAACACGAGGGTGGGTGCTCCCGGCTTCGCCCCCTCGGCGCCCTCGTCGACCAGGCTCACCCTCCCCGGCCCCACATCGAGGGTCCGCAGGGGGAAGGGCCAGAGGGCATCCCGGTCACCCTCCGGTGAGGCGTTCCCCGCAGGGCCCCCTCCCGCGGCGTCGTCGTGCGGGGGGCTCGCGGGGTTGGCGGGGCGCGTCATCGGGTCCTCCGGGACTGCGTACGGGGCGTGAAGTGGTCGACCAGGGAGGTCGCCACCGGGTCGAGCGGGTAGTGGTCCGGGTCGAGGACGAAGTGCTGGGCCGCCCCGTCGATCGCGGCGAAGAGGGCGCGCGAGGCCGGCTCCGGGTCCGGGTGGCCGGCTCCCCGCAGGAGCCCCTCGACCCGCTTCCGGATCGTCTCGGCCCAGAGGGGGATCGCCCCCGGGAGTGCGTCCTTGACCCCGCTCTGCATCCGGAGCTGGTAGCCGAGCCGCCAGAAGTCCTGGTTGCGGGCGACCGTCGCGAAGGCGGTGCGCACGAGCCGGTCGAGACCTTCGCGCGGACTGTCGCAGGCCGCGACCTCGGCCGCCTCGAGGGAGGCCTCGACCTGGCCGAGGGTCTCCTCGAAGATCGCGCGCAGGAGCCCCGCCTTGTCCCCGAAGTGGTAGTAGACGAGGCCGGCCGCGACCTCGGCGTCGGCCGCGATGCGGTGGACGGGGGTGGCATCGTAGCCTTCGCGGCTGAAGAGCCGAAGCGCCGCCGCGAGGACCCTCTCGCGCCCCGGCGCCGCGCGTGTCGCAGGGGGCGGATCGGTTTCGAGGATGGCCGGCCCGGCTTCGCTTCGTCCCATCGGTGGTTTCGCTCGTGGATCGGGGTGATAACCTGACTGACTGAACGTTCAGTCAGTGTAACGCGAAGGCCCCGCCGAGGCAATCCCGACGGTCGCCACTGAACCTCGCCCCTTCGGCCCCCGGGTGGACCAGGCCCACCCGTCCCGGCCCCAGTTCGGACGGGGAGCGGCTCCCGTCCGGGGGCACCTGGGCCTTTTTCCAGCTCTCGGAGTATCAGTTCGATGAGGGCCGCATGCCTGGCGCGCATGGTACTACGGGGAGCACGACAGGTATGACACCTGCCCGATGATTGCCCTGGGATCCCACAGGTTCGGACGAGCGCGTCCGAAAGGAGTTGGAAGGTGATGCTCGCGATGATCGCCGCGGTGCTCCTCGCGGCGCTGCCCGGGGAGCCGACGCCCGACCTGCGAACGGGTGAGGTTCACCCGGTGTTCGAGACGCCCCGCTTGCACGCGGCGCCCGACACCGTCCTGGACCACCGGATGGCGGCCGTGCTCCGGATGCTCGCGGACTCGGCCGGGTTCCCCGAGAGCCCCATCCTCTTCACGAAGAGTGCGGGGGCCCTGGATCGCCTGGGTAGCGTCCTTGAGCGAGAGAGTGCGCTTGCGGTCCTGGATCGGGTCTCGGTGCGGCTCGGACATCGAAGCGAAGAGCGAGTGCTCGATTGGGAAGCGGAGTGCGATGTGGTCATCGTGCCTGGACGGGAAGGACGAGTGTCGGGTCAGTTCTGCCGGGATGCGGAGGGCACGCTGGCCAGGGCACTGGAACTTGTCGTCACGCGGCATGACGAAGAAGTGACCACGATCCAGGTCTGGAGCTGGTCCGTGGCGCGCACACCGACCATCCATCCCGTGCACGGAAGCATCTACATCGTTGACGCGGAGCAGCGGGGTGCCGAGCTGGAGCTCAAGGTCCGAAGCCGCGAGATCGCTTCCTACCGCTACCCCGACGGCACCCACTGAGTCCCGCGCCCGTGGCAGGACGACATCGCCGCGGACATCGAACTCGCCCGCGTCCTGAATGCCCTCCCCGACGACATCTGACTTGCGAGGTTGTCGGCGGCCCGCACGGGGGTTATCATGATACGGTGGGGGGGTATTCTTTCGCCCTCCCTTTCGAGCACTGCAGACGGGAGCTGACCGGTGGCCGCCTTTCCAGTGGCCCTGAGGAGAACGGGTGCGGCCCTGCTGCTCGCCGGCTTCATGGCCCAGGCGGCAGACGGGGTCATGACCGCCCTGTGCGTTCCCGCCGGCAGTGCCGACCACCCGGCGACGACGATGCTCCTCGAGGATGACACCCGCGCCACCCCCGCCTCCGGTGCCCATGCCGGGCACCATCCCGCAGCGGAGCCGACTCCCGACGGGCTCGATCACGATCGAGACCACTCCGAGCACGATCCGGCCTGCCCCTTTGGCGGTGAGGCCGTGCTCGCCTGCGGTGGTGCACCCACCGCCCCCGCCCGGGCGCCTCTGACCCGGGCCCTCCCCCTCGCCACGGCCGACCTCGAGGTCCCGGAGCCCGATCAGGGCGCCGGTGCCCTCATCGCCGAGGCGATGTTCCGACCTCCCAGGGCTTGAGTCCCGGGGCCGCACGCGCGGTCCCATCCCGACTCTTCGTCACTCCCTGAACCCTCCTCCCGGACGCACCCGTCCGGGCGGACCATCCGAGGTCATCCATGCATATCCCCACGGGGGGAAGGCCGGGCGCGCAATCCTGCCCCAGGCGCCTTCCCACTCCCTTCGTCTTCCTGGCCGGGCTCGTCGGCCTCGGGGCGCTCGCGCTCCCCGGGGCGGGGCAGGCCCACCCGGCGGGTGCCAGCACGCCGTCCCCTGCCGACTCCCTCGAGGCGCTCGTGACACGGGCGCTCGAGAGCCACCCGGAGGTGGAGGCGGCGCGAAGCGCGATCGAGGCCGCGGGCGCCCGGATCCCGCAGGCCGGAGCCTTGCCGGACCCGATGGTCGGTGCGGCGCTGCGGAACCTTCCGCCCGGCTCGATGAGCCTCTCGCAGGAGGGGATGACGATGGTCGCATTCCGCCTCGATCAGCGGCTTCCGGCCCCCGGTGTGCGCGCCGCGCGCGAGGCGGTGGCCCGGGCCGAGCTCGAGGTGGCCGAGGCCGAGCTCGAGGTCGTGCGCTGGGATCTGGCGACGCGCCTGCGCGAGGCCTGGTTCGAGCTCCTCCTGGTCGACCAGGCGGAGGCGGTCCATCATCGCACCCATGCGGCCCTCGAGGCCTTCGCGGAGGCCGCGGAGACGGCGTACGCGCAGGGGCTCGCGCCGCAGGCCGACATCCTGCGGGCCCAGACCGAGCTCTCGGCGATCCATGAACACCTGGCCGAGCTCCGCCAGCGGCGGTCCGCCGCACTCGCGGCACTGAACCTTCTCCTGGACCGACCGACCCGCGAGCCCATGACGGCCTCTGTTCCGGGGCGGCTCGAGGCCCTCCTCGAACGGGATCCGGATCCCGGGTTCCTCGCGTTCTCGCTTGCCGCGCCCGAGCTGGGCCCGGGTCTTCCGACCCTGCGCGAGCTCGAGATGCGAGCCCTCGAACGGCGACCCGAGGTGGCCCTCGCGGCAGCGCGTGTCCGGGTGGCCGGCCAGCGTACCGCGGTCGCGGTCCGGGAGCGCCGGCCCGGGATCGCGCTCTCGAGTGAGTACGCCATGCGAAGTGGGCGCTCCGACTTCGTCTCGATCGGGGTCTCCCTCGATCTCCCGCTCTTCCGGGAACGGAAGCAGGACCAGGCCGTGCGGGAGGCCGAGGCATCGCATCGGGCCACCCTCGAGGGGACCGAGGCGCTCCATCGCCGGATCCGGGGCGAGGTGGCCGAGGCGCACGCGGGGCTGGTGCGGAGCCGCGAGCGCCTCCTCCTGCTTGACGAGGGGGTGATTCCCCAGGCGCGCGCTGCCGTCGAGGGCGCCGCCGTGTCCTACCGATCGGGCGAGGGGAGCTTCTGGAGCCTTCTCCAGTCCCAGACCGCACTCTTCCGGTACGAAATCGAACTCGCCCACCTGACCGCCGAGGTCGGCGTCGGACTCGCCCGCCTGGAGCGGGCCGTCGGCGCCGAGCTGGACGGGGAGACACTCCGATGATCACGACACCCACACACGGACCGGCCTGGAGGGCGATGGCCCTCGTCCTCTTCTCCTTCTTCGCCGTGCTTCCCGGTTGCGGCACCGACGAGCATTCGGATCACGACGATCCTGCGGGCCACGAGGGGCATGCGGCCCCGGCCGAACAGGAGCCGCCCGGCGAGCACGACCATGGCCCGGCGCCTGAGGTCACCCACGAAGGGGGCCAGGTGCTCCAGCTCCGGGGTGACCTGGCCCGGAGGCTCGGCGCCGCCCTTGCCGAGGCGCGCGTCGAGGACCTCCATCGGGAGATCCGGGCCACGGGCGAGATCGTTCCGGACGAGACGCGCCTCTCGACGGTGAGCCCCCGATTCGGGGGATGGGCCGAGGCGCTCCATGTCGACTTCACGGGTCGGCATGTGCGGGCGGGAGAGCCCCTGCTCGAGGTGTACAGTCCCGAGCTCCTGAGCGCACAGCAGGACCTGCTCTCGGCGCTGAGACTGGCCGACGAGCTGCGCGGGAGCCGGGTCCCGGGAAGCGAGGACCGGGCGCAGGGGGTCGTGGCCGCGGCGCGCGACCGGCTGCGGTTCTGGCAGATCCCGGAGACGGTGATCGGCCGGATCGAGGAGACCGGCGAGGTCGAGGGGCGCCTCACCCTCGAGGCACCCTTCACGGGCTTCGTCCTCGAGAAGGGGGTACAGGCCGGGGAGCGCTTCGAGGCCGGCGCCACCCTCTACCGGCTCGCCGACCTCTCCCGGGTCTGGCTCGAGGCCGAGGTCTACGAGCGCGACCTGCCCCTGGTCGGAGTCGGAACCCGGGTCGCGGTGCACCTTCCCGGTGGCGCGGGGCGCACCCTTTCGGGCGAGGTCAGCTACCTCCATCCGACCGTCGACCGGGAGCGCCGGACGACCCGAGCGAGGATCGAGCTTCCGAACCCCGGGGGTGAGCTCCGCCCGGGGAGCTTCGGGGAGGTTCGGCTCCATGCCGTCGTGGCACGCGACGCGATCACCGTGCCGCGCGACGCGGTGCTCCACACCGGCGGGCGCGCCGTCGTGTTCCTCTACCTGGGTGACGATCGCTGGGAGCTGCGCGAGGTCGAGCTGGGTGCCGAGACCGGGGAGCGCACCGAGATCCGCGCCGGAGTCGAGGCGGGCGATCGGGTCGTGGCCCGGGCCGGCTTCGTCTTCGACTCGGAGAGCCGCCTCATGGAGGCCATGATGGGCCAGCCCGGGATGCCGGGGATGGAGATGGGAACGCACGGGCCGGACGGCCACGGGGCACACGGCGATCCCCCGGCCCCCCCGGGAACCGGGGGTGACGACGGTCATGACGGACACGACGGACACGACGGGCATGGCGGACACGATCACGGGGGCTCCGATGCTTGAGCGTGTGATTCGCGCCTCGGTGGCGAACCGGGGGCTCGTGCTCCTCCTCGGAGCCTTTCTCGTGGCGGGCGGGATCTGGGCACTTCGCACGACCCCGGTCGATGCGATCCCCGACCTCTCCGACGTGCAGGTCATCGTCCAGACGGACTGGGCCGAGCAGGCGCCGCGCATCGTGGAGGACCAGGTCACCTATCCGCTGACGACGACCCTCCTGGCCGTGCCGGGCGCGACGACGGTGCGCGGGATTTCGGCCTTCGGAGTGTCGTACGTCTACGTGCTCTTCGCGGAGGGCACGGACCCGTACTGGGCCCGTTCCCGGGTCCTCGAGCAGCTCTCCCAGCTCGGCGACCGGCTTCCCGCCGGGGTGACACCACGCCTCGGACCCGATGCGACGGGGGTGGGCTGGGTCTTCCAGTACACCCTCGAGTCCGACCGGCACGACCTGGCCGAGCTCCGGTCGCTGCAGGACTTCTTCGTCCGCTACCAGCTCCAGGGGGCTCCGGGGGTCGCCGAGGTCGCGACGGTCGGGGGGTTCGTGCGCCAGTACCAGGTCGATGTGGATCCGGAACGCCTCCGCGGGCATGGCCTGACCCTCGCAGGGGTGAGCGCGGCGATCCGTGAGGCGAACGCGGACATGGGTGCGCGGGTCGTCGAGCGGTCGGGGCGCGAGTACATGGTCCGGGGGCTCGGCTACCTCGAGTCGGTCTCCGAGATCGAGGAGGTCGTTCTGGCCTCCCGGAACGGAACCCCCGTGAGGGTCGCGGACGTGGGGCGGGTCCAGCTCGGTCCCGACCTGCGGCGCGGGGTCGCCGACAAGGACGGTCGGGGCGACGTCGTCACCGGGATCGTGGTGATGCGCCACGGGGCCGATGCCCTCGAGGTGATCGATGCGGTGAAGGAGCGCATCGCCTCGATCGAGCGCGGGCTTCCCGAAGGGGTGCGGGTCGTGACGGCCTATGACCGCTCGGAGCTGATTCGCGCGGCGCAGAGCAACCTGAGCTGGACCCTCGTCCAGGTCCTTCTTGTCACGGCGCTCATCGCGTCGCTCTTTCTCCTCCACCTGCGAAGCGCCCTCGTCGTGGTCGTGACCCTTCCGGTCGCGGTGCTCTTCTCCTTTCTCGTGATGCGTCTCCTGGGGGTGCAGTCGAACCTGATGTCCCTCGCGGGCATCGCGATCGCGATTGGCGCGATGGTCGATGCGGCCGTCGTCCTGATCGACAACATGCACCGGCACCTGGAGCGGGAAGAGACCCCGCCGAGCGCTGCCCGGCGCTGGGAGATCGTGAGTGCCTCCGCCTCGGAGGTGGGGCCGGCGATCTTCTTCAGTCTGCTCGTGATCACGGCGAGCTTCCTGCCCGTGTTCGGGCTCGAGGCGCAGGAGGGGCGGCTCTTCACACCCCTGGCGTTCACGAAGACCTTCGCGATGGCGGGTGCGGCGCTCCTTGCCGTGACCCTGATTCCGGTTGCCCTCGGACTCTTCGTGCGGGGACGGATACGCGCCGAGCAGGAGAACCCCGTGAGCCGCGCCCTGATCGGGGGGTACAGGCCACTCCTGGGTCTCGCGCTCCGGCACCGCTGGATCACCCTGGGCGGGGTGGTGCTCCTTCTCGGGCTCACCCTGATCCCGGTGACGCGCCTCGGCTCGGAGTTCATGCCGCGGGTCGAGGAGGGGACGATCCTCTTCATGCCGATGACGCTTCCCGGGGTCTCGGTGAAGCAGGCCGCTCGCATCATGCAGCACCAGAACGAGATCATCGCCTCCTTCCCGGAGGTCGAGAGCGTGATCGGGAAGGCGGGACGGGCCGACACCCCGACCGACCCGGCTCCGCTCGAGATGTTCGAGACCCTGGTGAACCTGAAGCCGACCTCCGAGTGGCGCCGGGGCGTGGACTACGACTCGCTCGTGGCCGAGCTGGACGTGGCGGTGCGTACGCCGGGGGTGATGAACGTCTGGACGATGCCGATCCAGAACCGGATCGAGATGCTCGCCACGGGGATGCGCTCGCCCGTGGGCGTCCAGATCCTGGGCGAGGACCTACAGGTGCTCGAGCGGCTGGGCGAGGAGATCGAGGGGCTCCTCCACCAGGTCGAGGGCACGAGGAGCGCGGTGGCCGAACGCGGGGCGAGCGGGAGCTATCTCGATGTGGTGGTCGACCGACGCGAGGCGGCCCGCTACGGGCTGAATGTCGTGGAGGTCCAGCGGGCGATGATGACGGCGGTGGGCGGGGAGGTCGCGACCCGCACGGTCGAGGGGCGTGCGCGCTACGCGGTCCAGGTCCGGTATCCGCGCGAGCTCCGGCAGAGCGCGGAGGCGATCGGCGATGTCCTGATCGACACGCCCCTCGGGATGCCGGTCCCCCTCGGGCAGCTCGCGCGGATCGAGCCGGCCGAGGGCCCGATGGTCGTGAACACGGAGAACGCCTTCCCGGTGAGCAGGGTCTTCGTCGACGTGGAGGGACGCGATCTGGGCGGGTATGTGGCCGAGGCCGATGCGCTGATCCGCGAGCGGGTGAGCCTTCCTCCCGGATACAGCCTGGAGTGGGCGGGACAGTTCCAGGCGATGGAGCGGGTGAGGGAGAGGCTGGGCTTTCTCGTTCCTCTCACCCTGGGGCTGATCTTCGTGCTCCTCTTCGTGCACTTCCGGAGCGGGGTGCGGGCGGTCATGGTGATGGCGACGCTTCCCTTTGCCCTTGTGGGCGGATTCTGGCTACTCTGGTTGCTCGGCTTCAACACGAGCGTGGCAGTCTGGGTGGGGTTCATTGCCCTGGCGGGAGTGGCGGCCGAGCTCGGGGTGGTGATGCTCCTGTACCTGGACCAGGCCTTCGAACGTGCACGGGCCGATGCGGGCGACGGAGGGCTCACACCGGAACTGATCCGGGGGGCCGCGCTTGACGGGGCGACCTCGCGCGTGCGTCCGGTCATGATGACGGTGGTCTCGGACATCGGCGGGCTCATGCCGCTGATGTGGGCGGCCGGGGTGGGGGCGGCCACGATGCAGCGGGTCGCGGCACCGATGGTGGGGGGGCTCCTGACCGCCATGGTCCTGACCCTCGTGGTGCTTCCGGTGATCTACTCGCTCTGGCGCGAGCTTGAACTCAGGATTTCCAGACGGAGGGCGGCATGACGGAAGGTACGCAGGAGGGCCGGGAGGCCCACGGAGGGCACGGAGGGGAGCACGAGGACCACGAGGGCCACGAGGGTCACGGGGGCCACGAAGGCCACGGGGATGGTGGACATGCCCATCACGAGGGTCATGATCCGGAGACCTTCCGGAGCCGGTTCTGGCTCTCCCTCGTCCTGACGATTCCGGTCGTCATCTGGTCCGGCCATGTGCAGGAGCTTCTCGGGTACACTGCGCCGGAGGTGCCCGGGGCACGATGGATCCCGCCGGTGCTCGGGACCGTGGTCTTCCTCTATGGAGGGAGGGTCTTCCTGGAGGGGGCCCTGCACGAGCTGAAGGACCGACTCCCCGGGATGATGACCCTCATCTCCCTTGCGATTTCGGTGGCCTTCGGGTTCTCCCTCGTCATCGAGGCGGGGCTGCTCGATGCGGAGGCGCTCTGGTGGGAGCTGGCGACGCTCGTGACGATCATGCTCCTCGGGCACTGGATCGAGATGCGTTCGATCGAGCAGGCGAAGGGGGCGCTCGACCAGCTGGCGAAGCTCCTTCCCGACACCGCGGTGCGCATCCGGGACGATGGCGAGGAGGAGGAGGTGCCGGTCGACGAGCTCTCCGAGGGCGAGCTGATCCTGATCCGTCCGGGGGCGAAGGTCCCCGTCGACGGAGAGGTCGAGCGCGGGGAGAGCCGGATGAGCGAGGCGATGCTCACGGGCGAGTCGCGCCCGGTCTCGAAGGAGCCCGGTGACGAGGTGATCGCGGGGGCGACGAATGGCGACGGGGCCCTGCGCGTCCGGGTCCGCGGGACGGGCGACGACACGAAGCTCTCCGGGATCATGCGGCTGGTCGGAGAGGCCCAGAAGTCGCGTTCGCGCGCCCAGCACCTGGCCGACCGCGCGGCACGGCTCCTGACCTGGGTGGCGCTCGGCTCCGGGGGGCTGACCCTGGCCGCCTGGATGCTCGTCGGCGCCTCGATCGACTTTGCCGTGATACGAACGGTGACGGTGCTCGTCATCGCATGCCCGCACGCGCTCGGGCTCGCCGTGCCCCTGGTCGTGGCGATCTCGACCACCCTCGGGGCGAAGGGAGGGCTCCTCGTCCGGGACCGGCGGGGGCTCGAGGAGGCGCGGGAGCTTGATGTCGTCGTCTTCGACAAGACGGGGACCCTGACGCTCGGGGAGCATCGGGTGGTCGAGATGGCCGTGGCGGAGGGATGGAGCGAGGAGGAGGCGCTCCGCGTCGCGGCCGGGGTGGAGGCAGGCTCCGAGCACCCGATCGCGCGTGCGATCGTCGAGAGTGCCCGCGGGCGGGACATCGAGGTGCCGGAGGTCGAGGGGTTCCGGGCCCTTGCGGGGCGCGGGGTCGAGGGGCGTCTCGAGGGCAGGGAGGTGAGGGTCGGCGGGCCTGCCCTCCTCCGGGAAGAGGAGGCGGGGGTTCCGGATGCGCTCGAGGCGGTGGCGCGCGAGGCCGCGGAGCGCGGACAGGCCGCGATCCATCTCGTCGAGGGGGGCGAGGTGCGAGCCGTCTTCATCGTGGCTGACGCGATCCGGGACGAGAGCCCCGCCGCGGTGCGCATGCTCCAGGAGCGGGGGGTCCGGGTCGTGCTCCTGACCGGGGACGCGCGGGCCGTCGCCGAAGGGGTCGCCGAGGAGCTGGGGATCGACGAGGTCTTCGCGGAGGTCCTTCCCGACGAGAAGGCCTCGAAGATCGAGGAGCTCCAGGCCGGGGGTGCGAAGGTGGCGATGGTCGGGGACGGGGTCAACGACGCCCCGGCGCTTGCGACGGCCGACATCGGGATCGCGATCGGGGCCGGGACGGATGTGGCGGTGGAGGCGGGGCACATCGTGCTCGTGCGTTCCGATCCCCGCGACATTCCGCGGATCCTCACCCTCTCGCGCGCCACCTATCGCAAGATGCTCCAGAACCTCTGGTGGGCGGCGGGCTACAACATCGCGGCGATCCCCCTGGCGGCCGGCGTGCTCGCCGGGTGGGGCATCCTCCTCACCCCGGCGGTTGGGGCGGTGCTCATGTCGGCAAGCACGGTGATCGTGGCGCTGAACGCCCAGCTCCTGCGCAGGGTCGAGCTCTGAGCCCGGGGCCGGGGACAAGGCTGTCGTCGCGCGGAGGCGCGCGGGTCCTCGCGACCCCAACCCTTCAGTGAGTGCAGTACGAGGGTGATCGTCGCGACCCGGTCGGGCACCCGGCAGCACCCCGGCGGGTGGGCCCTTCCGGCTGCCCTCCTCGCCTTCGCCCTGCGAGGGTAGGGCCCCTCACTCCGTTCGCATCGGCACGACCGGGAGCCCGATCTTCCAGGCGATCGCCGCGAAGCGGAGTCCGACGACCGTCACCATCCCCAACCCCCCGGCCACCACGTCCGGGACGCCGACCCAGAGCAGGAAGAGGTAGGCGCTCACCCCCACGATCGCCGTCGTCGCATAGAGCTCACCCTTGCGCAGGATCAGGGGCACCTGGGCCGAGAGGATGTCGCGCAGGACCCCGCCCACCACCCCCGTCGTCGTCCCCATGAAGACCACGATCACCCCGGTGTAGCCCAGCTCGAGCGTCAGCCGCGCCCCCGAGATCACGAAGAAGCCGAGCCCGAGGGCGTCGGCCACCGCGAGCGCGTTCTCCGGCGCGTCCCGGAAGCGGGTGTAGAGAATCGTGAGCACCGCCGCCGCGAGCGCCACGTACAGAAAGGTCGGCTCCGTCACCCAGACGACCGGGTGCCGGTCGAGGAGCACGTCGCGCACCGTTCCCCCCCCGAGCGCCGTCACCGCCGCGATCACGAAGACTCCGAGCAGGTCCATCCTCTTGCGAAGCGCCGCGAGCGCTCCGCTCACAGCGAAGACGGCCACACCCAGCAGGTCGAGGACGAAGACGAGCTCCACCGCCCCGCTCAGCCGCCCCTCCCATCCCGCAAGGGATCAGTGCCGATGGGGAATCCCCCGCGCGTGCATCTCGTCATGGCTCAGTCCCTCGGCCTCGTCATGGCTGTGTCCATGCTCCGGCCCCGCCGTCTCGTAGTGCCGGCGCAGGAGGTCCTCCCCGAAGTCGTTCTCGAGGTCGCGCCACACCGTGTGGATGTGGTTCGCGTTGTTCTGGACGTTGTCGTACTCGATCAGGGTGACCGGGCCATGGATCCGGTAGTAGTGCGGCTGGCCGGGCTCGATGCTCCCCGCCCAGGCGAAGTGGAGGTTCTCGAACCCCGTCTCCTCGATCTGCCGCAGCCGCTGCCGGGCCAGGTCCGGATCCAGGTTGTCCACGTACTCCCCGAGCAGAAGGAGGAAGAGGTGCTGCTGCTCCTCGGTCATCTCCCCGAAGGCCACCCCCTCGACCCGCTCGAGGAGGGCATGCCGGTCATTCCCGGTGATGATGTCGCGCGGCGCCGTCTCCGAGATCAGCGCCACCGCCCGCTGCTCCGCGTCGAGCGCCCGCATCAGCGCACGCCCCCGGTCCTCCTCGTGCTCGAGGAGCCGCCACCCCGCATGCGGCCCGTCGCGCACCTGCGCCGGGTTCGCCCCGATGAACGACGGGTTCGAGACCACGACCCCGTCGGCCGCGGTGAAGTTGAGCGAGATGTGGTGCCCCTCGAAGCGCCACCCCCAGGGCTCGTCGATCGAGGGCGTCCCGAAGATCCAGAAGTGATAGTTCTCCGGATCGCGGCGCACCGGGTTGTTCTCGATCTGCGCCAGGATCTCCTCGAGGCGCATCACCCCCGTCGCCTTCTGGAAGCCCTGCCCGCTCGTCACCACCTGCAGGAGCGCGAGGGCGGCCGTCCGCTGCTCGAAGCTCATGTCGCGCAGGGGAAGCCCGTTGCGCGCGACGGGGGTGAAGTACCAGCTGTAGCGATCGTCGTGGTCGAAGTCGCGGAGCGCCGCCTCCCGCTCCTCCTCGCCGAGCGTCGCGATGAAGGCTTCGGCCGCCGCCACCACCCGCTCCGCCGCCCGGGTCGCCGCCATCTCCGTCGCCGCCGAATACGCCACCGGACCCGCCATCAGGAGGAAGGCGAGCGCGCCCACCCCCACCCCCGCGCCAAGGAACCTCCTCCGTCGGAGCCTCCTGCGCCCGTCGTCGTGGCGGCCGGTCGCGGCGGGGTCCGGGGTCCGGGGGTGCGTGGGCATCCTTCCTCCTGGCTGGATGGGATGGGGCGGTTCGAGCGGGCGTTCCTGCCGATCGAGAATAGGTCCCGCGGACGCCCTGCGCCAGCCGCGGCGCCCCGATCCGTTGCGGGGTGAACCTCGCCCGGCCGGTCGGGTAGATCCGGCCGCACAGGCCACTCGGAGCAGGTGGGGCGAACCCGCCCCCCGAAGAGGCCGCCGAAGCGAATTCCACGAATCGAAACGACCAGGAGCACGAACCGATGGCCGATACCCGCATCACGATCCTGAAGGATGGACCCGCGAAGATCGAGACCGAGGGCACGCTCGGGATCCTCGACCACGAGGGCAACGCCGTTCCGCACCGCGAGGGGCGGGCCGTCTTCCTCTGCCGCTGCGGGGGCTCGAAGAACAAGCCCTTCTGCGACGGCACCCACTCGAAGATCGGGTTCGCCGGAGCCGAGGCGGCGGTCAGGGAACACACCGAGTCCGCCTCGTCCGACTAGAAGGCTCACTCCGTCAGTTCGACCTCCAGCGCTGACGTTCCATCGGCGTCTGAAACGACAGCGTCCTCGGGATCTCGATCGATCGCCGGGGGCGCGACTGGGTGAGCCGCTCGCAGCAGGGATGCTCCTTCATCCTGGCGACCTGGGCCCGGGTCAGCATCGGGACGCCCGACCCCGGCACCGCGTTGCGGTGCATGAGGTTCTGCCGGAGTCGCATGTGCACCGGATCGAAGGAGCTCGTCAGGAGCACGTGCCCCACCTCGTGCGCCGTGACCCAGAGGGGGGCATCGACCCGCACCGTGCAGGCGGGGCGGCCCGGGGCATGTCCGCCGCACCCGAGGAGGTCGCGGTCCCCGAAGGCTCGGACGTAGTAGACCACGATCTCGTTGGCCGGCACGGGGGTTCCGACCTGCTGGAGGTCGCGCATGTCTCCGGCGGGGATGTTCCAGACGCAATCGGACTCGATCGTGTGGAAGGCCGCGCGCTGGCTCTCGCTCAGGGCTACGGATTCCCCCGAGCCATAGTCGATGCGGATGCCGTAGCGCCCGAACACCCGCTGGGTGGCCTCGATCGCGGTCTCGTACGGGACCACACAGATGAGTTCGCCAGGGCCGTGCACGGCCCTGAGGTGGAGCCTGACCCGGTACTCGAAGGCGGGGAAGAGCCGGTCGAGCGCGGACATCGTCTGGCGACCGATCACCCCGTCGACGCTGAGTCCCTCGTCACGCTGGAACTGCTCCACTACACGCAAGGTCTCCCGACCGAAGTGCCCGTCGGGGTTCAGCTCCACGTGACGCGTCGAAATCGGCATCGAGTAACCGAGGTCGAGAAGGGCGTTCTGGAGCACGTGCACGCCGCGGCTGCGCTCACCGTTTCGGATCGGCCAGGCATTCGAGGCCGCCATCTGGAGTCGGTCTTCCGGGGCGAATCGGGGGGACTGTAGCGACATCTTCGGTCTCCGGGGTGAAGAGGGAACGCCGACGGAGCGGGCGCGGCCCACCCGATCGAGCGGGCAACGTAGCCGTGCCGGTCGCGCCCCGGCAAGGATCGCCCCCGCGCCCGCTCCGCCCCGCGGCACATCGACGCGCATTCGGGGTTCTCCGTGACGGTCGTGGATCCCGGACCCACGCACGACCCACGCCCGAGCCACGCCCGGACCCTCGCACCCCCGCGGGGCCCCGCCCCGCACTCCCCGCGCGCACACGCATGAGCTACCTGGCCTTCCACGCCATCTTCATCGTCCCGCCGATCCTCCTGCTCGCCGCGGGGCTCTGGCGCATCGGCCCCGACCGCCTGCGCGAGGGGCTCGGGACCCGCTGGCACTGGGCGCTCCCCGCCCTTGCCCTCATCGCCTTCGTCTACACCACCCCCTGGGACAACTACCTCGTCTGGCGCGAGGTCTGGTGGTACGGCCCCGACCGGGTGATCGGCACGATCGGCCATGTCCCGATCGAGGAGTACCTCTTCTTTCTCCTGCAGCCCTTCCTGACCGGGCTCTTCACCTACCACCTCCTCCTCCGCCGCAGGGGGAGCCGCCTCCGGACGGGGCTCCGCGAGATCCCCGGCCTGCGCCTCGAACCCTCGCCCCGTCGCCCGGGCCTCGTGCGCGTGGCCGGCGCGCTGCCATGGTTCGCGCTCACCGCCCTCGGCGCCTGGCTCCTCAGCTTCGAATCGGGCGTCTACATGGGGCTCATCCTCGCATGGGCCTCGCCCGTCGTCGGCCTCATGTGGCTCTACCTCGGCCCCGAGCTCTGGCGCATGGTCCATGTCGCCGGGCTCGCGATCGCACTCCCCACCCTCTACCTCTGGATCGCCGACACGATCGCGATCCGGGACGGGATCTGGACGATCTCCGAGCGTTTCACCCTTGGCTGGGCCCCGGCCGGCCTCCCCGTCGAAGAAGCCGTCTTCTTCCTCATCACGAACGTCCTCATCGTCTTCGGCACCCTCCTCTTTCTCATCCCCGCCGCTCCCTGGCACCGGGAGGAAGGCACCGCGGGCTGACACGCCACCCGGCCCGCGCAAACCCCCTGAGCCTGCGCGGACCGGCGATGTCCGCAGCAGCCCGCTGGACCCTTCGCCTCGGGGGGCGGTATCTTGGACGAGCGCGGGTCCTCCTGCCGCGCACCCCGCATCACCCTCTTCGAGAAGCCCATGAACCGCACCGCCCTCGCCCTCGCCGGCTCCTTTCTCATCGTCGCCGCGGCCATCATGACCGTGGTCTTTCTCCAGAACCGGGGTGAGATCGAGGCCGCCTCGACCCTCGAGCCCGTCCGCCTCGTGGCCGACGTACCCGAGGTCGACGAGGTCCACGAGGGCGCGCGCGCGGCGATCCCGATCGACCACTCCGAACCGATCCCGATCAAGGTCTACCAGCTCGCGACCTGCGGTTGCTGCGGGCTCTGGGTCGACCACATCGAGGAGCACGGCTTCGAGGCCGAGGTCGAGTACCGGACCGACATGGCCGAGGTGAAGCGGGCGCTCGGGCTCCCGCCCGAGCTCGCCTCCTGCCACACCGGGGTCGTGAACGGCTACGTGGTCGAGGGGCACGTGCCGGGCGAGGACCTCCGCCGCTTCCTGGCCGAGGCCCCCGAGGCCCGCGGGCTCACCGTGCCCGGGATGCCGCTCGGATCACCGGGGATGGAGGTCGAGACCGGGCACGTGGACCACTACCAGGTGCTCACCTTCCGGGCCGACGGGCTGACGAGCGTCTTCGCCGAGCACGGGGCGCCGACCCCCGCCGGGATGTAGCCGGGGCCGTCAGCCGCCGGGCTCGCGCAGCCCGTCCGGGGCGCCGAGGATCTGGTCCGGGATGTCGAAGGCGTCGACCAGGCCGGTGGCGCAGGGGCGCAGCTCCTGGCAGAGCTGGTTGACGAGCGCCCGGATCGCCTTGGTCTGCGCACCCTCCATGTAGCTCGACTCGAGGAACCATGCCCGGTCGGCCTCGATCCTCGAGAGCACCCAGAGGTCGAGGAGACGGGTCAGCACGGCGCCCGGCTCGTTCCCCTCGCCCGGGGGGAGCCGCTCGACGGCGGCGGCGAAGCTCTCGAAGACCCTCAGCTCGATGTGCGCGCGGGCGAGGGCGACGAGGTGGTCCTGGCAGGCCGTCATCGCCTCGAAGGAGTCCATGCCGTCGTCGATGCGGGCCTTCAGCCGCCGGGCCACGGTCGAGAGGAGGCGCTGCTCGCGGAAGGCCAGCGCCTCGCGCTGCACCCCGCGGTCGCGGAGGTGCTCCTCGGCGGTGCGGCGGCTCCGGACCGGGTTGCGCCGGTCGACCTCGGTCTGGGCCCGCTCGGCCAGGACGCGCACCATGCCCCAGAAGCGCAGATCGCCCACTTCGTCGCGGAAGCGGGCGAGCACGCCCCGCGCCACGAGCTGGAGGAGCACGACGTTCGCCCCCTCGAAGGTGGTGAAGACGTCGACGTCGTTGCGGAGCTCGCCGAAGCGGTTCTCGGCGTCGTAGCCCCGGCCCCCACACGCCTCGCGCGCCGCCTGGATCGTGTCGAGGGCATGCCGCGAGGCCTCGGCCTTGAGCCCGGCGGCGAGCACCTCGAGCCGGCCCCGCTCCTCGTCCGTGCTCTCCCCGTCGACGACCCGCCCGTACTCGGCCACGAGGTCGCGCACCGCGAAGTGGAGGGCCCAGCTCCCGGCGAGCCGGGGCAGGAGGAGCCGCTGCTGCGTGAGGTAGTCGAGGACGGGGACCTCCGCCCGACCCGAGGGGCCGAACTGGCGCCGCCGGTCCGAGTAGCGGACCGCGATCGTCAGGGCGGTCTTCGAGGCGGTGACCGAGGCGGCGGCGATCGAGATGCGCCCCGTCACCAGGGTGCCGAGCATCGTGAAGAACCGCTTCCCGTCCGAGGCGATCGCGCTCTCGTAGCGCCCCTCGGCATCGACCCGCCCGAAGCGGTCAAGGAGGCTCTCGCGCGGGACCCGGACCCGGTCGAAGGCGATCCGGCCATTGTCGACCCCCTGGAGCCCCACCTTGTCGCCGCAGTCCTCGATCGTGATCCCCTCGAGCACGCGTCCCGCCTCGTCGCGGAGGGGCACGAGAAAGGCGTGCACGCCATGCCCCTCGCCCCCGGTCTCGAGCTGCGCGAAGACGGTGGCCATGCGCCCGTGGAGGGCGGCGTTCCCGATCCAGTCCTTGCGGGCGCCGGGGTGCGGGGTGTGGAGCTCGAAGGCCCCTTCCTCCGGGAGCCAGCGCGCGGTCGTCTCGAGCTCGCGCACATTCGAGCCGTGGTCGCGCTCCGTCATCGCGTAGCAGCCGGGCAGCTCGAGGGAGCCGATCGCGGGCAGCCAGCGCCGATGGTGCTCCTCGGTCCCGAGCTGGAGCACGCTCCCGCCGAAGAGCCCGAACTGGACCCCGAACTTCACGAGGACGCTGAGGTCGCCGAGGGCGAGGGTCTCGAAGGCGACGATCGAGCCCGGGATGTCGCCCTCGCCACCAACCGCGGGAGGAAGGCCGAGTCGGCCGAGCCCCGCTCCGGCCAGGTGCTCGAGCGCGGCCAGGACCCGCTCCCGGTACTCGTCGCGGGGGAGGCCCCGGGGGATCCGCAGGGGCTCCTCCCGGAGGAGCTCGAGGACGCGGTCGCGGAGCGTCCGGTGGTCGTCATGGAGGAGGCGGTCGAGGGCGGGGGCCCCGATCGGGGTCGGGTCGGTCGGCGCGGAGGGGGACCGGGCGGGGGTGCCTTCCTCCGGGATGAGGGTGCGGGCCG
The DNA here is from genome assembly GCA_007125125.1 of Gemmatimonadota bacterium. Classification (GTDB taxonomy): domain Bacteria; phylum Gemmatimonadota; class Gemmatimonadetes; order Longimicrobiales; family Gaopeijiaceae; genus SLDT01. The sequence continues at coordinate 423 of SLDT01000053.1, read as the reverse complement.
CCTCGTCGCCGAGGACGCCGAGGAGCTCCTCGAGTCCCTCGAGTCGGCGGAGCCCCTCGGCGGTGCTCCAATCGGGCCCCTCGGTCGCGTGGGTGCGGGCCATCGCGACGCCGAGGGCGGCGAGGGAGCGGCGACGTTCGGGGTCGATCGAGCGGGCCTCGGCGCGCAGGCGTTCGCGGAGGGCGCTGAGCTGGCCGGCGTCGGGGGGCGCTGCAGGGTCGAGCCAGCTCTCGAGGGTGCGGGCCACCTCGGGGGAGAGGTCGGCGGTCTCCTCGATCCGGGTCCGCAGCGTGCGGAGTTCCGGCGCGGAGAGGAGCCCGTCGGACCAGGCGATGTAGAGGAGGGGGAGAAAGGGGAGGAGCGCGCCCTCTCCCTCGGGGAGGGCAAGGGGGCGACCCCGGGTCTCGGGGGGGACGGGTGTCG
>SLDT01000063.1 GCA_007125125.1 Gemmatimonadota bacterium | reverse complement strand
GAAGACTCTCTGCATCACCGGCGTCTTGCCAATGATGCTCGCCCGGACCCCGTCCGCGCTCCTTGCCCGGAGACGCGCCACCTCGCGGCGGAGTTCGGTCTCGCCGATTGCTCGACGCAGGATGAGGAGAAGCTCCTGGGTCCTGAAGGGCTTGTTCACGTAGTCAAAGGCACCCAGCTTCATGGCCTCGACGGCGGTGTCGACGGTCCCGAAAGCGGTCATCACGACAAACTGAGCGTCCGTCTGGGTCGCCGGCGCCGCCCCGAGAACATTCAAGCCATGCATCCCCGGGAGGTTGAGGTCCAGGAGGACGACGTCGTAGAGGGTCTGCTCGAGTCGGCGAAGTGCTTCTTCGCCAGAGGCCGCTGCGTCGACTCGGAACCCTTCTTCCCTGAGGGTGGGCAGGAGGAGTTCCCGGATCACCTCTTCGTCTTCGACGACCAGGACACGGGCAGGGGCCTGAGCGTCCCTCTCGGCTTCGGCACCGGACTGTTCCGGACCGGACCTTGACGCCCGACTCCGACTCACGGCCATGCCTCCAGCGGATCTTCCTGCCCTTCAGCGTCAAGCGCGGGCAGGACAATCGTGAAGGCTGCGCCTCCCAGCCGGGATGATGGATCAACCAGGAGTTCTCCCCCCTGACCCATCAAGGCCAGGCGAGAGAGGGCGAGCCCCACCCCTTCCCTGCCCCACGTAGAGACGAAGGGAAGAAAGATGCGCTCCTCCTCACCGGCCGGCACGCCCGGGCCATTGTCCTCGACCCGGATTCCGACCTGTCCTGTCGCAAACAGGCTGGCGCTGACACGAACGGCACCCGTACCCTCCCTGCCCTGGAGGGCGCGTCGGGCATTCTGGACGAGCGCGAGAAGTACCTCGCGAACCTGGGACACATCTCCCAGCGCGATGAGCCCGTCCGGCCCGGACTCAAAGGTCAGTTCGATGCCGAGCGACTCCATTTCAGTCCGCACGAGGTCGAGGAGCTTGCCCGCCATGACGTTGACGTCGAAAGGGCGAGCCGATGCGTGCGCGGGACGAGCCAGCGACAGCAGCGTTCGGGCAAGTCCTCCCAGTCGATGACTCTGCTCCAAGATGATGCGGAGTTCAAGGTCACCCCGCCCACCCGGCATCCCCTCGCCTCGCAGCCGATCCACGGCCATTTCGATGGCGGTCAGAGGTCCGCCGATCTCCCGGGCGATGCTCCCGACCACCTCGGACACGGCCTCCACATCGGGACGACCACCTTGAGGCGGGAGAGCCTTCACATCGCTCGGCTTGCGAGACATGGTAGCGGACTTCACGGCGAGCGGGTCATCCTTCAGCGTCCCCGGCGACGACTCGGAGCACGTCGAAGGCAGTGACGATGCCGACCAACCGACCGTCGTCAACGGCAAGGGCGCGATGGATCCGGCCCGTCACCAGGAACTTCGCCAATTCCCAAATGAGCATTTCGGGATCGACGGTGAAGGCGACCGGGGTCATGATTTCCTCGACGAGCGTCTCCTCGAGCGAGAGCTGCTCGAAGGTTGTGCTCCCCGGGATCAGCATGACCGCGCTCTCAGGCGCGAGGAAGTACGCGTCCGGGTCATCCTCTCCGTCAGGGCTCCGGTCGTACTGGCCAAGGCCCTCCCAGAAGGCTTCGGCCACCGGGACCTCCGAATCACGAGCAGCCAAGCGAATGACGTCCGTGCGTGACACGACCCCGCGTACCTTTCCGGCCGAGTCCAGCACGGGAAGCCCACTGATACCTTCTTCATCGAGAATCTGGATCAGCTCCCGCACGGTGGTATTCTGACGGACTGCGATCACATCGGTCTGCATGATGTCTCGAACGGTGCGCATTGTCTCTCGAACTCCAGAGGGAGGTTTAGGTCGATTCCAGTCGAAGCGGATGTGTTTGGTACGGCCCCCGTTCCAAATCAAGGATCGTGCCGACGGTTGCCTTTCGCAGGGGAGTCATTCCTTCAGCCCCCGAAACCGTTGCAATGCGTCGCAGGTGCGACGTGCGGGGGCGCCCTCGCAGCTGTTTACGCGGGGCTCGCAGGAGCCAACTCGGGGCTCAATCGGCCCCCCGGCGGGACATGATGACCCAACATAGGCCGAGGGGCTTCCCCTGCCACCCTCCCACTTTCTAAGTTCTTCATATTGAAGGCGTTCGATCGTCCCTCCCATCCTCGTAGCGAGTCATGCCCACGCCGGCCCTGCCCGAAGAGAGCAACCTTCTGCTCTCCATTCTCGAAACGGTATCCGAACCGGTCGTGGTTCTCAACGACGACGGAGTCATCCAGCTCTTCAACCCGGCAGCGGAGAAACTGTCCGGGATCCCGGTATCCGAGGCGATCGGACGTGAGATCTGGCCCCTCGTCCACCCCGACGAGTGCGAGCAGGCGAAGGCGCTCTTCAGACGCCTCATCACGGGCGGCGCGGGAGAAACCGAAGGTCTCCCCGTAGCGTGGTTGAGTCGCGCCTCCCTTCGGCTTCCCCTGGTCTGGAGGACGGCAGTGGTCAGGGACGAGCCTTCGGGCTCTCGCTGGCTCGTGTGTTCTGGACACGATCGGACCGAGGCCGAGGAGCTTCGAGAACGCGCGAGAGACCTCGTTGCAAGGGATGAGGTGCGTTCCCGGCGGGAAGGAGCCCTGCGCAACTCGGAGGCCCGCTTCTCCGGCATCGTGCAACTCTCGTCGGACGCAATCATTTCCATCGACGAGGACCAACGCATCACCCTCTTCAATCGGGGCGCTGAGAGAGTCTTTGGCTGGTCTGCCGCCGAGGTCCTGGGCAAGCCACTCGACTTG
>SLDT01000129.1 GCA_007125125.1 Gemmatimonadota bacterium | reverse complement strand
CGCCCCCCGCCCCCGCGCACCGCGACATCCAGGCCGTTCCCGCGGGCGAACTCTACCGCCGCCATGACATCGGCCCCCATTACTGGAACCCCTTACCCTCGTGCGGGGGTAGCCGGTGCAGGGCCTGCCGGCCCCGCCTGCTGGCCCCGCCTGCCGCCCCCGCGCGCCGGCTCCGATGCCCCCTGCTCGCCCGCGTTTCCGGGCGCGCCCCACTCTCAACCGGAGATTACCATGGACGAGGGCCTCTTCGACCCGGACTCCGACTCTCTCGCCTTTCCGGACGACACGGTCGTGGGCATCCTGGATGAACCCGATGAAGCGAGTGCCGCCGTGGACCGGCTCATCTCCGAAGGGATCCCCGAGGAGCGGATCCATGTGATGTGTTGCGACAGCGGTGCGCGCAGGCTCGATCCCTCGGGCAAGCGTCACGGCATCGTGGGCCGCCTGCACCGGCTCATCCAGCACTTCGGCGACGAGGAGATCCCGCACGTGAAGCGGCAGGCGGCGGAGCTGCGCGCCGGAAGGTTCCTCGTGGCGGCGCCGGCCGAAGACGATCAGTAGAGGGACCGCGTGGCCGGGATCCTCAAGTCCGAGGGAGGCCACTTCATCAACTACTACACGAGCTGGACGGTCCAGAGGCTCGAGGAATGAGGGTGAGGGGGCGGCGGGAGACGGAGGGGCGTCGTCAACCTTCCTCCCGCTGCTGAAAGAGGTTCAGGACGCTGCCCGCCAGGACCATCTCGCGCTGGCGCGGGCTCAGGCGCAGGCCCAGGCGGTAGCTCTCGTCGCGGGTGACGTTGCGGACCTCCACCTCCCCGGCGCCCTCGGTCAGGGCCTCGCGGAGGCCCTCCAGCTTGAGGGTGTCCTCGGCCCGGATCCGGTCGTACTCCTCCTCGTCCAGGAAGGTGAGGGGGAGGATGCCGAAGTTGGCCAGGTTCTCCTCGTGGATTCGCGCGAAGCTCTTCGCGAGCACGGCCTTCACCCCCAGGTACCGGGGGGCGAGCGCCGCATGCTCTCTCGAGGAGCCCTGTCCGTAGTTCTTCCCCCCCACCACGAAGTGGCCGTCCTTCTGGAAGTCCTCGGTCCGTTCCGAGTACTGCTCGTCGATGGCCCCGAAGGTGAAGCGGGAGATCGCGGGGATGTTCGAGCGGTACGGGAGCACGCTGGTCCCGGCCGGCAGGATCTCGTCGGTCGAGATGTCGTCGCCCACCTTGAGCAGGACCGGTCCTTCGACGGTGTCCGGGAGGGGATCGAGCTCCGGCAGGGAGTGGATGTTCGGTCCCTTCACGAGCTCGACCTCCCCCCCGTCGGCGGGGGGCTCGACGAACATCTCGAGGTTCACGATCGGCTGCTCCGGGTCGATGACGCGCGGGAAGGCCATCTCCGCCGCGAGGTCGCGCGGATCGGTGATCCTGCCGGAGAGGGCCGAGGCGGTGGCGGTCTCCGGCGAGCACAGGTAGACCGAGTCCTCGCGCGTGCCGGAGCGGCCGGGGAAGTTCCGCGGAACGGTGCGCAGGGAGTTGCGCCCGCTCGCGGGGGCCTGGCCCATGCCGATGCAGCCGTTGCACCCCGCCTGGTGGAGGCGAGCCCCGGCGTGGATCAGCGTCCGGAGGTGCCCGGCGACGGCGAGGTTCTCCAGGATCTGGCGTGAGGTGGGGTTGACGTCGAACGACACCGAGGGGTGCACCTGGCGCCCCTCGAGCATGAGGGCGGGCACCGCGAAATCCCGGAATCCGGGGTTGGCGGACGACCCCAGGTAGGACTGGTAGATCTCGCGCCCCGCCACCTCGCGCACCGGCACCACCTTGCCCGGGCTCGACGGAAGGGCGATGAGGGGTTCCAGCTCCGCGAGCTCGATCTCGTCTTCGGCGTCGAACTCCGCGCCGGGGTCCGCCACCCACTCGCTCCAGTCCTCCTCGCGTCCCTGGGCGGCGAGAAATCGCCGCGTTTCATCGTCGGAGGGAAAGACGGTCGTGGTGGCCCCCATCTCGGTTCCCATGTTCGCGATGACGTGGCGGTCCATCGCCGAGAGGGAGGCCAGGCCGGGTCCGTGGTACTCGACCACCTTTCCGATGCAGCCATGGACGCCGTAGCGCCGCAGCATCTCCAGGATCACGTCCTTGGCGCTGACCCAGTCCGGCAGCTCCCCGGTGAGTCGCACCCCCAGGACCTCGGGCATCCGCACGCGGAAGGGTTCTCCGGCCATGGCCAGGGCCACCTCCACGCCTCCGGCGCCGATGGCCAGCATGCCGATGCCGCCGGCGGCCGGGGTGTGGCTGTCCGAGCCCAGGAGGGTCGCCCCGGGTCGCCCGAAGCGCTCCTGGTGCAGGGGGTGGCTCACACCATTGCCCGCGCGGGAGTACCAGAGCCCGAAGCGCCGGGCCGCGCTCTCCAGGAAGATGTGGTCGTCGGGGTTCTTGTGGTCCGCCTGGATGAGGTTGTGATCCACGTACTGGACCGAGACCTCGGTACGCACCCGGTCGAGCCCGATCGCCTCCAGTTCGAGCATGACGAGCGTGCCGGTGGCGTCCTGGGTGAGGGTCTGATCGATGCGGATGCCGATCTCCTCGCCGGGCACCATCTCCCCCTCGACAAGGTGTTCGGCGATGAGCTTCCGGGTGACGTTGAGGGCCATGGGGCCTCCGGTCCGGGGTGACCGTCTCCACTGCTGGGAAGAAGGCACTTCGTCGAACGGACCATCCCCGCTCGCTTCCGCGCCCTCGTTGCGGTACCGCCGACCTCCCCCCCCGTTCCGCGGGGTGCCGCCCCCGGGCGCCCCGGGCCCACCGGGCGCT
>SLDT01000004.1 GCA_007125125.1 Gemmatimonadota bacterium | reverse complement strand
CCGGGCGTTCCGGCCGCCCGCGCCGTGAGGGCCCGCACCCCGGCCGCCCGCGCCACCCCCGCCATCCTCCTCCTGGCGGTGGCCCTCGTCGCGCTCCCGGCCCCCGCTCCCGCGCAGCTCGCAGATCTCCGGACCGAGGCCGAGGAGCTCGGCTTCGACACGCACACGAGCTACGCCGCGATGGAGGCGTACCTCGAGACCCTCCAGGCGCACTCCCTCGACATGCGGCTCGGGACGTACGGGGTGACGCGCGAGGGGCGCACCCTGCACTACGCGGTCTTCGGGCGTCCCCTCCCCGCCCGCCCGCACGAGGCGATCGCCTCGGGGCGGCCCGTCGTGCTCCTCGCCGCGAATGTCCATGGCGGAGAGCGCACCCCGCGCGAGTCCCTCCTCGTCCTGATGCGCGAGATGGCCGAGCGCGGCACCCCCGCGAACGACCTCCTCGACGACCTCGTCATCGTCGTGGCCCCCACGATCAACCCGGACGGCCTCGAGGCCACCCCCCGCCCCACCCGCGGGAACGCCTGGGGGATCGACCTGAACCGCGACTACGCGCGCCTCGACCACCCCGAGATCCGGGACTACCTCGGCAACCTCGTCCAGCGCTGGCAGCCGCACCTCCTCGTCGACGGCCACAATGGCGGGCGCGCCCCCTACCACCTCATGTACCAGTGCGGCGGCCACGGCGGGGGCGACCAGCGCCTCACCGACATCTGCCACCGCGAGATCTTCCCCGCGATCGATGCGCGCCTCGAGGAGCACGGCTTCCTCTCCTTCCACTACGGCACCCCGCGCCCCGACGGCTGGCACACCGCCACGGCCCTCCCGCGCATGGGAAGCGACTACGCCGCCATGGCGAACATGATCGGCATCCTCTTCGAGTCCCCCGGCTGGCAGGGCTTCGGGACGGGGGTGGTCGCGGCCGAGCATGCCTTCCGCGCGGTCCTCGACTACACGCGCGAGAACGCGGACCGGCTCATCGCCCTTGTGGCCGACGCGCGCCGCGAGACCGTGCGTCTGGGCCTCGAGGCCGAGGGGGAGATCGTGATCCGCCAGCGCTTCGCCCCCGCGGACTTCACCGTGGACTACAGGGTCGTCGAGGGGAGTGGCGCGGCGCAGGAAACGATCGAGGTGCGCGACGCCCCACTCATCATCCGGCCCGAGGCGACGCGCACGAGGGCGCGCCCCTTCGCCTACCTGCTTCCGCGCGATGCAGTCGAGGCGGTCGAGCTCCTGCGCCGTCACGACATCCTCGTCGAGGTGCTCCGCGAGCCCGTCGAGCTCGAGGTCACCGCCTACACCCTCGAGGACATCGCCTACACGAGCCAGTTCAACCACGCCGCCACCCCAGAGCTCACGATCGGAGACGAGGTCGTCGTCACCCGCAGCTTCCCGGCCGGGAGCTATCTCGTCCCCACCGGCCAGACGATGGGGCGCATCGTGACCCACATGCTCGAGCCCGAGACCGAAGACAACATCGTCGTCTGGAACACGATGAACGCCTGGCTCCCGAAGGCCGCCCTCGCGCGCTGGCAGGCAACCGCCACAGCCGTCACGGAGGACGGCACCCCGGCCTCGGACCCGCCCCTCGTGCCGATCTTCAAGCTCATGCGCGCCACCCCCCTCCCGACCCGGATCCTGGAGGATCGATGAGCGTTCCCGGGGCCGCCGTCCCGGGTCGGGAGCCCGCCCGGATCTCTTCGGAGCGGCGCCACGCGCCGCCCTGACAGCTGCCGGTTTCCGGAACAGGAGGAAAACGGATCCGGGCGCGCGTGGCGCGCGCGCCAACCATTCCACCGGTCGTTGCACAATAATTGTGCAACAAAAATGAGCGATTCACAAAATTTGGGCATCGCTCGCGGGTTCGCGGCCCCGGGGCGCTCTCCACGCCCTCCCCGAGCTGCCCCGCTGGGCCGCACCGCGCAGGATCGCCGAGCGCTCTCCCCTCCCCGACGAGCATCCGCGTGCTCGACGAGGGATGGGACGTCCCGGGCGCGAAGCTCGGGATCGTGCTCGGCGGCGCATGCGATGACCGCCTCGCCGCGTAGCCGGCGGTTCTGCGTTCCCACGCGGCGGCAGCACGTTGCGCCGCGGCCGGCATCTGCATTCCCGCTCCAGTCCCTCGCGACGGAAACGTCGGTGTCCGTGTTCCGCTCGACATCGAAAGCAGACGTTTGCGGCGGAAACCGTGGCAAACGTCTGCGTCCACTGGTGCCCGCAGAATCGAAAGCAGACAAATGCGGCGAATTCCGACGGAAGTGTCGGCCTTCGTTCACTCGACCTGCACGGAAGCAGACATTTTCGGCGCGAACCCGATGGGCGCGCGCCAAGGCGTTCACTGCCCCGAGGTGGGCGAGGACATCAGCCTCCACGGGATGCTACACGGCTCCCCCGCCCGCCCCCCGAGCCCTCGTCACGGAGTACGACGGACCTCATATTCCGCGGAATGCGCCGTCTTTCGCGAGTCATGCACATCGTCCGAGCTCGGAACCAGGGATGCATAGGGGCGGCGCACAGCGCCGCTCCACATCCTTCGGGAGGCGGGATGCACGGCCCTCTGGTTCGCGAAGCGCCGTATGGCTACGCCGGATTCACGCGCGACCCACGCGACCCACGCGACGCAAGCGACCCACGCGGCCCATGCGACCCACGCGGCCCACGCGACCCCAACCCTTCAGCGAGCGTAGCACGAAGGTGATCGTGAAGGATTGAGGTCGGAAAGCGACCACAAGTCTTCACGCTCGCCCGAGACGAGACCGACGGTGAAGGATTCGTGTCGGAATCCGGGGTACAAGTCTTCACGCTCCCGAAATCCTGCGGTCGGTGAAGACTTG
>SLDT01000152.1 GCA_007125125.1 Gemmatimonadota bacterium | reverse complement strand
GGGACCGGCCACCCCGGGCCCCCGCGAACGGTCGAAAGCCCGGGAAACAAAGTCGCGTCATGGGCGCTGAGGGATTAGCTCCGCTGCGCTTCGCTGATCCCCAGCGAGTACTCCCGGGACAAATCTCACGTAGTGGGCGCTGAGGGATTCGAACCCCCGGCCTCCTGCTTGTAAGGCAGGCGCTCTGAACCAGCTGAGCTAAGCGCCCTCGTCTCCATCCCGTCCCCGGGCCGGGAGTGCCAGCGCCACCGGTACCAGGATCAGGTAGGCCACGACCAGGAGCACCGGCGCCAGCGAGATCGAGCCCCTGTCGAGGAGCACGTAGCCGAGAACCGCCACCGCCACCCCGCCCAGCAGGAGCCCCAGATGAAGCGGCTCGAACCCCAGCTTCGGGTCCGCCTCGAACTCGAGCCCCGGAGACGGATCCCGTCCCCGTGCCCGCTGTGCCACCGGCCGCCGTTCGCGTCGTCGCTTCGCCATGCCCAAGGCTACGCAAACCCCAGCCCCCGGTCAACCAGGACCGTCTCGCGGCAGCTCCTCGAAGCCCCCGGTCAACCAGGGCTGTCGCGCCGCACCTCCTCGAAGCCCCCGATCGGCGCGTGCGGCGGATGGTCGTCCCACCACGCCGGATCATCCGGCAGCTCCTCGGCCCGCAGCGCCGCCATCCGTTCGCGGTCGCGCCGGCGGCGGATCCGGAAGAGCACCAGGAGCGCCAGCCCGAGCCCGAGCCAGAGCACCGTGCTCTGCCCGAGGATCAGGAGCCACCCGTAGCGCCGCTTCACATGCGCGATCCACTGCCGCTCGAAGGCCCCCGTCGACATGCCGAAGGTCCGGCGAAAGGACTCCTCGAAGTCCCCGCTCTCGCGCCAGCGTGCCAGAAAGAATTCGATCCCCCGCTCCCCCGAACGCTCGACCAGGAAGCTCACTGCCGTGGCCGAAAGAAGATAGGCAAGCTCCGCCCCGGCCCGATCCCGCGGCCAGGCCAGCGTCAGGGAGTCGAGCGGAGGAGCCGCCCCGCGCGCGAGCACGACCCGCAGCCGCCACGCCTCCTGGACGTTCCACCCCCCCGCCGACCACTGCGCGAACCCCTCGTCGAACCAGCGCGGGATCCGGAGCCCCTCGAGGTAGTCGTGCAGGGCGAGGTGGGCCCACTCGTGGCGCACCGTCGGCGCCTCCGACTGGAACCCGTCCCAGGGCGTCTGGAACACGGGCATCACGATCCGGTCGAGCGCCGGGATCGCCACCCCCGCCCCCCAGTGCGGCACACGCCCCCCGGTGAGCGCCTCCCAGCGCTCCTCGTCCGGCGCGAGGAAGATGACCGCCCGCCGCGGGAACTCGGGCGGAATCCCCGCGAGCCAGGGGCGCTGCTCGATCGTCTGGATCACCCGGTCGGCCCGCGCCTCGTGCCCGGGCCAGTGCACGACACGAAGCCGGTCCTGGATGCTCGGCGCCCCGGGGACCACGACGATCGCCTCCTCGATCCCCGGCACGCCCGGGGGCCGCAGGAGTGCCTCGCGCGGCTGCGCAACACCCGCAAGGGGAAGCACGAGGAGCAACCCGAGGGCCCATCCCCACCCCACGCGCCGACCCCGCATCGCCGCCCTCCGGGTCAGCGGGGAACCGGTGCCGGCGCCCCGAGGCGGTCGCGCACCGAGGCGTTCCCCGGGTTCAGCTCGAGCGCGCGCTTCCAGAGCCGCCGGGCGAGGTCGCGTTCCCCCTCGGCGTGCAGAAGCGTCCCCAGCTCCTCGAAGGTCCGGTCCCCGATGTCCGGATCGAGCCGGACGGCACGCTCGTAGTGCGCCCGGGCCCCCGCCCGATCACCCCGCCGGAGCGCGAGGTCCCCGAGGCAGCGGTGGGCCTGCGCCGGCGTCGCATCCTCGCCCGTCGCCCGCAGGTAGAGCGCCTCCGCGGCCGCGTGCTCCCCGCGCGCCTCGAGCACGGCCCCCAGGTTCACGAGCACCGGCCCCGACCCCGGGTGGAGCTCGATCCCACGCCGACCGAGGCGCACCGCCTCGTCCCCCTCGCCCGCCATGAGGGCGGCGAGCATGCCGAGGGCATGCACCACCGGCGGGGGCTCCTCGAAGTGCTCCTCGGCCTGGCGGAAGGCTGCCAGGGCATCTTCCGCGCGCTCGAGCTGCAGGAGGAGGGCACCCCGGGCAATCAGGTGCCCCCGCTCCGCCGCCCGCTCCCCCTCGACGGCGTCGAGCACGGCGAGTGCCTCCCCGGGGCGTCCCTCGAGCTCGAGTGCAAGGGCCCGGTTGCGGAGCCGCCCCGCCCGCGCAGGCGCGAGCGCGTCGGCGCGGTCCAGGTGCACGAGGGCCTCGGCGGCCTCGCCCCGGCGCAGGTGGATCGCGGCGAGCCGCTCCTCGGCCTCGGCCGAGGGCTCCTCCTCGACGATCTCCGCGAGGACACGCTCGGCCTCGTCCCACATCCCGGCCCGGTAGAAGGCGCGCGCCAGCTCGAGCCGCTCGACAGGGGCCTCGTCGTCAGCGCCGCCGGAAGGCTCCTCGCCCGCGGTCCGGACGGGTTCGAGGATCCCTTCTTCCGAGAGGGCATGGAAGATCCGGGAGACCTCGAACTCGACGACCCCGCTCTCGCGCACGATCCGGCGCACGGAGCGCTCGCCGTCGACGAGGGCGAGAACGCGCTCCTCGCGAGGGCCGATCTCGATGCGGGGGTTCTCGAGGGTGGCGGGGTCGCCGGTGAGCCGGAAGACGGCCTCGGAGGTGGGCACCGCCTGGCGGATCTGGGTCCACTCGTCGACGCGACGCGCCCCTTCGAGGAGGAGGCTCTCGGCGGGGATCGCGACGGAGGCCGGGATCGCGGCAGGGGGCGCCTCGTCCGTTTCGAAGTGGAAGGACCCCTCGTTCCAGGCGAAGAGGTGGTAGACCGCCTCCTCGACCTCGATGCGCGCGAAGCGTTCGACCTGTGCTGCGTCGACGAGGCCGTCACGCACCAGGATCCGCCCGTAGTGGAGGTCGTCTTCCATGGCGGCGGCGCTGCGGGCGTGTTCGAGCGCCTCGGGGCTCGCAAGCCCATGCGCGAGGAGCATCTCGCCCAGTCGGTCCGGACGGTTCAGGACGTGGGCGTGCACGACAAGCCCCCCCTCGAAGTAGAGGTAGCCGAAGTCGGTGCGGTCCGTGACGGAGAGGCAGCCGGTCTTGCGCCCCATCGCCAGGAGCTGGCAGATGTCGGCGAGCCCGATCTCCTCGAGCTTCCCCTCAATCGCCATGGGGCCTCCGGCGACGAGCGGCTCGATGGCCGGTCATGATCCGAACTCCTCGACGATCCGGTCGTGGACCGTGGGCCAACGGAGGATCACCCGCTCCGGATCCGGCTCGAACGAGAGGCCCGAAGCCGCCTCGCTCCCGCTCTTCCCGACGACTCCGACCCCGGCAAGGGCGCGAAGCGCGGCCAGATCACCGGGGGGCTCCTCGGTCGGCGAGGGCGCTGCCGCGGCGCTGGCAGAGGGCCGGGCATCGTCCGATGGCAGGGGCACCGCGGCTCCAACCGCCGGAGCGACCTCCGCGGGAGGCTCGAACGGTGCCTCGATTTCGGGCAGCTCCTCCGGGATCGACGCACCGGGCGATGTCTCGGGACCGGGAACCGGTGACGCGGGGACCTCGAGGAGCGAGGGGGGAACCGGCTCGCCCACGAGTTCGACGACGAGACCACCCTCGAAGCGGGAGCGGAGGCGCTCGTCGATTCCAACGATCTCGGAGGGCGGACGGTCGGCGGCCAGAAGGACGCGGGCGTTCCTCCGCTTCAGGGCCTCGAAGAGGTGGAAGAACTCCTCCTGGGCACGGTCCATCTGGCTCAGGGTCTCGAGCCCGTGCATGAGGAGGATCTCGGCCGTCCACCAGCGCTCGCGCCAGGCCCCCGCAACGCCCTCGGAGATCACGCGAATGAACTCCTCCGCGAAGAGGCGAACGGAGGCGACGGCGACCCGCGCGTCGGGATGACGGGCGAGGTGGGTGCGGCCTGCGGCCTCGACGAGGAGGCGGGCTCGCTCCCCGTCGCCGGCATGGACGAAGAGGGGATTGTAGTCGGGCCGCTCGGCCTCGAGGAGTCGCTCGGCGGCGCGCAGGGCCAGGGGGGGCATCCAGGGCTCGAGGGCCGTGAGGTCCGGCCCCTCGGGCACGGGCGAGAAGGGGCGTGCGCGCTCGCGGGCCGAGGCGAGGAGGGCCTCCGCCTCTTCCAGGCGATCGGGATCGCGCAGGAGGGTGGCGGCGGCCTCGGGCCAGGGGTTCCCGAACGCCTCCAGTTCGTCGCGGATCTCGCGGGTGCGATCCAGGTCGGCCTCGTAGCGCCGCATGATCTGCAGGCGCTCCGCCGGCTCCTCGTCCCGCTCGAGGAGGCGCCGGAGGCGCAGCGCGACGAAGCCGGCCTGCTCGGCGGCCCGAATCGCCGCCTGCAGCTCGAGGCGCCAGGATGCCTCCGGTGCCTCGGCCTCGGGGCGCGGATCGGATTGTCTGCGACCTCCCGGCATGATTCCCACGACCCGCTCGAGCTCCGAAGCGGGAACGAGTCCGCCCTCGAGTTCCTGGACCGCCAGGACCCGGTTCAGCGCCCCCTGCAGCTCCCGGACGTTGCGCACGGGAAACCGGGCCAGAGTCTCGGCCACTCCGTCAGCGAGCTCGCTTCCCCGCTCCGCTGCCTTCTTTCGCAGGATCGCGACGCGCGTCTCGAGGTCGGGCTGACCGATGTCCACGATCAGCCCCCCGGAGAAGCGGGAGAGGAGCCGGCTGTCGAGCCCGTCGATCTCGGAAGGCGGGCGGTCCGAGGCGAGAACGACCTGGCCTCCGCGTCCGGTCAGGGCATCGAAGATGCGGAGCAGCATCTCCTGGGCCTGGCGCTGGCCCGCGAGAAACTGGATATCGTCGAGCAGAAGGACGGAGATGCGGGAGTACCGCCCGATCAGTGCGTCGACCTCGCCGCCCTCGAGCGCCCGCGTGAGCTCGCCGAGGTAGACCTCGAGGGGCTGGAGCACGACGGAGTCCTCGTCGATCTGGCGCTTCGAGCGCAGCGCGATCGCATTCAGGATGTGCGACTTCCCGAGGCCCGACGAGGCATAGAAGAACAGGGGGTTGTAGCCCCGTCCCGGAGAGTCGGCCGCACGCCGTGCGGCTGCCGCGGCCAGCCGGTTGGCCGGGCCCACGACAAGGCTCTCGAAGGTCAGTCTCGGATCCAGTTCCATCGCTCGTTCGCTGCGGTCTCGGGGCTCCTCAGGTCGAGCCCTCGTCGTTCCCTACCCGGCGAGCCCCGTCGAGATCACCCCGCGCCCAGTCGACCGCTGTCCGGAAGTCGTCCGGGAGGGGCGCCTCGAGTCGAATGGACTCTCCCGTGATCGGGTGCGTGAAGGCGAGGAGGCGGGCGTGCAGGAGCTGTCGGGGCGCACGACGGGCGAGCCCGGCGGCCCAGTGCCGGTTCGGCCCCGCGATTCCCCGCTCCCACCCGGGGCCGTAGGTCTGGTCACCCACGACGGGGTGCCCCAGATGGTGCAGGTGCACCCGGATCTGGTGCGTGCGCCCGGTCTCGAGCCCCGCGTCGAGGAGCTCGGCCCCGGACCAGCGCTCCCGCACCCTCAGATGGGTGACGGCACGCCGCCCGCCCTGGATGACCGCCATTCGGGTGCGGTCGCTCGGGTGACGCCCGATCGGCTCGTCGACCCGGAGCATCGGGGCGTCGAGGTGCCCCCAGGCAACGGCGAGATAGAGGCGTCGCATCTTTCGCCGCCGGAGGAGGTCGGCGAGCCCCTGGTGGGCCTCGTCGCTCTTCGCCACGACGAGGAGCCCCGAGGTGTCCCGGTCGAGCCGGTGCACGATCCCCGGACGCAGCTCCCCACCAATCCCGGAGAGGTCGCGCACATGGTGCAGGAGCGCATGCACGAGCGTACCGGTCCGATGCCCCGGCGCCGGGTGCACGACCATCCCCGCCGCCTTGTTCACGACGAGGAGGTGCTCGTCTTCCCGGACGATCTCGAGAGGAAGGTCTTCCGGCTCGAGGGCCGTGGGCGCGGGCGCCGGCACGCGCACGACGACCTCGTCGCCCGCCTGGACCGGCTCTGCCTTGCGGGGAACGCTCCCGTTCAGGAGCACGCGCTCCTCGGCGACGAGGCGGGCAATCCGGGTGCGCGAGAGCTCGAGGTGCCCGGCAAGCCAGGCGTCGAGGCGCGCCCCCTCGTCGTCTGCGGGGACGACGAGGCGGTGCTCGCGGGCGGGGGCGGCGCGCTCGTTCACGCTCGCGACCTCACGCGCCGGAGACGGGTTCGAGCGCGAGCCGCACCGGGACCCCGTCGACCTCGTCGGCGAGAACGGCGACACCCCCGTCGCTTTCGGCCGAATCGGCGTCAGGGACGTCCTGCTCCCGGTGCACGAGCTCGACGGCGAGGGTCTCGCCCGCGATGAACGAGCCGAAGAGGTCGACCGCGCGCCCGACCCGGTCGGGCCCCTCGACGCGGAGCCGGATCCGGTCCGTGATCTCGAGCCCGGCATCGCGGCGGAGTCGCTGGATCCGGTTCACGAGCTCGCGCGCCATCCCCTCGGTGCGCAGCTCCTCGTCGAGCGTCGGGTCGAGCGCGACGGTGGCTCCCTCCTCGCTACGGATCACGAGCTCGCCCGCCGCCTCCTCGGCGACCTCGAACCACCCCTCCTCGAGGGGAACCTCCTCCCCGTCGACGGCAATCGTGACGGGGTCCCCGGCGGCGAAGCGGCGAAGCGCGTCGGTGTCGAGCGCGCGGATCGCGTTGCCGGCCTCCTGGGCATGACGCTGGAAGCGGGGCCCGAGGACCCGGAAGTCGGGGCGGGCCAGCAGGCTCACCAGGGAGGCGGCGGAGTCGATGAAGCCGACCTCCTTCACATTGAGCTCGTCGCGGAGGAGCTCGAGGAGCTCGGCGCGGGGACGCATTCCTCCGGGGAGGACCGCCTGGATCCGGCGCAGGGGCTGGCGCACCCGGATCCGGACCTCCTCGCGGGCCGAGCGGCCGAGGGAGACGAGGGCGCGCACGGCGGCCATCTCCTCCTCGAGCCGGCGGTCGATGAGGGTCTCGTCGGCCCGGGGGAAGGGGGCGAGGTGGACGGAGTCTCCCCCGGCGAGCGCCCGGTGCAGCCAGTCGGCGAAGAAGGGAGTCACGGGGGCGACGAGGCGGGTGACGGCGAGGAGCGCCTCGTGCAGGGTGGCAAAGGCGGCGCGGCCGTTGGCGGGGTCGCCCTTGCCCCAGAAGCGCGAGCGCGAGCGGCGCACGTACCAGTTCGACAGGTCCTCGTTCAGGAAGTCGGTGACGAGCCGGTAGGCCCGGGTGATCTGGTAGTCGTCGAGCTCGCGCCCGACCTCGCGCACCGTCGAGTGGAGCCGCGAGAGGAGCCAGCGGTCGAGGAGGGGGCGCTCCGCGGGGGGTGGGTCGCCCTCGCCTGCCTTCCACCCTTCGACGTTGCCGTAGAGGGCGAAGAAGCGGTAGCTGTTCAGCGCGGTGTCGAAAAACTTGCGGGCGGCCTCGCGGACCCCGTCGGGGTCGTAGCGCTTGGCGACCCAGGGGTTCGAGGCGGTGACGAGGTACCAGCGCAGGGGATCGGCGCCGAACTCCCCGATCGCCTCCCAGGGGTCGACGGTGTTCCCCTTCGACTTCGACATCTTCTGCCCGTCGGCATCGAGGATGAGGCCATTCACGATGACGTTGCGGTAGGCGGGGCCGAGGCCGAGCATGGTCGAGATCGCCATGAGGGAGTAGAACCACCCCCGGGTCTGGTCGAGCCCCTCGCAGATGAAGTCGGCGGGAAAGTGGCTGCGGAAGAGCGCGTCGTTCTCGTGCGGCCAGTGCCACTGGGCGTAGGGCATGGCGCCGGAGTCGAACCAGACGTCGAGGACGGCGGGGTCGCGGCGCATGGTGCCCTCGCCGCTCGGGGCGGGCCAGGTCACCTCGTCGATGAAGGGACGGTGCGGGTCGAAGTCCTCGGGGAGTTCGCCGGCGCGCTCGGCGAGCTCCTGGAGGGAGCCGATCCACTCGACCTCCGAGGGGTCTCGGTCGTTCACCCAGACGGGGAGGGGGGTGCCCCAGAACCGCTCGCGCGAGAGGGCCCAGTCGACGTTGTTCGCGAGCCACTCCCCGAAACGCCCGCTCCCGACCTCGGGGGGGTGCCACTGGACCCGCTCGTTGTGTTCGAGCATGCGGTCCTTGAGGGTCGAGGTGGCGGCGAACCAGGAGTCGCGCGCCATGTAGATGAGGGGCGACTGACAGCGCCAGCAGTGGGGGTAGCTGTGGAGGGTCTCCTCGATGCGGAAGAGTCCGCCTGTGCGGCGGAGCTCCTCGACGAGGAGCGGGTCGGCCTCCTTCACGAAGAGCCCCCCGACGATGTCGATCTCCTCGCGGAAGCAGCCCCGATCGTCGACGGGGCGAAAGAGGGGGAGGTCATGCCTGACCCCGGCAGCGTAGTCGTCGGCGCCGAAGGCGGGGGCCATGTGCACGATCCCGGTCCCGTCGTCGGCCGAGACGAAGTCTTCGTCGACGACCTTCCAGGCGCGCGCAGCCTCCTCGTCGGTGGCGGGGACGAGGTCGAGGGGGCGCCGGTAGCGGGTGCCGACGAGCTCGGAGCCCTTCCACCTGCGCAGGATGGGGGTGCCGTCGCCGAAGAGGGGGGCGACGCGGGCCTCGGCGAGAACGACGCGGCGCTCGCCCCAGGCGACCTCGGCGTAGTCGAGGTCCCCGCGCACGGCGAGGGCGGTGTTCGACGGGACGGTCCAGGGGGTGGTGGTCCAGACGAGGAAGGTGCGCCCCTCGGGGTCGGGGCGCCCCCGGTCGTCGACCCAGTCGCAGGCGAAGTAGAGGGAGGGATCGCTCACCTCTTCGTAGCCCTGGGCGACCTCGTGCGAGGAGAGCGCAGTGCCGCAGCGCGGGCAGTAGGGAACGGACTTCTGGCCGCGGTAGAGGAGCCCACGCTCGGAGAGCTGCCGGAGGATGGCCCAGACCGACTCGATGTACTCGGCGTGGAAGGTGACGTAGGGACGCGAGTAGTCGAGCCAGTAGCCGATGCGCTCGGAGAGGTTCTCCCAGTCTTCCTTGTAGGTGAAGACGGAGTCGCGGCAGACCCGGTTGAAGACCTCGATCCCGACCTCCTCGATCTCGGGCTTGCCGGAGATCCCGAGCTTCTTCTCGGCCTCGATCTCGACGGGGAGCCCGTGCGTGTCCCACCCCGCGATCCGGGTCACGCTGTGCCCCTTCATCGTGCGGTGACGGCAGACGAGGTCCTTGATCGTGCGCGAGATGATGTGGTGGAGCCCGGGCCGCCCGTTCGCGGTCGGAGGCCCCTCGTAGAAGACGAAGGGCTCGCCCTCGGCGGTCGCCTCGAGGGTGCGCTGGAAGAGGTTCTCCCGGCGCCAGTGCCGAAGGACGTCGTCCTCGAGTTCGAGGAGGGTGTCGGGCGGGGTGGGGTAGCTCATCGGCAGGTCAGTCGGCAAGTCAGTCGGCGGGTTCGGTGTCGGCACGGTCGGCGGGCTCGTCCGGGTCGACGGGGCCAGCGGGCTCGCCAGGGTCGACGGGGCCAGCAGGATCAGCCGGGACCCCGGCGGCCCCTGTCTCCGGGTCGTCGAGCGCCTCGAGCTCCCGCTGCAGGAAGGAGCGGAAGTTGCGGGCGAAGCGCTCACGCCGGCGACGGAGCTCACGGAACTCCGCCTGGAGCTCGTCGAGCCGTGCCTCGGCCTCTTCGACCGTCGCTCGCGCCTTCTCGCGAGCCTCCTCTTCCGTGGTCCTGGCGGTCTCCTCGGCGGTGCGCAGGAGGGCCCGCGCGTCGTCTTCGGCCTCGCGCCGCTGCCGTGTCGCCTCGGACTCGGCCTCTCGCACGAGGAGGTCGGCCTCCCGCTCGGCCCGCTCGCGCAGCTCCTCGCGCAGCTCCTGAGCGCTGACGAGGGCCTCCTGGACCGCCTTCTGGCGGCCCTCCTGTTCGCGCACCTGTTCCGCGAGGCGATCCCTCTCTTCTTTCAGGGAGATGTTTTCCCGCACCAGCTCCTCGACTCGAGCGGCCACGAGTTCGAGGAACTGGTCCACCTCGGCAGCTTCGTACCCTCGCAGGCCACGACGAAAGTCCCCGCGCTTCTTTCGGACATCCAGCGGCGTCAGATCGATCATTCCGGTCTCTCCCCGAAGAGGACGGTTCCAAGGCGGAGGAGGGTGCTCCCCTCTTCCACGGCGATCTCCCAGTCGTTCGACATGCCCATGGAGAGCTCCCGTCCCGCGTAGCCGGAATCCCCCTGGAGCGCCTCCTCGTGCAGCTCCTTCAGCCGGCGGAAGGTCGTCCGGACCACCCCCTCGTCGGCGGTAAAGGGCGCCATCGTCATGAGTCCCTCGATCCGGAGGCCACCGAGGGCAAGGAGTTCGGGCAGTTCCCGCCGGAAGGCATCCGGGGTGAACCCGTACTTCGCCTCCTCGCCCGAGGTGTTCACCTGGACCAGGACCGGGAGCGGGTCCGCAGCGTCGGGCCGGCTCCGGTCCAGCCGCTCGCCGAGGCGAAGGGAGTCGAGGGAGTGGAGGAGCCGCACGAGGCCGTGCACCTGCGGGGCCTTCCGGCTCTGGAGGTGCCCCACCATGTGCCAGCGCAACTCCCCATGGTCGGCGAACCGTGGCACGCGCTCCCCGAGCGCGCCGATCCGATTCTCCCCGAGGTCGCGAAGACCCGCAGCCAGGGCCGCTTCGATCGCCCCCTCCCCGTGTCCCTTCGTGACCGCCACGATCCGGACTTCCTTCGGGTCCCGACCGACTCGTTCACAGGCTCGCTCGATGCCCTGTCGCACCTCGGCGAGCGCGGGTGCAAGGCGGGATTCGTAGGAGAGGGCTTCGTCCATGGTCAGGGTATTCTACCGCTCTGCGCGAGGAGAAGGAACCGGGG
>SLDT01000274.1 GCA_007125125.1 Gemmatimonadota bacterium | reverse complement strand
GTGGTGGCCGACGGGCGGGACATGGGCACGGTCGTGCTCCCGGAGGCTGACGTGAAGGTGTTCCTGACGGCATCGGTCGAGGAGAGGGCGCGGCGGCGGCTGCTGCAGGACGAGCGCCCCGTGGGGCCGGGGGCGGTCCGGGCCGAGGCGCGGGAGTTGGCTCGACGGGATGCGCGCGACGAGGGAAGGGAGGTGGCCCCCCTTCGAAGGCCCGAGGGTGCGCTCGAACTCGACACGACCGACCTCGCCTTCGAGGAGCAGGTCGAGCGGATCGTGGAGGCGGCCCGGGCCCTCCGCGGGCCTGCAGGACCGGCACCTTGACCTGTGGCCGGGTAGTACGGTAAACTCCATGTCTGTCCATGAACGGGCAGGCGATTGGGAAGGCCGCGGTTCGGCGGATTTCTCGATTCCTGACCGCACAATTCCAACCCGGGCCCGGCGGCCGGCAGTACCGCTACCGCGCGCCCACAGGCCTCGTCCGGAGCGGCCCTGCTCCAGGCGAGAGACAAAAACGGCTTCATCCCCCCATGAGTGATCAGAACCCCGCCACCCAGTCCGCCGGCTCCAGTCTCGAAGAAATGGTGGACGACCCCTCCGCGATCATGACCGTGGAGCCCGAGGAACTCGAGAAGGCCCCCCCCCGCGTCGGCATCTCGCCGGAACTCTCCATGGATCCCTATGGAGAGGAGGAGATGGACATCTCGCGCGACGACTTCGCCGCGCTGCTCGGCGAGTTTGCCGACGACCTCCAGGATGTGAAGGAGGGCGAGATCGTCGAGGCCCGCGTCCTCAAGGTCACGGAGAACTCGGTCATCCTCGAGTTCGGCTTCAAGAGCGAGGGGTCGGTTCCCCTCGACGAGTTCAAGGATCCCGAGACCCTCGAGATCGGCCAGGAGATCGAGGTCCTTCTCGAGAGCCTCGAGGACGACGACGGGATCGTGGTCCTCTCGAAGCGCAAGGCCGACTTCCTGCGGGTCTGGGAGAAGATCCGGGAGGCCCACGAGGCCGATCGCCCGGTCAAGGGTGTGCTCTCGCGGAAGATCAAGGGTGGGGTCACGGTCGACCTGATGGGCGTGGATGCCTTCCTCCCGGGTTCGCAGATCGCGCTGCGGCGGGTGCCGAACATCGAGGATCTGATCGGCGAGACGTACAAGTTCAAGATCATCAAGCTGAACAAGCGGCGGCGCAACATCGTCGTCTCGCGGCGGGTGATCCTCGAGGACGAGCGCGAGAGCAAGCGCAACCTCCTCGTGAAGGAGCTCATGGTCGGGCAGGTGCGCGAGGGCACGGTGAAGAACATCACCGACTTCGGCGCCTTCATCGACCTCGGGGGGCTCGACGGTCTCCTGCATATCACGGACATGTCGTGGGGGCGGGTGGGCCACCCGACCGAGGTCGTGAGCATCGGGTCGCAGCTCGATGTGAAGGTTCTCGACATCGACTGGGACAGGGAGCGCATTTCTCTCGGACTGAAGCAGCTCCTGCCCTATCCGTGGACGGAGATCGACCGGAAGTACCCGATCGGTGCGCGGGTCCGCGGGCGGGTCGTCTCGATCACGAACTACGGGGCCTTCGTGGAGCTCGAGAAGGGGGTCGAGGGGCTGGTCCACATCTCCGAGATGTCCTGGACGCGCAATGTCCGGCACCCCTCGAAGCTGGTCGAGATCGGGGACGAGATCGAGGCAGTGGTCCTCAAGGTCGATTCCGACGAGGAGAAGATCTCCCTCGGAATGAAGCAGATCGAGGAAGATCCGTGGCTCTCCCTCCCGATGAAGCATCCCACGGGCACGCGTCTCGTCGGGACGGTGCGCAACCTCACCACCTTCGGTGCCTTCGTCGAGATCGAGCCGGGGATCGACGGGCTCGTGCACGTTTCGGACATGAGCTGGACGCGGCGGGTCGAGCACCCCTCCGAGATCGTCTCGAAGGGCGACGAGATCGAGGTGCTGATCCTCGACATCGACTCCGAGAACAAGCGTATCTCGCTCGGCATGAAGCAGCTCGAGGATGATCCGTGGCCCTACATCACGGAGCGGTTCGCTCCCGGCGTCGAGTGCACGGGGACCGTGGCTCGGGTCCAGGACAAGGGAGTGGTCGTCGACCTTGGCGACGAGATCGAGGGCTTCGTGCCCGCTTCGCACGCCGCCCTCGAGCACTCCGAGCGGATTGAGGAGTATTACCGGGAGGGCGACGCGGTCGACCTCAAGGTCCTCGAATCCGATGCGAACAACCGGCGGATCGTCCTCGAGGTGACGACCGCACCCGAGCGCATCGCCGGGCGGGACGGGGCCGAAGAGGTGACCGAGGCGGAGGTCGAGGTCGAGGCCGACGCGGAACCGTCTGCAAGCAACGGAGCGGACGAGGTCGAGGTCGAGTCGCCCGCCGAAGCGGAGAGCTGATTCTCCCTCGATCAACCCTCTCATTCGGAGGACCGCGGTCGTGACGAAGGTTTCGACAGCGAAGCGAGGCCGCCCGGTAGCTTCCAGTACCGGGCGGCCTCGCCGTGCCTCCATCCTTCTTGCCACCCTCGTCCTTCTCGGAGGGTGCCAGCTCGGAGAGGTTGATCCTCCGGCGCCCGTGCTCCCCGCGCTCGAAGGGCCCTCCATCGAAGCCGGGCCGCCCGACACGGACCCATCGAGCGCGGCCGAGGCAGCACGCCTGCTCTCGGAGGGCGAAGAGGCGCTGGCCCGGGGTGACGCCGGCGGTGCCATCGAGCGGGCCGGCCTTGTCCGTGAGCGCTTTTCCCGGGTTCCCGGAAGCGCGGCGGCGCTTCTGCTCGAGGCCCGGGCCGAGGTCGAGCGGGGCGGGTGGGAGGCGGCCGAAGCGGCCTCCCTCGCCTTCATGGGCCGCCACGACGCGGGCAC
>SLDT01000207.1 GCA_007125125.1 Gemmatimonadota bacterium | reverse complement strand
CGGGACGACCACCACAGACCGGGACCCCCCCTCATGCCGATCCACATCGAGCCGGGCTGGCTCAGCCTCCTTCCCCCCCTCGTCGCGATCGGTCTCGCGCTCCTCACCCGCGAGGTCGTCCTCTCCCTCTTCGCCGGCGTCTGGATCGGCGCCCTCTTCCTCGCCGACTTCGGGCCCCTCGCCGGGACCGCCGGCTCCCTCGACGTGCTCATCGAAGCGCTCATCGATCCCGACCACATGGCGATCATCGTCTTCAGCCTCCTCCTCGGGGGCATGGTCGGCGTCATGGCCCGCAGCGGGGGCACACAGGGCATCGTCGAGGTCTTCGAGCGCCTCGCCACGAACCGCCAGCGAGGCCAGCTCCTCACCTGGGCCTCCGCCGTCTTCATCTTCTTCGACGACTACGCCAACACCCTCATCCGCGGAAACGCCCTCCGCCCGATGACGGACCGCCTTCTCATCTCGCGCGAGAAGCTCGCCTACATCGTCGACTCCACTGCCGCCCCCCTCGCCGTGAGCGCGGTCGTCACCACCTGGATCGGCTTCCAGATCACCCAGGTCCGCGATGCCCTCGGAGGGATCGCCGAGCGCACGGACGACCCCGTCCTCGCCGAGCAGCTCCAGGCCGGCTCGGACAACGCCTTCCTCGTCGTCCTCCACTCGATCCCCTACCTCTTCTACCCGATCCTCGCCCTCGCCTTCGTCCTCATGGTTATCGTGATGAAGCGCGACTTCGGCCCCATGTACCACGCCGAGCGGCGCGCGCATTCGGGAGGAGGGCTCATCCGCCCCGGCGCGATGCCGGCCGCCGATCCCACCTCCGAGGAGCTGCAGCCCCCGGCCGACGCACCGCACCGCTGGTACAACGCCGCCGTCCCCGTCCTCACCGTGATCGTCGTCGCCCTCGCCGCCCTCTGGGGCACCGGCGCCGCCGGCCTCGACCCCGCCGACCGCACGATCGTGAACGTGATCGGCGACGCCGACCCCTTCATGGCCCTCCTCTGGGCCTCCTTCGCGGGGTGCGCCGTCGCGATCGCCCTCGTCACCGGCCAGCGCATCCTGAGCGTCAAGGAGGCCCTCCAGGCCTGGCTGAACGGGATCCAGTCCATGCTCCTCGCCGTCATCATCCTCGTCCTCGCCTGGGGGCTCGGCGGGGTCACCGGCGACCTCGGCACCGGTCCCTACCTGGCCTCCCTCCTCCAGGACACCCTCCCCCTCGCGATCCTCCCCGGGCTCGTCTTCATCATCGCCGCCCTCACCGCCTTCTCGACCGGCACCTCCTGGGGCACGATGGCGATCCTCTTCCCCGTCGTGATCCCCCTCGCCGTCGCGATGGGGGCCGGGGTCGGCTTCGCGGGGGGTGAGCACTACGCGATCCTCCTCGGGACGATCAGCTCCGTCATGGCGGGCGCGGTCTTCGGCGATCACAGCTCCCCGATCTCGGACACCACCGTGCTCAGCTCGATGGCCTCGGCCTGCGACCTCGTCGACCACGTCCGCACCCAGCTCCCCTACGCCCTCCTCGTCGCCGTCGTCGCCCTCGCGGTCGGGGAGATCCCCGCCGCCGCCGAGTGGATCCACCCGGTCTGGTCGATCCTCCTCGGGCTCGTCCTCCTCTGGGCCGCCCTCCGCTTCTTCGGCAAGGATCCGGGAGAAGGGATCCCGGAGCCCGCTACCGGCCAGGCTCCCCCTCCTCCACAGGCACCCTGAAGACCTCCCGGCCGAAGCGCCCGAGGTAGTCGCCCCCCGCGAGGGCGGCGCCCTCGGGCCCGACGGCCCAGTCGTAGGAGAAGAGCACGAGCCCCCCGGCCCCCGCCCCGGCGGCGTGGCGACCCTTGCGCACCGCTCCCTCGAAGTCGTTCAGCCAGCTTCCGATCCCCGCCCAGATCCGCTCCCTTCCCCCCGCCCCCGTCGCGGTCTCGAGCGCGCGCGCGAAGCGCTCGTCCGAGGGCTGGTAGCTCATCGGCGCCACCGCCTCGAGGAGCCCCCGCTCGAGCCACGATGGCCAGTCCTGGAAGCGGTGCTCCCGCGCGTCGACCGGGTCGGGAAAGACGGCCGCCGTCACGGGGAGCCCGGGGCGGACCCGCCGCACCTCGCCCCGCACCCGCTCGAGGGTCTCCGTCACCCCCTCCCGCAGGAAGTCGTGCCAGGCCCCGGGGAAGGCGTCCACGTAGGCGAAGGGGTCCCCGGCGGCCCACCCCTCCTCGGCCCGCCTGGTCTCGGCCGGGGCCCGGTGCCCCCGCTCCCGCGCGCGGAAGGCCTCGAGCGCGGCCCTCCCATGGTCGTACTCCCGCCCCGGGAGGCGGAGGTAGTCGAGGTGGAGCCCGTCGAGGTCGTATCCCATGACGAGCTCCGCGGCGAGGGCGGTCAGGTGGTCGACGGCGCCCGGCACGAAGGGGCTCGTGTAGAGCCCTTCGACCCGATCGGGGTTCAGGCGGGCATGCTCCACGAGCGCCTGGAGGTAGGAGGGGTGCCGTGGGTCGACCCGGAAGAGCGCCGGAGCGAGCTCGCGCGGGACCGCGAGGAACTCCGGGGTGCGACGAATGATGTGGAGGGGGTCCGGAGGAAGCCAGGCGACCCCGGCCACGAGGTGCGCGTTGATCCAGGCATGGACCGCGATCCCGCGGGGGCGCGCCTCCTCGAGGATAAGGGCCAGTGGGTCGAAGTCGGCGGCCATGCCCTCTAGGGGGGCGCCCCGGGGCTCGCGCGAGGATCGGTACCAGGCGTCGCCCCGCCCCCGCACCTGGACGAGAAGGGTGTTGAAGCCCGCCGCCTCGGCCCGGTCCACGACGGCCCGCACCGAGTCGGGATGGACGAGGGCCGTGCGCACGACCCAGAGCCCGCGCACCGCGGGACGCAGCTCGCCGTCCCCGGCGGGCGCCG
>SLDT01000188.1 GCA_007125125.1 Gemmatimonadota bacterium | reverse complement strand
GCACTCAGTGCGCGGGGGGGGGGTGGGGTGGGTCGCTTCGTGCTCGGGAGCGTCGCGGACAAGGTCATCCGAGCCTCGAACCTCCCGGTCCTGGCCATGCGAAGGGCTGCCACCGAGTGACCCGCGTCAGGGCCAAAGAACCAGCACGAGGAGCAGAATGCCGGCACCTGCGCCGTACAGGGGGAGGAGGTGGCGCACGAGTCTCCTCCCCCCGAGGACCGCGCAAACCCCGAGCTTGAAGACCAGGTTCGACAGCGACGCAACGAGCACCACCCGCCAAAGGGCTCCGGCTTCCAGTCGACCCTGTCGGTAGAGCTCCGCTGCAGAAAGGGTGATGGCATCCATGTCCGAGAGCCCGGAGATCGCCGCGATCAGATAGAGCCCGTCATCCCCGAAGCGGCTTTCGCCCCAGGCCACGGCAAGCAGGATCACTCCGTAGAGAAGACCGAAGACGAGGGCCGGACCGAGTTCCGTTGGGTTCCGCTGGTCGGGCATCGGTGCTGCCGCCTCAGGGTCACGACCGAGTCGAAGCCATGCCACGAAGGATACGAGCGAGAAGCCGGCGAGAACCACGACAATCGGCGGCGCGGCGGTCCGGAGCGATGCCGGCGCGACTGCGGCGATCTCGACGAGAACGCGCACGAACACGACTGCCGAGGCGATCATGATGACGAGCGCTGCGGCTCTCTGGCTGGCTTCCTCCCCGCTTCCCAGCCGGGCGTAGCTGACGGTCGTCGCGGTGCTCGAGATTGCGCCGCCGAGAAGGCCGGACAGCGGGGTTCCCGCCCGTTCTCCCAGGAATCGGTAGGCCAGATAGCCGGCGAAGCCAATTCCGACGATCAGCACCACCATGAGCCAGATCTGTCTGGGATTCAGGACGTCCAGCGGGCCGTAGGTCTGGTTCGGAAGAACGGGGAGGATCACCAGGGACAGAAGGGCGAAACGCATGACCGCGGCCACATCCCGGTCGCCGAGGCGTTGGACGAGGCGGTGACCACGGTCCTTGAACTGCAGGAGGACGGCGAGCGCCCCTCCGCTCACGATCCCGACCTCCACACGGCCGATCATGAGGTATGCTCCGATCACGAAGGTCAGGAGAACGGCGACTTCTGTCGTGATGCCGGGGTCCTGCAGCCCGGCGCGCAGCTTGGCGATGTTCCCGAGGATGACGAGGGAGGCAAGGGCCAGGATCGCCGCGGGCAGAACCCAGGCCCCGGCCGGTTCCGAGAGCAGGGCGCAAATGGCTCCCAGGAGCGCCGTGAGCGCGAACGTCCGAAGGCCCGCCACTCGACCTTCTGCCTGCTCCCTCTGCAAGCCCACAAGAAGCCCGATTCCCGTGGCCAGAGCCAGCCGCAGGAGAACCGGGCCGAGGTCTCCATCCATGTCCGTCGTCAGCTCCTGCCGGGCACGACGGAACCAACTCCCGCGACGGGTAGCAGGAAGGAGAAGCAACTACCCTCTCCCTCCGTGCTCTCGACCCAGATGCGCCCGCCGTGCGAGAGGACGATTCCCTTCGCGATCGCCAGCCCGAGACCGATCCCTTTCCCACCGGATCGCTCTGCTCTCCAGAAACGCTCGAAGACCTGAGACAGGTGCTCGGCGGCTATCCCGGGTCCCGTGTCTCGAACTGACACGAGAACCCCCTCCGCCGTCTCCGAAGCGAAGACCTCGACGCGACCCCCCGACGGTGTGTGCTTCACGGCATTGCCGATGAGGTTGGAGAGCACCTGGAGGATACGGTCGCCGTCGACGCGGAGCGTGGGGAGGTCCGCTTCGGTCGTATGATCGACCAGGCCCACTGACTTCACCCGAGCCAGGGGGTCGATCACTTCCAGCGCCTCTCTGACCAGAGCCCCGAGATGATGGTCGGCAAGGTCAAGCGTCAGCCGCCCCTCTTCCATTCGACGAACCTCGAGGAGTTCATGGATCAGCCGCTGCATCAGCTCGGCCGAACGCCGCATGGCCGAGAGGTAGTACTCCTCCTTCTCACTGCGCTCCGCAACGCGCTCGAGCGCCTCCAGACCGATGAAGACCGCCTGAAGCGGGTTGCCGAGGTCGTGCGAAACGATTCCGAGAATGTCATCCCGTGCCTGGATTGCCCGACGTGCTTCCCAGTACAGGCCGGCGCTGTCCATTGCCAGACCGGCTCGCGCTCCGATCTCGGTCGCGAGCTCAAGGTCCTTGTCGTCATAGGGGCGGCGCCCTTCCGAAGCGACCATGAGCAGTGCACCAAGGTCCCTGTTCCTTGCGCGCAGCGGAACCGCGATCCAGGAAACGGCGCGCAGGGCCTTGAGGGCGGCCAGATGATCAGGACTCTGGGCCACCTCCTCCAGCAACGCTTCGCTGACGTCCCGAACGAGTTCGGGTTCCCCCTCGATCAGGCAGCGGGACATGATGTGGGGCTGACTTCGATCCAGCTCCATTGTCTGGAGGACTCTGGCCGGTTCGGGATCACAGCCCTTCCGCGCGACGGAACGGATCCGACGGACCCCCTCGAGCGGGTCGAAGATGTCAAGCACGCAATAGTCCGCCAGGAAACCAACCGCGAGGTCGGCCACGGACGAGAGCGTCGTGTCCAGGTCGAGGGACGAGGCGAGAACCCGACCGAACTCCACAAGGAACCGCTGCTCGGCCGTGGCACGTCGCTGTTCCGAGACATCCCTGAGGAGTACCGTGAAGACCAGTTCACCATCAACTTCCAGCTTCAGAATCGAGGCCTCGGCCGGGAACTCTTCGCCCGAGCGCCGCAGCCCCGTGATCGCCCGCCGTTCGCCCATGGGACGCGACGCCACCCCGGACTGGGCAAAGGCCCCGATATGGCCCGGGTGCGCGCGTCGGGAGTCCGGGGGCAACAGCAAGTCGAGTGGCTTGCCCAGGACCTCG
>SLDT01000184.1 GCA_007125125.1 Gemmatimonadota bacterium | reverse complement strand
CTACGGGGCTGACGGGACTCGAACCCGCGGCCTCCGGTGTGACAGACCGGCACTCTAACCAACTGAGCTACAGCCCCTTCCCTGCTGTTCGGCCTCCCGGCCGACGTCACTCCATCCTTCCCTTTCGTCCGACGCGCTCGCCGAACAGTCAAATAGCGCCCCCACGGGGAATCGAACCCCGATCGCCACCTTGAAAGAGTGGTGTCCTAGCCGTTAGACGATGGGGGCTTTGAGCCTTCTTCGCCCGCGCTGTCTTCGTCCCGACGTCGCGTTCTTCCATCCCAGCCGGGAACCGCTCGTTCACAGGCCCGGAGGGACTCGAACCCCCAACCGCCGGTTTTGGAGACCGGTGCTCTACCAATTGAGCTACGGACCTCTGTTCCCCGAGCGCTCTCGGGGTCACTCTGTCGACTTTGTCATGGCCAGGGACGGAATCGAACCGCCGACACCACGATTTTCAGTCGTGTGCTCTACCAACTGAGCTACCTGGCCAACAAAAACGCCCGGCCCCGTTTTCGTCGGGGCGGGCGGGGTGGGGTGCGGAGTTCGACCGTCAGGTCGCTATCGCCGCTCCCTTCCCGCCCGAGGGCGTGGGTCGGACCAGGAATCGGCCACCAGCCATTCGGGCGCCCCGCTCAGGGCTCCTCGCGTCCAGCCTCGATTCGGTCCTGATTCTCCTCGAGTCATCCTCTGCCCCTGCGGCTCCTCGTTGCCGACGGCGTGCCGGCGCCCGACTTCGAGCCGTGTGTCCTTAATGCCGAAACGCCGCCATCGGGCGGCGTTCCGTCCCTTCAAGTAGCGGGGGCGGGATTCGAACCCGCGACCTTCGGGTTATGAGCCCGACGAGCTACCAGACTGCTCCACCCCGCATCAAGGACACGAAGTATAGGCCCGCTTCCGGGGGGTGTCAACACCTCCGAGGCGCAGGGCAAGTCCCTCCGGAAGGTCGCCGAGGATGGTTGGGTCCGGCGCGGAAGTCGGGGTGTCGGGGGAGTTCCGTCTTGCCGCTCTCTTGAGGAGCAACCCCAGTGCGGTTAGGTTACTCGACTCGCGGGACGTGGCGCAGCCCGGTAGCGCACCTGAATGGGGTTCAGGGGGTCGCCGGTTCGAATCCGGCCGTCCCGATTAGGGTTCTTGGAGGAAGAAGGTAGTACGGCGGATCAGCGAAGGCGAAGCCGAAGCTAATCCGGCCGTCCCGATTAGGGTTCTTGGCGGAAGAAGGTAGTACGGCGGATCAGCGGAGCAGAGCGAAGCTAATCCGGCCGTCCCGATTTAGTACCGAAGACCCATGTGGCATACGGCCGCCCAAGAGGCTCGGCATGGCATTTCGCCTGCCGAGCCTCTTCTCGTTCCGGCATCCGAAGCCCACCGACGAGTCCCCGACCCCAGCCCGATCACTGGCGGCCCTTGCCCCGGACCCGCCGCAGCACCGGTCAGTATGTGGGCGAGCCCGCGCTGGAGGCGCCGACGCGCTCGGCGCCGCCGGGCAAGCCGAGCGAGGCCGGGGTGCCTTCCTCCAGATGGATCACGTGGTGGAGCCAGACGAGCCACACCCCCGCGAGGATCATCGCGGCTGTCTGGTGGATGACCCCGAGCGAGACCGGAACGACGAGGAGGAGGGTAGCGACACCGAGGAGGTACTGGAGCCCCATGAGACCGGCGAACATCGAGTTCAGGGTGCGCGATCGACGGTCGAGCCCCGGGGCTCGGGTGAGTCGGAGCCAGAAGAGGGCAACGGCGACGAGGAGCACGGTGCCGAGCACGCGGTGCACCCACTGCACGGCCGAGGGGTTCTCGACGAGGTTCACCAGCAAGGGCTCGAGGCGGAGGAAGTCCGGAGGGAAGACTCCGCCTCCCATGAGGGGAAAGGTGTTGTAGTAGAAGCCGGCCTTGAGCCCGGCGACAAACGCACCCCAGACGATCTGTAGGGCGAGGAGCCCGCCAATCCAGAGGAGCCCCTTTCGGAGGAGCGCACGGAGCGAGGCGGGAAGAGCGGTGCGCTCCGGGGTGAGGGCGAGGTCGCGCGCGAGCCAGACGGCGTAGCCGAAGATGACGAAGGCGAGGCTGAGGTGGGCCGCGAGCCGGTAGTGGCTGACGCGGGGCATGTCGACGAGCCCGCTCTGGACCATGAACCAGCCCATCGCCCCCTGGGCGGCGCCCAGGCCGAAGAGGGCGAGCGTGCGAAGGGCAAGGGGGCGAGTGAGGTAGCCTCGCAGCGCGAACCAGATGAAGGGAATTAGGAAGACGAACCCGATCGCACGGGCGACCATCCGGTGCAGGTACTCCCAGAAGAAGATGAACTTGAACTCGTCAAGCGTCATCCCGCGACGGAGTTCCAGATACTCCGGGAAGGCTCGATAGGCATCGAAGGCCCTCAGCCAGTCCGCTTCGGAGAGGGGCGGAACGACCCCCATGAAGGGCGCCCAGTCGACAATGGAGAGACCGGACTGGGTGAGGCGGGTGATGCCTCCCACGATGAGGGTCAAAAGCGTCATCCCGGCGATCGACCAGAGCCAGATCCGGACCGGTCGCCGGCGGGACTCGGGGATCTCGAGGCGCCAGTCCCCTTCGCTCGGAACGGGGACAGTGGTGTCGGGAACGATGGAGTAGTTCATCAATCGGTCGCAGCAGGCTTCCCGTCTTCCCGGGCAGCCGCCATGGCGTCAAGGGTTGTCTCGGTCAGGAAGGCGCGGATCCGCTCGCGCACCGGAGCCCATCGGGTGTGCAGGGGGCAGGGCTGGGAATCGCTGCAGCGAGGTAGTCCGACGGCACAGGTCTCGAGGTCGCGCAAACCATCGACGGCGGCTCGGATGTCCAGGAGGCGGATCTCGGGGGCCGGACGCGCGAGGGTGTACCCTCCGGTCGGCCCGCGTGCGGAGGAGACGAGCCCATCGGCCAACAGGAGTTGGAAGATGTTCGAGAGGAAGGGGGCGGGGATGCCCTCGATCTCGGCAATCTCCCTCAGCTTGACGCGCTCGCCCTCGTGCACGGCCAGGTGGGTAAGGGCCCGGATCGCGTACTCGCATGCGGATGAGTGGATCATGACCCCCGAACGCTCGATCCAAGGAGCCCGCTTGGCAAGGGGTCGGGAATGCGAAGCCTCGGGAGAGCAAGCGGGGCAGGACCCTCCGCGCACCCCCATGGGTAGAGGATCGGTACTTTCTCGCCATCAACCTCGTCCTCTTCCTGACGGTGCTTCCCCTGCGAGTTCTCTATTCTGCCCTGCTTGCGACGGCCACCGTCGCAGCGCTTTCGGCCTGCGAGAGCAGCCCGACCGAAGTGGTCCCGACGGAGTGCACCTCCGAGCTGACCCTCGGTCCGCTCGACGTCGGCGAGTTCGTTCAGGTCTCCGGCACAGCAGCTCGGCTCCTGTGCCCGGAGCAGGGCGGTGACGGTATCGCGGAGTTCGTGCTCGTGCTGCATGCGGCCACGGGTCCGTCGGCCGACACCGCGAACCCGACGCGCCTGGACCTCACGCTTCGCTCGAGCAATCTGCGGGTGGCCGGGGCCGAGCCGTCCCTGATCCCCTCGTCCGCTGCAGCGGAGGAGCGGAGCCCGGACGTCGCGATGCGTGCGGGGGCGGGAGGGGAGCCGGGAATGCTCTGGGGCGATCCCCTGGAGCACGGCCCCAGCATCGACCACGCCCAGCACCTCGGCATGCGGGAGATCGAGGCTCGGGAACTCGGCCCTCTGGTGGGCGCGGCCAGCACTCGCGAGCCCGCGGCCGTGTCACGGCGGAGCCATGCGGCGTCGAGCGTGCCCGCGGTCGGAAGCCTCGTCGAGTACAACGCCCAGAGTCAATCGGCCTGCACCGACCCGATCTATCGCACGGGGCGGGTCGAGGCCGTGTCTCAGCGCGCGGTTGTCGTGGCCGATACGATGAACCCGTCGGGCGGCTTCGACACCGCGTATTACCAGTCGATCGCCCTCACGTACGACACGCTCGTCGCCCCGGTCACGGAGGAAGGGTTCGGCTCCCCCTCCGACATCGACGCGAATGGCAGGGTGATTCTCTTCTTCACGCAGGAGGTGAATCGGCTTGCCCAGGCAGGCGGAAACCAGTTTGTGGCCGGTTTCTTCTTCTCGCGCGACCTCTTTCCCCGCGATCAGCCCTCGGGCGGGCTGAACCGGTGCGAGCACTCGAACGAGGCCGAGATCCTCTACCTGCTCGTCCCCGACCCCAATGGGGAGGCGGGATCCGTCTCGCACACGCGGGAGGAGGTGGAGCGATTCACCCCCTCGACCCTCGCGCATGAACTCCAGCACCTCATCAACGCGGTGAAGAGGCTCGAGAACCCCCAGCCAGCGCCGAACACCTTCGAACGGATCTGGCTCAACGAGGGGCTCTCGCACGTGGCAGAGGAGCGGCTCTTCTTCCGCGCTTCCGGGCTGAGTCCCCGGTCAAACCTCGACGTACCCCGGATCCAGGCAGGGGGAGCCCGAGCCGTCGCGGCCTTCAACGAGCACCAGATTCTGAACGCCTCCCGCCTTCGCTCCTACCTTCGGGCGCCTTCGAGCAACAGCCCCTACTTCCATCGGGACCTGGTGGCGACACGGGGTGCAATGTGGCACTTCCTCCGGTATGCGGCCGACCGGAAGGGGGGCGCCGAGGAGCCCTTCTTCCGAGGGCTTCTGACCGGAACGCAGCGGGGCTTCGCGAACCTGGCCTCTGCGGTCGGAAGCCAGTCGATGCTCGAAGGCTGGATGGCGGACTGGTCGGTCTCTCTCTATGCGGACTCCCGGGTTCCCGGAATTCCGTCACGGTTCCGCGACGCAAGCTGGAACCACCCCTCGATCCTGCAGGCGCTCGGCCAGGACTCCGGAGGTTACCCGATCGACGTCGTCAGTCTCCCTTCGAATGGGGAGCGACAGCGCACGATCACGGCGGGAGGCTCGGCCTATGTCCGGTTCGCGCTGAACCCGGGCGGCAGCGGCGCCATCGAGATCCTGGACGGAACGCGCTCTCCGCCGCCCTCCCTCCGAGCCACGCTCCTGCGGATCCGGTGACGTGAGGCACTGCTTGCGACACGGCGTCCTGCCGGTGCTTGGGGCCCTTTGGCTCTGCCTCCTCGCCAGTGCTGTTCCCGCTGCGAGCCAGCCACGCCTCGGCCCTTCGCTCGGCGCCGAGCGAGAAGTGGGCGGATTCCTCATGCTTCGGTCCGGTGCGACGCGTGCCGCCGAGGGAACCCTGCCCCTTGTCGGGGTGGGGGCAGGGCTGCGCCTCTCACCCTCGGTCGAGTTCGGCGGAGAGGCACTCTTCGGTGTCCGCCCGTTGCGCGTGTCTCCGAAAGACTCGCCGGATCGCGCCGAACTCTCGCTCGGCTACGGCGGTGCGCAGCTGCGGGTCACGAGCTCGGGAGGCCTCCTCGTGGACCGGGTGAGTGCAGGGGTGCTACTCGCGGCTGGAACGGCCCGTGTTCGATCTTCGCTCATCGGAGAGGAGGTGGGCACCGACAACTTCGCCATCCTCGAGCCGAGTCTGGGGCTTCGGTGGCGCCTTTACCCAGCGCTCGCGATCGGGGTCGAGGGGGGATATCGCCTGACCCTGGGATCGGACGCACTGCCATGGATCGAGGCGGGATCGCTCCAGGGCCCAACAATGACCTTTTCCCTCCTTCTCGTTCGGGATCCGTGACACCACCGGCACCGAAGGCCAGTCGCCCGCCCGTTCATTTCCCCATCGATGTCGCCTGCGTGGACACCGGATCGAATGCGATCCGCTTCCAGGCGGCCCGGTTCGTCAGCCCCTCGCGATTCGACCTCCTCGAGTCCGAACGGGTCCCTGTTCGCCTCGGACACCAGGTCTTCCTGCGCGGGCGTCTCGCCCCGGAAACGATGGACGCGGCCGTCCGCGCCTTCGTCTCGTTTCGCGAGCGCATGGAGGCCCTTGGCATCGCGCACTGCCGTGCCGTGGCGACGAGCGCCGTGCGCGAGGCACACAATGGGGACCTTCTGAAGGATCGCATTCGGCGCGAAAGCGGGATCCGGCTCGAGACGATCACTGGTCGGGAGGAGGCCCGCCTGGTCCACCTCGCGGTTGGATCCCGGATCGACCTGAGCGGCGGCAAGTGGATCCTCGTGGACCTGGGAGGAGGAAGTGTCGAGGTGTCCCTCGTGGACGATGCCGGGATGCTCTGGAGCGAGTCACACACCATGGGCTCCGTCCGGCTCCTGGAAGAGCTCGCCGAAGCCGATGGAGACCCGGGGCGCTTCCGCCGCCTCCTCGAAGAGTACGTTTCGATTCTTCGGATCCCCGCTCCTGCTCAGTATTGGTCGCCTTCGGGGTTCATCGCTACGGGTGGCAACATCGAGACCCTGGCCGAGATCACCGCGGCTCGGGTCGATGGGGACGGGGTGGCCCACCTGCCCACCGCCGACCTGCACGCCATGATCCAGCATCTGGCCCGGCTTCCCTATCGTGAACGGATGGAGCGTTTCGGGTTGCGTGAAGACCGGGCCGACGTGATCCTGCCGGCCGCCCTGGTCTATCATCGGCTAGCCGAAGTGGCAGGAGTGCCCGAGATTCTCGTGCCCGGTCTTGGCGTGAAGGAAGGCGTGCTCCTGGATCTGGTTCAGGATCTCGCCTCCGACGAGGGCCATGAGAGGCGTCAGGAGGCAGAGCTCGTTCAGGCGGCTATCTCCCTCGGACGACGCTTCATGTTCGACGAGGCCCACGGGGTTCATGTCGGACGACTCTCGATGCGACTCTTCGAGCTTCTCGAACCCCTGCACGGCTTGAGTTCGCGCGACCGTCAGTTGTTGCATGCGGCTGCAATCCTTCACGACATTGGTACATTCGTCTCGGCCAAGAAGCATCACAAGCATTCCCTGTATCTGATCTACCGATCCGAGCTGCCCGGGCTCTCACCGTCGGAGAATCTCATCGTCGGGAACATTGCCCGGTACCACCGACGCAGCCATCCGCTTCCGCACCATCAGGAGTACATGCGGCTGTCCCCGAAGGAGCGGGTTCGGGTGGATCAGCTCGCGGCCATCCTCCGTCTTTCCGACGCGCTGGACCGTCAACACCTCCAACTCGTCGATGATCTGGAGATCGATGTCCGGGGACTGGACCTCCATCTGACCCTGAAGGGCAAGGGCGACCTGCTTCTCGAACGCTGGGCACTTTCCCAAAAGAAGAGGCTCTTCGAGGAGACCTTCGGTTACAGGGTCAGCGTATCAGGCTGAATGAAGGGGTATGGACGGTCACCATTGACTGAAGGTGACTCGCCATCGCATCTTCACTGAGAGTGAGGGTCGGTCTTCCGGCTCGGCGTTCCCCTTGCGTTCAGGAGTCCAGGCATGGTGAAGAATCCCGATGAGGTGATGGAGTTCGTCCGCAGGGAGCTTGAGGCGAACCCCGACATCGAGACCTCCGCGTTGTTCGAAAAGGCGAAGGCCTTCGACGCGGGCGTCAAGCAGCTCTCCCTTCGCCAGTTCAATGCCACCTTTCCGCTGCAGATCAAGCGGCGGCGGACGCTGGACCGTGGCGAGGGCCGGCGCCGGAGCGCACGACAGGGCGGGGCACGGTCCAGAAGCCGTGCGGCATCTCACCGCCGGCACGAAGCGATGCGGGACGTCCTTCTGCAGTTCGCGCGTGACCTCACGGCCGCCGAGGGCCGAAAGGAACTGGTCGAGCTCCTCGGGCGAGTCGACGACTACGTCGATCGCGCGCTGGAGGCCGCCCGCAAGTAGTGGGTCAGGAGGGCTCTTCCCCGGAGGTCGACTTTCCGATCGGGTCGATCCGCTCGGAGAGGTTCATGAGTTCTCGCACGGCAACCGTCAGCGCGGGAAGCGTGACCTGCTCCTCCGCGTCGATCTCGCGCAGCAGGTCGATGTAGCGTTCGACACCCCGGCTGTGTCCCTCGAGGAGGGTCTCCACCGCATCATCGACCGAACCCGATCCGTCCCGACGCGCGATTCCTGCAGCGACCATCCGCTGGTGGGCCCAGGTGAGGTCATCGCTCAGCGCCTGGGCTGCACGACGCTGCCAACGATCGTCCGTTGCCGCGTCGAAAATGGATTGTCTGAGCCAGGTCACCCAGAAGAGGTCGCCCACTCGGTAGAAGATCCGGGCGACATCCAGCGGGTCGGCCCCGGTTCGCCTGTGGACCCGAAGAACTTCCAGAAGCTGGTCGAGGAAGCGAAGGGTGATCAGGTTCCGCGCGAAGCCGACCTCGGCCCCATCGCTCTCGAGTTCCTCCACGAGTCGTTCGAAGATCCGGCGGTCATCGCCCGAAACGAGGTCCGGGAAGGCCTCCCTCAGCCGGGCGAGTCCGGAGAGGTTCTCGTGAACCACATCACCGGTCGGCCTTGCCTCGCTCTCGTTCGTCAGGATCCAGCGCGTCGTGCGCTCGAGCACGCGACCGAGTCCGAGCACCCAGCGATAGGCGGCCGACAGCTCCATCGCGGGTCGCTGCCCACGGAAGCGCTCTCGTAGTTCGCGATGCCCAATCAGGCGTGAGGCGATGAACCACGCACGAGCCACCTCGCTCGGAGTGCGCCCGGTCCCCCGGCTTACCCGGTAGATGAACCCGGCACCCATGAGATCAACGAGGTCGTTCGTGATCTGGCTGACGATGATCTCCCGTCGAAGGCGGTGCCCCCTGAGCGCCTCGACCCCGGCTTCGGAGACCGCGGCTGGGGGAAAGTAGTCCCTGAGGTAGGACTCGACCGCCGGGTCGTCCGGCAACTCGCTGCGAAGCAGCTCGCCCGTGAGGTGCAGCTTCGCGTAGGCGAGCAGAACGGACAGCTCGGGGCGAGTGAAGCCCTTGCCCTGTTCCTGCCGCTCCTCGAGAGCCTCCCAGGTGGGGAGCCGCTCCCCCGCCCGATCGAGAAGCCCGATCTTCTCGAGACCCGACATGAGGTCACGCAGGTCATCAACCGCCTCCTCGGCCCGGAGAGCATCGAGCGAGACCGCCAGACTCTGCAGTCGGTTGTCTTCGAGGACCAGGCGAGACACGGGCTCGGCAAGCTCTCGAAGAAGCTCGTTCCGCCGCTCCGGCCTGAGGGTGCCGTCCTCGATGGCACGATTCAGGAGGATCTTCAGGTTCACCTCGCGGTCCGAAAGGTCGACACCTCCCGAGTTGTCGATCGCATCGGTGTTCGTGCGCCCGCCGAGAAGGGCGTACTCGATGCGGGCTGCCTGAGTGAACCCGAGGTTTCCGCCCTCGCCGATCACCAGGGCGCGCAGGGCATTGGCATTGACCCGTACGGCGTCGTTCGAGGGATCACCGGCATCCGCATGTGTCTCGAAGCTCGCCTTGACGTAGGTCCCGATTCCCCCGTTCCAGAGGAGTTCGACCGGAGCCTGCAGGATGATCCGGACCAGGGACTCCCCATCGAATGGCCCTTCCTCGCTGACGCCGAGTGCCGCTCGAGCCGCCGGGGTCAGCTCGACCGACTTCGCACTGCGCGGGATCACCATCCCCCCCTCCGAGAGGAGCGTCTGGTCGTAGTCCTGCCAGGACGAGCGTCCGAGGGCAAAGAGGCGCTCCCGTTCAAGATAAGAACTCTCCGGATCGGGGTCGGGGTCGATGAAGATGTCGCGATGGTCGAAAGCCGCGACGAGCCGGATCTGCCTGGAGAGAAGCATCCCGTTACCGAACACGTCACCGGACATGTCACCGATTCCGACCACGGTGAAGGGCTCCGCCTGGATGTCCTTCCCCATCTCGAAGAAGTGCCTCCGGACGCACTCCCACGCGCCTCTCGCGGTGATTCCGACCTCCTTGTGGTCGTACCCGTTCGACCCTCCCGAGGCGAAGGCGTCACCGAGCCAGAAGGCATACTCCTCTGCCACTGCATTCGCCACGTCGGAGAACTTCGCCGTCCCCTTGTCTGCCGCGACCACGAGGTACGGATCGGGCGGGTCGTAGCAGACGACGCCGTCCGGGGGCACGGGCTCCCCCTCCCGAAGGTTGTCCGTGATGTCGAGCAGTCCACGGATCAGCGTCTCGTACTGGTGCTGCGATTCCGCCGCCATGTCCTCGGGAAGAAGGCTCCGCAGCGTGACGAACCCTCCCTTCGAACCCGCCGGCACGATCACCGCGTTCTTCACCATCTGCGTGCGGACGAGGCCCAGCACCTCGGTGCGGAAGTCGTCGCGTCGATCAGAATGGCGAATCCCCCCACGGGCAATCGCTGCGCCCCTGAGGTGCACACCTTCCATTCGCGACGACCGCACCCAGACCTCAAAGCGGAGGCGGGTTCGCGCTGGTCCCTCGAGGGCAGCACAGTCGAACTTGAACGAGATGAAGGGCACCCCGCCGGACCGCCGCGTGGGCACGCTCCCACCATTGCGAAAGTAGTTCGTCCGAAGCGTACTCTCGATCAGGTTGCGAAGACGTCGAAGCGCACGGTCATCGCTCAGGATCGTGACCGAGGAGAGGGCATCATCAACCTGCCGCCTCACGGCATCCACCGCCGCGAGGCGGTCGGCGAGGCGGGAGGGGCCGGCGGGATCGAAACGCACCCGGAAGAGCTCGAAGAGGAGTTGGGCAAGCTCCGGGTGCTTCCCGAGTGCCTCCGGCAGGGACGCTCTACTGGGCACCGCACCGACCTGGAAGCCGTAGGAGGCATAGGCCCTTAGAACTTCGACCTCTCGCCACGCGAGGCCCGCCGTTAGAACGAGGGAGTTCAGGGTGTCGCTCGAGGCCTCACCCTCGCGCACCGCGAGGATGGTCTGGGACAGCCTCGTGCCGACTCGCTCGATGTCGAGGGGTCGGCTGTCGGGGCCCTGTACGATGAAGGTGTAGAGCACTCCTTCGGTGACGTCCCCCCCACGAACCTCGAACGGGGTCACGGCGACGACCCGCAGACCACAATCCTCGAGGATCGGCATGAAGTCCGAGAGAATGAGTCGGGCATCGCGCAGATAGAGCTTCAGCTCCGTCACCTCGGCCCCTCCGGCGACCGCAGGGCGCACCCTGGGGTTGCCGAACGTGATCGCGACCGATCGCTCTTCGAGACGCATGGCCTCGAGCTCCAGGATGTCCGTGACGGCATGGTCCGGGTCGGTCGCCGCCTGGTACTCGGGGCTGAAGGCGCTTCCATATGCCCGGGAGAGCCGTCGGGCCTCCTCGGCAGGACGCACCCGCTCAAGCCCTTCCCTGAGCCGGTCGGTCCAGCTCCGCGTGAGGGTTCGGACGATGTCTTCGAGCTCGCCTGGATCGAGCTCGTCGAGCTGTTCGGAGGGGGTCGACATGAAGAAGTGCAGGCGCGCCTGATCACCTTCCCCGAGGGCCAGGTGGTAGTTCAGGACCTCGGCTTCGAGGCGTCGCACAAGGGCTTCTTCGATTCGCTTGCGTACCTCGCCGGAGAACTTCTCCTTCGCGAGAATCACCATGATCGCGACCCCGCGCAGGAGGGGGTCCCGGCGCACCGTGACCCGCACCTCGTCGGAGTGGAAGGTCGTGAGGACCGTGCGCACGTCGGCCCCGATCTCCTCGGGCGAGGTCAGGAAGAGCTCCTCCTTCGGGAGCGTGTTGAAGATCGTGTGGATCTCCTTGTAGTCGTGGGACCCCGCCTGGACACCCGAGTCCTCGAGGATTCGATCCAGCTTCTGCCGCAGGATCGGAATCCGCTCTGCCTTCTCGGAGAAGGCTCTCGATGTGAAGAGCCCGATGAAGCGGTGCTCTCCGGTGACCCTCCCCTCCCGGTCGATCTTCTTGACGCCGATGTAGTCCATCCGCGCCCTGCGGTGGACCGTAGCGGTCGCATTCGTCTTCGAGATGATGAGAAGCGGGCCCTCCTCGGCCATCTGTCGCAATGGGTCCGACAGCTCCCCGAGGGGCACGGGACTCGCGAAGGACGAGCTCGCCTCGTCCCGTAGCACACCGAGCCCGGACCCCTCCTCGACCACCACGGCCCGCTGTCCATCGGCATCGACGAAGTCGTACCCCCGGTACCCGAGGAAGACGAAGCCGCCATCCTTCAGCCAGTCCAGAAAGGCTCGGACCTCCTCGACCTCTTCCATCCGCTCCGGAAACCGCTCGCCGGTTGCCTCGAGGGCTCCGATCGTGCGATCGACCTCGTCGAGCATCGCGTCGAAGTCATCCGTGGCGCGCACGACGTCCTCCAGCCGGGACTGGAGCTGGGCCTGGAGTTCGTCGAGGCGCTCCGGCTCACCCACCCGGGTGATCTCGCAGTGCACGAGAGACTCGCGCATCGCAGCACCTCGCGAGGGCTGAACATCGAGGACCTCTCCCCCCGCGCCTCGATCGACCCGGAGCACGGGGTAGATGTTCACCTCGATCGCAAGATCGCGGGAATGCAGGTACTCCCGGATCGAATCGACGATGAAGGGTCGCTCGGAAACGTTCGTCCGCACTACCGTGACGGGCGCGTACCACCCCTCCCGGTCGACATCCGGGTTCAGCACCTCGACATCGACCCGCTCGGCACGACTCCTCTCGAGGAACTCGAACGTCGACATCGCCATTCGGGCCAGGACCGGAGCACTGCGCTCGGCCAGGAACTCCGGAGGAGCCTTCGAGAAGAACAGGGCGGCGAAGCGCGCAAGGAGATCCGCCCGGTCCTCGGTGGTCATCCTGCGGAGTTCACGTTCCACGACTTCGAAGGAAGCTGCTTCCCTGCGAAGACGTTCGATCGCGGTTTCGGAAGTGTCGCTCATCGGAACGAAAGTGGACGTGCGCGCCGTCCGGAGAGGGATCCCGCGTCGGTCGAAGCCGCAGCCTGACCGATCCTCGGGCACCAGGTGTCGGCCCCTCGGAGGCCGGACCCGGAAGAATGGGGGGAGGAACTCATGGGAGCGAATCGTACAGGGTGCCCGCGCTCCCGTAAAGAGGTAGCGGGATCGCTTGGCCCCGTCGGCCTGGTGACCTACGTTTCGGAACGGCCCGCTGCACACCCTCCTTCACCTCCCGCCCACCGGATCATGCGCTTCCTGCATCTTGCGGACGTCCACCTCGACACCCCCTTCCGGGGGCGGAGCAGAGAGCTGGCCACACGGCTCCGCGAGGCGGGTCGAGCGGCCCTCGTCGACGCGGTCGAGGTCGCGATCCGGGAGTCCGCCGACGCCTTTCTCATCGCGGGCGACCTCTTCGACGGCGAGCGGCTCTCCTGGCCCTCGGAGCGGCTCCTCGTCGAGTCGATGGAGCGACTGCTCGCAGCGGGGATCCACCCCCTGTACGCGACCGGCAACCACGATCCCGGCCGGGGCGCCGGACTCCGCGCGGGAATCGCCTGGCCCGAGGGGATGACGGTCTTCGACGAGTCCTCTCCCCGACGGGTGGCGGTCGAGCGGGAGGGGCGCCCGATCGGCTGGGTCACCGGTGCGGGGCACGAGGGCCCGGCCGAAGCGAGAGACCTGTCGGCGACCTTTCCGCGGCCCCCGGGGCCCCTCCCGGAGGTGGCTCTCCTCCACACCCAGGTGCTCCGCAGTCGCGGCGCGGACTCGCACGACCGCTACGCCCCCTCCAGCCTCGACGAGCTCATTGCGACCGAGTACGACTACTGGGCCCTCGGGCACGTGCATCTTCGGCAGGAGCTCTCGGGCGATCCGGCGGTCCACTACCCGGGGAACCCGCAGGGCCGCCATCCCGGGGAATCGGGCGCCAGGGGCGCACTTCTCGTCGATGTCGAGCGGGGAAGCCCGGCGCGCGCAACCTTCGTCGAGCTGGCGAGGGTCCGGTGGGAAACCCTCGAGGCCGGCGACCTCCGTGAACTCGGTAGCTGGCGAGCACTCGTGGACCGGATCACCCGGCGGTGGGAGGAGGCGCGGCGGCCCGACCCCGGCCTCCCGGGGGGAGAATGGATCGTCCGCGTCGAGCTCACGGGCCCCTCGCCCCTCGCCAGCGAGCTCGCCCGGCCGGATCAGCTCGCGGAACTCGAAGCCGAGCTCCGTGCCGAACTCGGTGCCCTCGACCTGGAACTCCGCACGAGCGGGCTCCTCCCCTCGCACCGACCCGCGGAGCACCGGGAGCGGGTCGACGTCCTCGGCGAGGCTCTCCGACTCCTCGAAGCGATCGAGGAGGGGCGCCTCGACGATCCGGCCGCCCTCCTCGGAATCGAGCCCGGGGAGCTCGCCGGACTCGAAGAGCGCGACACGGGCACCTACCTTCGCGAGCTCCTGCAGGAAAGGGCGCCCGCCCTGATGGAGACCCTCCTCCAGCCGGAGGCCCGGGGGTGAGGTTCACGCGGATCGCGGTCCGTTCCTTCGGCCCCCTGAAGGACTTCGAGGCGGGCAGGGACGCGCGCCTTCCGGGGCTCGTGGCCGTACTCGGGCCGAACGAGGCCGGAAAGAGCACCCTCCACGCGGCGCTCGTGGCCCTCCTCCACGGCTTCTATCCGGCTCGCCGCGACACCCATCCCCTTGCTCCCTGGGACGAGGCGGTCCCGGAGCTCCGCGCCGAAATCATCCTCGAGGGGGGACGCACCCTCGAGCTCCAGCGCCGCCTCCTCTCCCGCCCCGACGCGACACTCACCGAGGGCGAACGGGTCGAAGATCTCGCGAACCGGGCCCTCCCCTTCGTGCGCCACCTCCCCCACGCGCTCTTCCGGGAGCTCTACGCGATCACCCTCGGGGAGCTCGCAGGACTCGAGGCCGAAGGGTGGGAGGCGGTCGAGGACCGGCTCGTCACCGGTCTCGGGAGCTCGGACCTGCGCCCTCCGCGCGAGGCGGTGAGCGAACTGGAGAAGGCCGCTGCCCAGCTCTGGCGGAGCGACCGGCGCTCGAAACCCCGCTCCCGGGAGCTCGAGGAGGCAATCCGCAAGCTTCGCCAGGCAAGACGCGAAGCGCTCGAGGGCGACCGGCGGCTCCGGGACCGGCACCGCCGTGCGGGCGAGCTCGGGGAGGCCCTCGAAGCGCTGGCCCGCGACCGCGAGGCGCTGGAGGAAGGGCTCCGCCGGGTCCGCCGACGCGAGGTTCTTTCTGAGCGCGCGCGCGAGCACGAGACCCGGATCACGGAACTCGAGGACGCCGTTGCCGAACTCGCGGAGGAGGCGGGCGAGCTCGACCCTGCGACCCTCGAGCTCCTCGCGGTCGAGGCCCGGCTCCGCCCCCTCCTCGATCGCGCCCCCCTCGTGCGCGAACGGGCACTCCGCGTCGAGGCGCTCGAGCGGGAGGTGGCCGGTGCACGGACCCGGCTCGCGAGCGAGGCCTCCTCCCTCCTCGACCTGTCACCGGACGCATCCCCGGAAGGCCCCCTCGCCGACGTCCCCGTGACCGCCTTCCGGGACGCGCTCGATCGCCTGGAGCGGGCCCGAGCCCGCCAGGACGAACTCCGCGAGCGCCTCGAGGAGCTCGCGGGCGAGCCGGCCCCGGCCCCCCCCGAGCCCGAGCTCCGCCCACGGCTTCTCGCCCTCGCGGGGGGAGTCCTCCTTGCCGGCGGGCTCCTCCTCCTCGTGGCGGGGCACGCCACCCCCGCCGCCCTCCTCCTCCTCGCCGGCGCCCTGCTCGGTGCGTTCGGGGGGGCGGGGCTCGGGCGGGCGCGGGGAGTCGCTGACGCCGCCCACCGGGAGATCGAGCTGCGGCGCCGCAGGACAGAGGAACTCCGCGGGCGCCTCGCCGAGGCCGAGGCCGGGGTCCGGCAGGCGCGCGACACCCTCGCGGAGTCCCTGGCCGGGCTCCCTCTCCGGGCCGGGCAGCTCGACGACCCCCGTCCCGTGGTTCTTCGGGAGCTCCTTCCCCTGAGGGAGCGGGCGCTCGAGCTCCGGCGCCTCGGCGAGGAGCTCGGCGGGCTCGAGGCCGCACGGACAGAGGTGGCCCGGGAGCTCGGAGGCGTCGTCGCAGGGTGCGAGACGCTGGCCGACCTTCCGCCCGATCCGATCGAGGCCCTTCCCGAGGCCGGACGGAGGCTCGAGCGGGCGCGGGAGCGCCGGAAGGCGGCCGAGGCGGCGAAGGGGCCGCTGGAGCGAGCGCGCAGGGAGCTCGAGGGGGCGCGCGGCGAGCTCGCCCGGCTCCGCGACGAGGCCGCTGCGCTCGCCGGGACGGGTGACGAGCCCGGGCCCGATGACCCGGACCCCGGCGCCTGGACCGAGGCGGAGCTCGAGCGCCGTCTCGCCGCGGCGGTGGAGCGGGAGGGGGCCCTCCGCCAGGAGCTCGGAGGGGTCCAAGCCGAGCTGC
This sequence comes from Gemmatimonadota bacterium, assembly GCA_007125125.1. Taxonomy (GTDB): domain Bacteria; phylum Gemmatimonadota; class Gemmatimonadetes; order Longimicrobiales; family Gaopeijiaceae; genus SLDT01. The sequence goes on along the minus strand of SLDT01000184.1, from coordinate 14,483 downwards.
ACACCCTCGAGGCGCAGGAGACGGCCGATCTCATCGATGGCCGGATCGAGGCGCTCCGCGAGGAGCTCGGCGAGGTCGAGCGGGAGCGGGACCGCCTCTTCGTCCTGGCCCGCCTCATCGGGACCGCCGAGCACCGCTTTCGCGAGGCGCACCAGCCGGACCTCCTCCTGCGAGCGAGCGGCTACCTCTCGGCGATCACCGGTGGGCGCTACACCCGCTTCCTCCTCCGGCAGGGGGCCGGGGACGAGAGCCCGATCGCCCTCGAGGGGGAGCACCTCCCGCGGGCCCTTCCTCCCGGAGAACCCCTCTCGACGGGGACCCTCGAGCAGCTCTACCTCGCCCTTCGGCTGGCGATGGTCGACCACCTCGACGAGGGGAACGAACCCCTCCCCCTCATCCTCGACGAGGTCCTCGTGAACTGGGACCCCGAGCGGCGGGCGCGGGGGCTCGACCTCCTGCGGGGGGTGGCCGAGCACCGGCAGGTCTTCCTCTTCACCTGCCACCCGACCCTCGCGCGAGAGGCCGAGGCGCGGGGGGCGGCGCTCCTCGAGCTTCCGGGACCGGGGTGAGGGGCGAGCGCGGAGCGGTGGCCGCGGTGGGCAACCCGCGACTCCTGCATGTGGCCCGATCGGGCGCGGGCGATCCGCCCCTCGTGCTCACGCACGGGTTCGGGGCGAGCGGGCGCTACTGGCAGCCCTGGCTCCCCGCCCTCGAGGCGAAGCACGAGGTCCTGAATGTCGACCTCACCGGGTTCGGCCAGGCCCCGATGCCGCGAGGCGTGGGGCTCGCACCGGAAGACCAGGCACGGCGCATCGCGGCCCTCGTGCGCGAACTCGCCCCCCGCGCCCCTGTCCTCGTCGGCCACTCCTTCGGGGCCGGTGTCATCGCACTCGCGGCCCTCGAACTGCTGGACGAAGGGGCACCGAACGCCCCCGCCGGCCTCGTTTTCATGAGCGGGGCGATCTACCCGCAGAAGCTGCCCCCCTTCATGACGCTCGGACGGGTGCCGCTCGTGGGCGACCTCCTCCTCGCGCTTGCCCCCCCGCGCCCGGCCCTGCGCGCCGGACTCCGCGGCATCGCGCACCGGAAGGAGGCCGTCACCCCGGAGCGGGCCGAGGACTACCGGATCCCCCTCGAGCACTTCGGCCGGCGGCGCGCAATTCTTGCGGCCGCACGTGCGGTCCGCCTCGAAACCGCCGAGGCGCTCGCCGCCCGCATCGACCGGCTGCGCATCCCCACCCTCCTCCTCTGGGGGGAGGAGGACCCGGTGATCCCCTGCGACCACGGGCGCCGCCTCGCGCGCGAACTCCCCGAAGCCCGCCTCGAGACCTTTCCCGGGATCGGGCACCTCGTGATCGACGAGGCGGGCGACCTTGCGCTCGCGCCCCTGCTCACCTTTCTCGCCGAACTCGCCCCCCGCCGATGAGCCCGCCCGCGGAGCCTCGCCCCGACCCGCGCCCCGAATCCCCTCCCGCGGAATCCGGCCCCGTGCCCGGCGCCACCGACCCCGGCCGGGTCCTCGGCTTCAGGCAGCTCACGGGGATCGGGGTCGCCGCCATCGTCGGGGGCGGGATCTTCGTCCTTGGGGGCGTCGCCGTCGCGGAGGCCGGTCCCGCGGCCGCCCTCGCCTTCGCCCTGAACGGGGTGATCGCCCTTCTCACCGCGGCCGCCTTCGCCGAGCTCGCCACCGCCTTCCCCGAGAACGGGGGGCAGTACGCCTATGCCCGCCGCACCTTCTCGGTGCGCACCGCCTTCGGGGTCGGGTGGATCATGGTCTTCGCGCACATCGTGGCCGCGGTCCTCTACGCCCTCGGCTTCGCCGCCTACGCCGTCGGTGCCCTCGGCCCCCTCTTCCCGGACGAAGGGATCCCGGGCACCGGCCTCCTGCGCGGACTCACCCTCATGCTCGCCCTCGCCGCGACCGGGGCGTACGGCTTCCGGCTGACCCGGGGCGCAGCGGCCGGAGGGCAGCTCGAGAACCTCGGGAAGCTCGCCGTCTTCGGGGTCCTGATCGCCGCCGGACTCGCCGTGATCCTGCAGCGGGGCCCCGCCGAGGCGCTCGCCCCCCTCACCCCCTTCATGGAGCTCGGCTTCACCGGGGTGATCGCCGCGATGGGATTCACCTTCATCACGATGCAGGGCTTCGAGCTCATCGCGGGGGTGGCCGGGGAAGCGCGCGAACCCCGCCGCGACCTCCCCCGCGCGATGTTCACCTCGCTCGGGATCGCCCTCGCGATCTACCTTCCCCTTCTCCTGATCGTGACGAGCGTGGGGCTCGCCCCCGGCGAGGCCTCGCCCGCCGCGATGGCCGCCCGCCTCCCCGACACCTACTTCGCCGTGGCGGCCGGCAGCTACCTGGGGAGCTTCGGCTTCTGGCTCGTCACCGTCGCCGCGATCCTCTCGACGCTGACCGCCCTGCGCGCGAACCTCCTCGCCGGATCGCGGATCGTCATGGCGATGGCCCGCCACCGAACCCTCCCGCGGCAGCTCGAGCGGCTCTCCCCGAAACATGGCGCCCCCGTGACGGCGATCCTCTTCGTCTGCGTGAGCGTCGGTGTCCTCGTCCTCATCGTCCCCGACCTGGCTGCCGCAGGCGCCGCCTCCTCCCTCGTCTTCCTTCTCACCTTCGGGTTCACGCACCTCTGCGCCTGGCAGATCCGCCGCCGCGCCGGGGGTGCCCTCGAGGGGGCCTTCGCCACGCCTCTCTTCCCCCTCGTCCCGATGCTCGGGATGCTCTTCTGCGGGGGGCTCATCGCCTTCCAGGCGGTGACCGTCCCCACGGCGAGCCTTCTCCTCCTCGTCTGGGCGGTGCTCGGGACCTTCGTCTACCTCGGCTTCCTCGCGGCACGCGCCGAGGCGCTCGATGCGCGGGTCGAGGGCGAAGACCCCCTGCTCAGCCGGCTCCGGGGCCACCGCACTTCGGTCCTCGTCCCCCTCGCGAACCCGGCCCGTGCGGGCGGGCTCGCCTCCGTGGCCGCCGCCCTCGCCCCCCCGCAGGTAGGGCGCGTGCTCCTGCACCAGGTCATCGTCGCCGACCCCTCGACCGGCGAGGACGAGCTCCGCCACGCGATGTCCGAGGGGAACGCGGCGCTTGGCAATGCCCTCCTGCGAACCCGCGAGGCAGGAGTCGAGACCGAGCTCCTCCTCACCGTGAGCCCCGACCCCTGGCGCGAGATCCTGCGCACCGCGAGGAGTCAGCAGGTGAGCAGCGTTCTCCTCGGGCTCTCGCAGGCCCCGGGGGGTGCCGCCCACGCCGCCCAGGCCGGCTCCGGGTCACACCCCCTCGACCACCTCGTCGCCGAACTCCCCTGCGAGGTCGCGCTCCTCCATGCCCCCGATCGCTTCGACCTGCGCCGGATCCGAAGCGTCCTCGTCCCACTCAGCGGGAAGAACGACCACGACCGCCTCCGCGCCCGGGTCATCGGCTCCCTCGCCCGGCAGGGCGCCGACGCGCTCACCTTCATGCACGTCATCGACCCGAAGGCTCCGCGCGACGCCGCCACGCGCGCCGCCTCGGCGCTGCGGCGCTACGTCCAGGACGAGGCCCGTGGCCGGGGAGAAGCGCTCGTCGTCACCGCCGAGGACCCGGTGGAGGCCATCCTCGAGCGCGCCGCCGGGGCCGACCTCCTCCTCCTCGGGATCACCCGCCCCCGGGGGGGCACCGGTCACGTGGGGGGCCTGCTCGCCCGCATGATCCGCGAGTCGCCCTGTCCCGTCCTCCTCATCTCGCACCCCTCGACGGCCCGCTCCGGACGTCCCCGTCCCTTCTGAGGTGCCCGGAGCTCCGTCACGAGGGTGAGGAGCATCTTCGTGCCGGCGAGAACCGACCCACGCACACTCCCCGAGACCTTCGAGCGTCCGGCACGCCGGGGCCGATGGGCCACCGGGACCTCGAGGACCCGAAGCCCCGCCCTGTGCGCCCGTAGCTGCATCTGGAGGGTCCACCCGTAGTTCCGGTCGTCCATCCCGAGCGCCTCGAGCGCCTCCCACCGGATGGCGCGGAAGGGGCCGAAGTCGCGGATCCGCGCACCGTGCAGGAGCCACGCCCCACCCCGCACGAGGCGGTTCCCGAGGCGCGCATGGAGCGGAACCCGCACCGCCTCCCCCGCAGGTGCTCGCCGCACCCCGATCACGAGGTCGGCCTCCCCCCTTGCAAGGGGCCCGAGAATGCGGTGCGCTTCCGCGGGATCATCGCTACCGTCCCCGTCGAGGAAGAGGACCGCTCCCGGTGGGTCGCCCCCCTCCGCGAGCGCTCCGATCCCGGCGAGGCAGGCCGCGCCGTAGCCCCGCTCCGGCTCGTGCACAACCCGAGCTCCTCCCGCCCGCGCCACCTCCGCGGTCCGGTCCGTCGAGCCATTGTCGACCACCACGACCTCCCCGAGACCGACCCCATTCAGTTCGTCGAGGAGCGCCGGCAGGGCCTCCTCCTCGTCGAGCGCCGGGATGAGGGCCGCTGCTCGGCCCGCCTCCACCGGCTCCTCGGAGCTCGGTTCCCGCACACTCCGGGTCTGCTCCCCGCGGGCGTGCCCCCCCCCCGACGCCGCGCCGTCCTCGCGCGGCCCCAGGAGCTGCCCGACAAGGACCCATGCATACCCCGAACCGAAGAGAAGGAGGAAGGGCACCGAGGTCCAGATTCCCCAGGCGATCGCCGCCGTGAGCGAGACCAGGACCCACCCCAGGAGGAGTCCCTTGAGGAGGAGGTCGCCCAGCCGGGAGGGAGTGCCGTAGCGCTGCCTTCCACCACCCCGCTTCGGGGTCCGGGCAAAGGGATCACGGTCGCCCCCGCGAACTCCGCGCAAGACGGCCCGCGAGACGGCGGCGGTGAGGCCGACCCCCAGGGCGAGGGTCGCGACCGCGGTCGGCAGGAGCCGTGCGAGGGGTCGTCTCCGGCAAAGCCCTGCCGCGGTGTAGAAGGCGAGGAAGGAGAGGGTGGCACCTGCGAAGACGACGAGGTCGAGTACGAGGAGCTCCTCGAGGCCAAGGGACCGCCGTGCAACCGCCGAGGGAAGGAGCAGGACCCCGAGCGCGAGAGTGAGGGGGTGCGCGAGGTGCCCCAGGAGGTGGACGACCGCCTCGGACCGGATGCGCAACGGGCGATCGCTCGCGAGCAGCTCGGGAAGGATCTTGCGTGCGGTCTGGATCCCGCCCTGCGACCACCTCTTCTGCTGGAGCTCGAGGGAAGCCACATCGCCCGGAATCTCGGCGGGGACGCCGACCTCGTCGAGGAAGACGAAGCGCCACCCCTTCATCTGGCATCGGTAGCTCAGGTCGAGGTCCTCGGTGAGGGTGTCGGCCGACCAGCCCCCGGCCTCCTCGAGGGCACTCCGGCGCCAGATCCCCGCGGTCCCGTTGAAGTTCACGAAGCGCTCGCCCCGGTATCGCCCCCCCTGTTCGAAGAAGAAGTGGGCGTCGAGAAGGAGTGCCTGGCAACGGGTGAGGAGCCCCTCCTCCTCGTTCAGGTGGTCCCAGCGTGCCTGCACCATCCCGACATCGGGATCGTCAAAGGGCGGGAGGAGCCGGCGAAGGAGATCCGGCTCGGGAACGAAGTCGGCATCGAGAATGAGGATGAACTCACCCGTGGCGGTCGCAAGCCCGTTCTGGAGCGCTCCCGCCTTGAACCCCTCCCGATTGCTCCGTTTGAGGTGATCGATCTCGACCCCGCGGGCGGCCCAGTGGCGGATCCGGGCCGCAGCGAGCTCCGTCGTCTCGTCCGTCGAGTCGTCGAGGAGCTGGATCTGGAGTCGAGCACGCGGGTGGTCCAGCGCGGCCGCGGCGTCGATGAGCCGCTCCACGACCCCGGCCTCGTTGTAGACCGGAAGCTGGACGGTGACCCTCGGAAGGCCTCTCGCCCGGCCCGTGGCTAGGGGCGGGGCAGGGCGACGTGCAAGGACGAGAAGGTGCGTCCGGTGCGCGCCGAAGGCGAGAAGAGGAAGGAGAACGAGTGCGGTGAGCGCGAGAATCGTCCAGGCCAGAAGAGGGGGAAACGCGATCATTCCCTCTTCCCGGACGGAGCGGGATCAGTGGAGGCGGGTTCGAAACCCGGACATGAAGCCACCGGCTGAGGAGGATACCGGGGAAACGAGGGGTCGGCGACCGATCGCCGACAGAGGAGAAAGACGGACCCCCGCCGACTCTCGATCACGCGGACATGTCTGCACCGGGGGCAAAGCCCCCGCATGCCCCGAAGCTCCCTCACGATTGTCCCCTCCCGTCGGCGCATATGCCCATGAGTGCCATCTGCCGGCCCATGTCGCCCCCGCGGTGCGAGAAGAACCGGGGATCATCGGCAACGCACACGGCCGAAGACCCGACGCGTTCTGCCGAACACCCCGCCCGCTCCGCGCGTTCCCGAATGTGCTCGCGGAGGTCGAGGTTGCCCGGCCCCGAAGGCCGAGGCAGACCCAGCGCCTCGAAGACCTCGGGACCGACCTCGTAGCGAGCGCCCGAGATCGACGGTCCGAGGTGCAGGTGGAGCGCTTCCGGTTCGTGACCGAAGCGGTCGTACATCGCCTCGATCCCCCGCTCGAGAATCCCGGCGGCGGCCCCGCGCCATCCGGCGTGCAGGAGGCCGACGGTACGGCTCTCCGGCTCGAGGATGAAGACGGGTACGCAGTCGGCTACCGAGACCGCGAGCACGACCCCGACGTCCCGCCCGAGATGCCCGTCGCAGGGTGCGGCGATATGGAGACCGGTGCCGGCGGCACGACTGAGTCGAATGCCGTTGCCGTGCCGCTGGCGGGCATGGATCAGGAGTTCGGCGCCGAGTGCGAGGCGGAGCCGTTCCCATCGAGCGAGCATCGGACCGGCGGAGTGCTCCCCGAAGAGGGCGAGGTCGAAGGATTGGCCGGCCGAATCACTCCGAAGGGTGACACCCTGGACGAGCCATGGGTACTCCTCCATCCAGTCGCTCCTCGCGAGGAGCGGAATGCCGCCCATCGGGCGCACTGCTTCGGAAGCTTCGGAGACCGGCATCGGGAGGTGCGGCGGGGGTTCGGAGTCAAGTCGACTCCTCTAAGGTGACGCGGCCCGGAGCGCTTCGGAAGGGCGACGCACGCCGGATGGGTCGCGTTCGGCGCGAAAATCCCTACCTTTCCCTTGGGAGGGTGAGCGTTCGTTGGCGCGCTGCGCCGCCGCGATCCTCCCCGGGGCGGCGACTCCGCCCCGGCAACCGATCGAGATCCACCGTCAGGGGAGCTTTTCCCCGAGGCCCACACATGTCGGACACCATGCTCTTCGACGGCTACAACGCCGGATACGCTCAGGAGCTCTACGAACAGTACGCCCGCAACCCCGATTCCGTCCCGGAGGCCTGGCGGCGTATCTTCTCGCGCGACCTTGCCCAGCTCGTGGCCGAGGGGCTCATCGTCCCGGACTCCCTCATGGAGAACGGCCGCTTGGCACTCCTCGCCGGAGGGGCGTTGTCGACTGCCGCTCCCGTCCCGGCCACCAGCCCCGCCGCGGCCCCGCCGGAGGCCCCGGAGAGGGAGTCCGCGCCAGCCGAGGTGCCAGCTGCTCCCGAGGACTCTCCGGCGCGTGAGGGTGGTGAACGCATCCTTCCCCTGATCGCCCGGGCCGCCCGGGTCGTCCAGGCATTCCGCGACTACGGACACCAGCTCGCCCGGATCGACCCTCTCGGGGGTGCACCCCCGGGTCATCCCCAGCTTGACCCGGCCTTCTTCGGTACTTCGATGGAAGAGCTCTCGGAAGTGCCCTCGTCCCTCATCTTCGAGGAGGGCAACGACGAGCCGATCACCGAGGTCCTCGAGCGGATGCGCGCCCAGTATTGCGGGTCGATCGGCTACCAGTTCGAGCATCTCGAAGACCCGGAGAAGGTGCGCTGGCTCTGGTCTCAGGTGGAGTCGGGCCGGCACTCGGCCCCCCTTGGGCGGGACGAGCGCATCCGCGTGCTCGAGCGCCTCTCGGAGGTCGAGGGAATGGAACGCTTCCTCCACCGCGCCTATCTGGGCCAGAAGCGCTTCTCGATCGAGGGGAACGACATGCTCGTGCCGATGCTCGACCTCGCGATCGAGGAGGGCCATCGGGAAGGAGCGGAGCGTATGGTCATCGGGATGGCGCACCGGGGTCGGCTGAACGTGCTCTCGCACATCGTGGGCATCCCCTACGAGGCGCTTCTGCGCGAGTTCGAGGGTGCTCCCCAGGAAGAAGGCGCCCTTGCCCAGTCCCAGCCGGGTACGGGCGATGTGAAGTACCACCATGGGGCGCACGGGCGCTTCGAGCTTTCCTCGGACGAGAGCGTGGAGATCGAGCTGGCACCGAACCCGAGCCACCTGGAGTTCGTGAACCCGGTCGTGGCGGGGATCGCCCGGGCCCGGCAGTTCTCGGGCCCGGAGCCGGATGCGGAGCAGGATCCGGAGACCGTCGTCCCGGTCCTGATCCATGGGGACGCGGCCTTCGCGGCCGAGGGGGTCGTGGCAGAGTCCCTGAACCTGGCACGCCTGCGCGGCTACAGCGTGGGTGGCACGATCCATGTGATCGCGAACAACCAGGTGGGCTTCACGACCGACCCTGCGGACGGGCGCTCGACACGCTATGCGTCGGACCTTGCCAAGGGATACGACATCCCCGTGCTCCACGTGAACGCAGACGACCCCGAAGCCTGTCTCTCTGCAGTTCGCCTCGCGATGGCGTACCGGGCCGAATTCCGCGACGACATCGTGATCGACCTCGTCGGCTACCGGCGTCACGGGCACAACGAGGGCGACGAGCCCGGTTACACGCAGCCCACCCTCTACAACCTGATCGGAGAACACCCCACCGTTCGCACGCTCTGGGCTCGGAGGCTGGAGGAGGCGGGAGACCTCTCCTCCGACGAGATCACGGCGATCGAGGACTCGGTCGCGGAGCGGATGCGGGAGGCACAGAACCGGGCGCGCGAAGCGAAGGAGAGTTCCTCAACGGAGCCCTTCCCCCCGCCCCCCCCGGAGGCGGAGCCGGTTGAGGCCGACACCGCAGTCCCGGTCCGGACGCTCGACGAGCTGAACCAGGCCGCGCTCCAGGTACCGGAGGGCTTCCGGGTGCACCCGAAGCTGAAGCGACAGCTTGACCGGCGACGGAAGGACTTCGGAGCCGAGACCCGGCTCGAGTGGGCGTGGGCCGAGTCTCTGGCTTTTGGCTCGCTCCTCCGCGACGGGGTCCCCGTCCGGCTGACGGGCCAGGATTCCCAGCGCGGGACCTTCTCCCAGAGGCACCTCGTACTCCATGACCACGAGTCGGGTGACACGACCACGCCTCTCGCCGGCGTGGGGAGTGCACGTTTCGAGATCTTCAACTCGCCCCTCTCCGAGGTTGCGGTGCTCGGGTTCGAGTACGGGTACTCCGTCGCGGCGGAGCGCGATCTCGTACTCTGGGAGGCGCAGTTCGGGGACTTCGTGAATGTGGCCCAGGCCGTGATTGATCAGTTCATCGCCTCGGGACGCACGAAGTGGGGACAGCTCTCTCGCCTGACGATGCTCCTGCCCCATGGCTACGAGGGGCAGGGACCGGAACACTCCTCGGCCCGGCTGGAGCGCTTTCTACAGCTCTGTGCCGAAGACAACATCCGTGTCGCCTATCCCACCACGCCCGCCCAGTATTTCCACCTGCTGCGGCGTCAGGCGCTCGCGGAGCCCCGGAGGCCCCTCGTCGTGATGACGCCGAAGAGCCTCCTGCGCCATCCGAAAGCGATCTCGACCGTCCAGGACCTCTCGGAGGGCCGATTCCTCCCCGTTCTTGCCGATCCGTTCTCGGCCGAGCGCGAGGACAAGGTGACCCGCCTCGTGCTCTGCTCCGGGAAGGTCTACTACGACATCCTCACGGCCGAAGGGCGCGATGAGATGGAGCACGTCTCCGTGGCCCGGATCGAGGAACTCTACCCCTTCCCGGCTGACCAGGTGGCCGCGCTCCTCGAGCGCTATCCCTCCCTCGAGGAGGTCATCTGGGTTCAGGAGGAGCCCCGCAACATGGGCGCTCTCACCTTCGTGGGTCCGCGGCTCCGCGCGGTCGTACCTCGGGCGATCCCCATGCGGTATGTGGCTCGCCCCGAGCGTGCCTCGCCAGCCGAGGGTCGGGCCGCAGCGCACGAGGCAAAGCAGTCGAAGGTCGTCGACGACGCCCTGGGTCGGAGCTGAGGGCCGAGCGCACCCCGACTACCAGCGAAGGAGCAGCTTGCCGAAGGTCCGGTTCTCCTCGAGCCGCCTGTGGGCCTCGATGACCTTCTCGACGGGGAGAATCGCGTCCACGACCGGGCGGATCTCGCCCCGCTCGAAGAGGGGCACGACCTGGTCCTGGAAGGCCCGTGCGAGCAGGACCTTCTCTTCCGGGGATCGACTCCTCAGGACGGTGCCACGGAGCGAGGCGCGTCGATCCATGAGTCGGCGCAGGTCGATCTCGCCCCGGGTGCCCCCGGGCACGCCGACGACGATCCAGCGTGCCCCCTCCGCGAGCGACGCCAGGTTCCCCTCGAGGTAGGAGGCACCCACCAGGTCGAGGACCACATCGGCCCCCTGACCGGCCGTGAACTCGACGACGGCACGATGCCAACCGGGACTCGCCACCACACCGAGGACGAGTCCCAGCTCCCGCGCCCGTTCAATCTTCTCGGCCGAGCGGGAGGTGCCGATCGGGCGCGCACCGATCGCCAGAGCGAGCTGGAGCGCCGCTGATCCCACCCCGCTCCCCACGGCATGGACGAGCACCGTCTCGCCCGCACTCAGCTTCGCCTGGCGAAAGAGGGCGTCCCAGGCCGTCATGAAGACCTCGGGAATCGCACCAGCCTGCTCGAGCGGGATGCCCTGCGGGGCCCGGATCGTCTCCCGCTCCCGGACGTTCAGGAGCTCGGAGCACCCGCCCCCCGCCACAATTCCCATGACTCGGTCTCCGGGCTTGCGCACCGAGCACCCCGGCCCCACGGCCTCGACCACCCCGGCGTACTCGAGCCCCGGAACGTGATCGGGAAACCCCTCGGGTGCGGGATAGAGCCCCCTGCGCTGGAGAAGATCGGCCCGATTGACCCCCGAAACGGTGACCCGGACCTGGACCTGTCCGGGCGCGGGTGGGCCGAGCGAGTCCTCGGCGATAGAAAGGACCGAGGGGTCTCCGGGCTCGCGGATGCGGACGACGCGGATCGTCTTGCGGGTCATGAGGTGCTGGTTGGGTTCGATGAAGGTCAGGGTTGACGCCCCGGGCCATGGACCGGACCCGTTCGGGCCGATACCATAGGGCTACAGCTTACGGGGAAACCCGCACTCCGCGCCAGAAGGGCGGGACAGCCCGACCTCTCCACATCGAACCCGGCGAGCGCATGTCCGATCCTCTTGCCTTTCCAACCGAGCTCGACCGTCCCATCGCCTTTCTCGATCTCGAGACCACCGGTCTCCGGGTGGGCACCGATCGAATCGTCGAGCTGGCCCTCATACGCTTCATGCCGAACGGGGATGTCACGGAGAAGGTGCGTCGCTTCAACCCCGGCATCCCGATCCCGCCGGAGGCCACCGCCGTTCATGGGATCCGCGACGAGGACGTGGCCGACAAACCCCCCTTCGCGGCACGCGCGCGCTCCCTCGCCGACCTCCTCGATCCCTGCGACCTGGCCGGCTTCAACCTGCGACGCTTCGACCTCCCGATGCTCCTCGCCGAGTTCCAGCGGGCAGGGGTCCGTTTCCAGGTGGGTGAGCGACGCATTGTCGATGTCCAGATGCTGTACCACCGGATGGAGCCCCGTGACCTCTCCGCTGCCGTGCGCTTCTACCTCGGGCGCGAACTCGAGGATGCCCACTCCGCGCTTGCCGACATCCGCGCCACCGCTGCCGTTCTGAGTGCACAGATCGAACGCTACGAGGAGCTCCCGCGCGACATCGAGGGGCTCCACCGGGTCTGCGACGAGATGCGCCCCTTCGAAACCGAGCTCGACCGCTGGTTCAAGCGGGGTGCGGGCGACGCGATGACCTTCCGGCGGGGCAAGCATAGCGGCCGCCCCCTCGACGAGGTGGCCGCGGCGCACCCCGACTACCTCCGCTGGATGCTCGGCCTCGATGACCTCGACCCCGAGGTGCGCGAGGTGGTCCGGGGGGCGCTGGAGGGTTGAAGGTGCGCGTCATCCCCCTCGCCCCCGCTCCACCTCGTCGCGCACGACCGCGCGCCACCCCGCCCGCAGACGGCTGAAGAGGGGGCCGGCCTCCCCGCCCCCGATCGCCCGTCCCTCGAGCCGCACGACGGGCGCCGGCCCGCGTAGCGTCGAGCTGACCCAGAGCTCGCGCACCCCGGCCAGCTCCGCCGCCTCGAGCCCCCGGTCCTCGACCCGCACGCCCTCTCGCCCGGCCACCTCCAGGAGAATCGCACGGGTGATCCCCGGAAGGACCCCGGCACCCGCACCCGGCGCCACGAGGACGCCCTCGCTTGTGAGAGCGAACAGGTTCGCGGCCGCCCCCTCGACGATCCGGCCGCCAGAGTCCCGCAGGAGGGCCTCGTCGGCCCCTCGGACCCGCGCGCGCCGGAGCGCGGCGATCCGCTCCAGGTAGGAAGCCGTCTTCAGCCCGGCCGTGAGCGCCCCCTCGTGCAGCCACCCCTCGAGCACCGCCGTCAGCAGGGGGGGGCGCGTCGGATCGGGGAGTCCGGGTCGAAGACCGAGGGCGAGCGTCGAGGACCCCGCTCCCTCTCCGTCGAGCATGCCCCCCCGACCCCGACTGAGGGTGATCCGGAGTGCGCCGCTCCACCCCTCCGGAACCGCGGCCCGCACCCTCCCGCGAAGCCCCGCGGGAGGTCCGATCCCAAGCCGCCCCGCTCCCGCCTCGAGTCGGGCGAGGTGTGCTTCGAGCCGAACGGCAACCCCATCCTCGACCCGCACCGTCTCGAAGAGGGCATCCCCGAGAAGAAACCCCCGGTCGTCGGCTCCGATCATGGCCGGGTCGAGCCGCATGCCTTCCTTGCCCCCCGTCACCCCTCTCCCCCCCCCGCCGGGGCGGCCGCCCCGCGTTCCAGCCGGACGAAGGCCCGCACGATCCCATGCCCCTCCGGGGTGAGCACCGATTCCGGGTGAAACTGCACCCCGCGCACCGGATGCACCCGGTGCCGGATCGCCATGATCGCCCCCGCCTCGTCCCGGGCACTCACCTCGAGCTCGGCCGGAAGGGAGCCCGCCTCCACAATGAGCGAGTGGTAGCGTCCGGCCACGAAGGGGTTCGGGAGACCCTCGAAGAGGTCCCGCCCGTCGTGGAGCACCGGGGAAGCCCGCCCGTGCAGGGGGCGCTCCGAACGCACGACCCGCCCCCCGTAGGCCTCGGCGATCGCCTGGTGTCCGAGGCAGATGCCGAGCACCGGGAGCCCCGCCCCGAGCCGTCGCACCGCCTCGACCGAGACACCGGCCTCGCGTGGCGTGCAGGGCCCGGGCGACAGGATCAGGTGGGAGGGGGCCATCCCCTCGATCGCCTCGACCGTGATCCGGTCGCTCCGGACGACCTCGACCTCCTCCTCCCCCGCCTCGCGCAGGTAGCGGACGACGTTGTACACGAACGAGTCGTAGTTGTCGAGGACGAGGATCATGCCCCCTCCCCGGCGAGCTCGAGGAAGGGTCGAGCCTTGTCCAGGGTCTCGAGCCACTCCCCCTCCGGATCCGAGTCGAGTGTGATCCCTCCGCCCGCTCCGTAGCTGGCCACCCCTCCGCCAAGCGTCGCCGTCCGGATCGCGATCGAGAGCTCCATCGCCCCACTCCGCTCGATCACCCCGAGTGCCCCGGTGTAGACCCCCCGTCGCACCGGCTCGAGCTCGCGCAGCACCTCCATCGCGCGGATCTTCGGCGCCCCCGTGATCGACCCCCCCGGAAGGGTCGCCCGGAGGAGCTCGACCGGACCGCACCCCTCCTCCAGCTCACCCTCGACGGTCGACACCAGGTGGTGCACCGTCGGGTGGCTCTCGAGAATCGCCAGTTCCGGCACCCGCACCGTCCCCGGTCGACAGACCCGCGAGAGGTCGTTTCGGAGAAGGTCCACGATCATCACGTTCTCGGCCCGGTCCTTCCCGCTCGCCCGGAGCGCCTCCGCGCTCGCCCGGTCGGCCTCCGCGTCGCCCCCCCTTGGCGCCGTCCCCTTGATCGGCCGCGTCGTCACCCGCCCCCCGCGCAGGGTCAGGAACGCCTCCGGCGAGATCGAGGCCACCTCCCCCTCACCGGTCTCGAGGCAGGCCGAGTAGGGCCCGGGGGAGCGGACCCGGAGGGCGCGGTAAAGCGCTTCGCCCGTGCCCGCCCAGGGGAGCTGGAGCCGGTGCGTCAGATTCGCCTGAAAAAGGTCTCCCGCCCGGATGTACTCCCGGATCCGCTCCACCCCTGCCTCGAATCCCGCGCGCCCGAGCGAGCTTTCCACCCCGGGAGGAAGGCACCCGGCCCCCGCAGCGTACCACCCGGTCCCCACCCCCTCCCCCGGAGCCTCGCGCCTGGACGCAACGCCCTCCCCCGACGCCCCCGCGAGGAGCGCCTCGACCTCCCGGAGCCGGCG
>SLDT01000242.1 GCA_007125125.1 Gemmatimonadota bacterium | reverse complement strand
GGGGCCGCCTCGGTCGTTGGTTCGCCTCGACGTAGCTACGGCTATGTCTTCGCCGAACCGCCTCCGATTCGGCCCCGTTGCGCTCCCAACGGGACCCATTCGTAGTATGTAAACACCCTCTTAGAGAGGTCGCGACACCACGCAGGCGTTCACGCCACCGATCCCCATCGAGAGCTTCCCGGCGGGCCCTGGCTCGACGCCACAGGGCCGGTCGAAGACGAAGCCCCCATGGACGCCCCGAATTCCCTCGTTCAGTTCGCCGGACGAAATCGAGGTCGGGTGCAATGCGCCACGCGCCACCCCGAGGTACTGCGCAGTGAGTTCCCAACCGCCTCCGGCCGCCATTCCGTGACCGAAGGTTCCCTTGCGCGCCGTGACGAGCACGTCGGACGCCACCACCCCGCGCAGTGTCTCCACTTCGAGGAAGTCACCCGGCGTCGCCGTGGCGTGGAGGTCCCAGTTCGAGAGCTCGGCCGGATCGACCCCTCCCTCCTGCAGCGCCTGCCGGATCGCCGCCGTCGGCCCTTCCCGCGAAGGCGTGATGATGTGATCGGCATCGGACGACACGCCGACGGCAAGGGGTTCCATCCCGAGGGGTCGGAATCCGTGCTCCCCCTCCATGACCTCTCGCGCACCGACAACCCAAACGGCGGCTCCGCCGGCCACGTGCGTTCCGCGCAGACCGGTCAGCGGCTTGGATACCCCTCCGTCGGCCGAGAGGACTCGGGCGTTGTAGAAGGCCCCCACGGAGAGGGGGTGCGGCGCGGGATCCGTGGCGCCGATCACGACCGCGTCGGCCTCGCCCCGCCGAATCGCGTCGATGCCGAGCTTGAGAGAAACACCGAACGTCGAACAGGCAGCGACGGGAGCGAAGGCCAGCCCCGTGATGTGCCCGAGCATCGAGATCTGGGAGGCCGGGGTGTTCGAGATGTTCCAGAGCACGTTCGTGCTCACCTCGGTCCAGGGAGCGGGCGGCGCTTCCCAGCGCTCGAAGAGTCGCGCCTTGTTCTTCTCCTTCGTCCGGAGCGCCTTCAGCTTGCCAGCTTCGACCTCACCGTCGATGGAGACCCCCTCGATCGCCGCAAGCTCTTCCAGGAACTCCTCCAGTGCCGGGGAACGTGCCGCCCAGTAGGCGCACCAGGGACGCATGGCCTCGACCCGCTCCACCGGGTCGTCGAAGGTCTCGGGATCCGGAGGAGGGGGATCGTCGCCCGTGCCTTCGTCCTGCCGGCCACTTCGCCACTCGGCCAGAGGGGGGCATCGGTCGGGATGCGCCCAGAAGCGATCCCACCGGAGCTGTGCCCGATGGAGTGCAAGCGCGCCCTCGTGGATCGTCGGGAGGGCCCCGAGGCCGGTCCCAACGTAGACGTGGGCCCGCGATTCGAGCCCCTTCAGCACTCCCTCGAGTCCCGGGTTCTGGCCCAGTGACTGGATGAAGCTCCCGACGGCATAGAGAACCATCGGGTCCATCTTCGACGCCAGCTGCCTCACCCGGTTCGGGGGAAAGCGCTCCTCGATCCAGTCCCGGTAGTGCTCGAGGTCGAAGTCCGGATGTCCCACGAGGAAGTTGTCCGGCCCGAACCCGTCGAAGGGGGCGAGCCAGCTCTCGGTGGACTCGAGGTTGCGCGCGAAGGTGTCGATGTCGGGGGAGCGCGGAGCAACGAGGCCCCAACCGTAGATGCCGACCTTCCTCAAGGGTTTCCTCCTGGTCCCGGCCAGTGCCGGATCACGTGAGTGCTCGGGGCCGGAAGCTCCGGCCCTCCGCGGGGGAATCTGTGCCCGCGGGTGGGTTCATGGAAGGGGGCGCCCGAAGGTTCTACGATCGTCCCGGCTCCGGGGAAACGGAACTCGTGGGACGCCACGGGGGTCTGCGCGGCGTCCCTGGCACGGGTCGGGCGACCGATCCGAGCGCAATTCCCTCTCTTGACACTACTGAATCCCATGGACGACGTCTTCGACCCCGCCGGACTCGTACAGACCGTGACCGACCTCGTCGCCGTGAAGGCCCTCGACGCCCTCGCCGCGATCGCCGTGCTCGTGCTCGGAATCTGGCTGGCGCGTCGGATCCGCGGCGCGTTGCGATCGAGCCTGGGCCGGACGAAGCTCGATCCGACCCTCGTGCCCTTCGCAGCCGGGCTCGTCTACTGGGGTCTCATGGCCTTCGTCCTCATCGCGGTCCTCGGGATCTTCGGGATCGAGACCGCCTCGTTTGCCGTCGTGATCGGTGCGGCGGGGCTCGCCGTCGGGCTCGCGCTCCAGGGAACCCTCTCGAACTTCGCCGCCGGGGTCATGCTCCTCACCTTCCGGCCCTTCGGGGTCGGAAACTGGATCGAGGCGGGGGGCGCAGCCGGGACGGTCCAGGAGATCGGGCTCTTCTCGACGACGCTCCACACGGGTGACAATGTCCGGGTGATCATCCCGAACTCCCAGGTCTACGGCCAGACGATCCGCAACTTCTCGGCGAACCCGACCCGGCGAATCGACCTCGTCATGGGAGTCTCCTACGACGACGACCTTCAGGTGGTCCAGGACACGATCCTGCGGGTGCTCCGAGCCGACGAACGCGTCCTCGAGGAGCCGGCCCCCGTCGTGGCCGTCCACGAGCTGGGCGACAGCTCGGTCGACTTCGTCGTGCGTCCCTGGTGTGCCGCGGGGGACTACTGGAAGCTGCGCTGGGACCTCCTGCGCAGAATGAAGGAAGAGCTCGAAGCCGCCGGCTGCTCGATTCCCTACCCGCAGCGCGACCTCCACGTGTTCCAGCGCGACGTGTCCTGAGGGACCGACGCCGACCGCCCCCGCCACGCCCTTCCTACCCCATGGCGCCGGGGTCACCCGCGATCATCCGGACGCGTCGAATACCGGCCTGAGCCAGGAGGGCCTGGAATCCCCAGATGTCCCCACTCCTCAGTTCGGCCGGGACACGGATCGCCACCGGGAGCTCTCCCTCGTCCAGGAGTTCGCGCGCGAGCCGAAGGGGGGGAATCACCTCGGGAAGGACCCGGGGAGCGAAGTGGAGGGCAAGCCCCCCGTCGGCCTGGGGACGCACACCGGCATCGCCGCGCTGGGCCCTGGCCAGGGCTTGGAGGGTGTCGGGGGCCTCTCCGGCGCTCCGGTAGAACAGGACGAGGGTGCCCTCGCCCTCCTCGGAGATCGTGATCTCTCCTCGGAGCGGGGGAGGCACGTCCTGGCGGGCCTCGACTCCTTCGGCGCTCCACACGAAAAGGAGTGAGCCCGCGAGGAGCAGAAGTCCCCGGAGGCTCCGGACACGCGATCGATCCACATCCTGTCTCGCCAGCATCGTGGTTCTCCTTCGTTCGGGAAAGAGCGGCTCAGGGGCTCGGCCCCAGGGGGCCGGCCGCGCTTCCGCCCCAGCGCGGCTCCGCGACCCCGAGGATGCCGCTGTCCGTGAACTCGACGGCATGCACCCTGCCGAAGTATCCGGGAGGTGCGGTGCTCCGTTCAAGTCCGGCCCGTTCGAGGGTGGCCTGCGCCCCCGAACTCCAGAGAAGCTGTCCCTCGGGCGTCTCGAGTCGCATCTCCTCGGCGCTGATCGGATGCAGTCGGGGAGCCGCGACCGCCTCGTGAAGGGGAAGCCCCTGGTCGATCCGACGGCTGATCACCTGGATCACGGCCGAGATGATGCGCGCATCGCCGGCTCCGCCGAGCGCGAAGAGAGGCGCTCCGGAGGGATCGACCACGAGGGTCGGCGCGATGGTCGAGGAGGGGCGCGAACCCGGCGCGCTACCGAGGCGGGTCGCGTAGAAGAAGCCGAGGGAGGGCGACGCCACCCCTGTTCCGGCGGCCGGCCCGAGGGAGGTCGTGGCCACGACCACCCGCCCTTCGGCATCGGCCACCGTGAAGTGCGTCGTCGCCTCGCGATCACCCGGATCGGCGACGAGGAGGTCGCCCCGGACCCCGGCCTCCGGGACGAAGAGGGTGAGCTCTCCGACATCGGACCCGGTCCCCGTTTCGGGGAGCCGCAGCTGCGCCGCACGCTCACGGGCGTGGGCCGGCGAGGTGAGGAAGGCCGCGCTCTCCACCTCGGAGCCCTCGCGCCGGGTTCGGTCCTGGAGAGCAAAGTGCATCGCCTGGCCCACAAGCGTGCCCCATGCGCCCTCGTCTCCGAGGAGAGCCGGGCTCTCCGGGATGGCCTCGAGAGTCTGGAGCGCCTGGATCACACTGTGTCCGGAGGCCGGCCTGAAGGTGCCGTGAAGGGTGTGCCCGCGGTACCGGCCCGTCACCTGGATCGCGTCGATCGCCTCGTAGGCGGCGAGGTCGTCACGGGTGATGAACCCCCCGCTCCTCTCCATGTCGACATGGATCGAGTCCGCGATCCAGCCTCGGTAGAAGACCTCGACCCCCTCCTCGGCGATCGCGCGCAGGACCGTCGCGAGCTGGGGCTGGCGCAGGATCTCGCCCTCGGCCCACGGCGTGCCGTCGGGGCGGAGCCAGATCGCGCGAGACCCCGGGTGGGCGGCGAGGGTCTCGGCATTCGCGGCCAGCCGGACTGCCTCGCCGGATGGCAGGGGAAAGCCCTCCTCGGCAAGCCGGATCGCATCGTCCAGCACCCGCGCGAGGGGCCAGCTGCCGTGCTCTCGCTGGAGGCGGGCGAGAGCCGCGACCATTCCCGGCACCGCGGCCCGCTCGTATCCCGGGCTCCCCCCGTCCCCGTACCCCGCCGGGACCACGTTCAGCCCGTCGATCCCGTGAACCGAGCCGTCCGGAGTCCGCAGTACGATTGCGGCCCGACCTGCGATCCCGGACATCGTGGGCTCGGTCACGGCGAGGACGAAGCCGGTCGCCACCGCCGCATCGACCGCGTTCCCGCCGCGGGCGAGGACCCGGGCGCCCGCCTCCGTCGCCCAGGGCGATGCGCTCGAGACCATTCCCTCCGAAGAGGTCGCGACCTGCGCCAGGGGGTCCGTGATCCGCTCGACCTCGGGCGCCGCCGGTGCCGGGGGTGCGGTCGGGGCACAGGCGGCCCCCAGGAAGACGAGCAGGAACCAGCCGACGCCGGCAGCGACACGTGGAGGAATACGAAGGGCCATGGCTCGTTCGGGGTTGGATGAATCAGGCACGGGAAGCAGGCATCCCGGCATCCTTGCCGTCGCGGCGCCATTCGGCAACCCCTTCGCGCAGATCGGCCCCTCCGGGACGCTGGAACACGCGAAGCCCGAAGGCCGGCACGATCGAGAGCACGTGGTCGAAGATGTCGGCCTGGATCCCCTCGTAGACACCCCACTGGGTGTCCGAGGTGAAGGCGTAGATCTCCATCGGCAGCCCCTCGGGTCCGGGCTCGAGCTGGCGCACCATGCAGATCATCCCGTGGTGCACGCCGGGGTGGCTCGCGAGGTAGCGGGCCAGGTATGCCCGGAACGTTCCCACATTCGTCAGTCTTCGCCGGTGCGGCACTCGCACCTCGGCACTCTCGGTGTGCGCACGGTTGAAGGCCTCGACCTCGTCCCGCTTCGTCTGGATGTAATCGCGGAGGAGTTCCCAGCTCGCGAACTCCTGGACCTCGTCGTCGGAGAGGAACCGAACGGACGAGAGGTCGAGGTGGACCGAACGCTTGATGCGCCGTCCACCGGACTCCTGCATCCCGCGCCAGTTCCGGAAGGAGTGCTCGAGGAACTTGTGGGTCGGAACGACCGTGAGGGTCCGGTCCCAGTTCTGGACCGTGATCGAGTTGAGGGCAATGTCGACGACGTCGCCGTCGGCCTGGAACTGGGGCATCTCGATCCAGTCGCCCACCCGTATCAGGTCGTTCGTCGTGATCTGGACTCCCGCCACGAGCGAGAGCAGGGTGTCGCGGAACACGAGGAGGAGCACCGCCGTCATCGCCCCGAGCCCGCTCAGGAAGATCACGGGCGAGCGGTCCATGATCAGCGCCACGACGAGGATGAGCCCTGCGATGTGCGCCACCACATTCGCGACCTGCAGGAACCCCTTGATCGGCCGCTCGCGGGCCCGGGGGAAGTCCTGGTAGATCGTGTTCACCCCGTTCAGGAAGGCATCGAAGGCGCGCACGACCACGACGACCATGCAGGCCAGCAGGAGCCTGCGAACGAGGTTCGCCACGTCGATCGGCACCCCGGGCACGAGGGGAAGCCCCGTGTACCAGACCAGCAGGGGCACACCCCAGGCGAGACGCTGCGGCATCCGCACCTGGAAGAGGACGAGGTCCCAGTTCGTCGGGCTCTGCTCTGCCACGTAGCGGAGGAAGCGCAGGACCCAGTGCCGAAAGATCCGGTGCAGCGTCTCCCCGACCACGATCACCACGAGACCGATCACGACCGCGGCCGTCCCCGGGTTCTGGGTGATCCACCCCTCGAGGGGAAGCAGGAGGGGGTGGATCGCCTGCCCCACCCAGTCCCCCGCGAGCGTGGTGTCGGGGGGCGACGCCGGCGAGGTGGCTTGAGCTGCCGTGGCGTTTGGTGTTGCGGATGTGTTCATGGGGCAGGGGTGCGGGTCGTGTGGTGAACGGCGTCGATTACGTTACTCCCTCCGTCACCGAGGGCAACCCCCCGCCACCTCGCCGGGACCTACCCCCCGAGAGCGCGCACCACGAGTGGCTGGATACCTGCAAAGGGTTCCTCGACCATGCGGTCGATCGTCCATCCCTCCATGAGGAGTAGCCCCGAGACCCTCCAGGCCGCGTAGTCCAGGTCGGCACGGGCCTGGGCCGTGGCACCATCGCCAAGAAGGGGAGCGAGCCGCTCGGGATCCCGCTCCGCAAGGAGCCCGCGCATCCGGTTCATGATCTGGGCATCCCGCCCCTCGGCCTGGATGAGCGCCTGCGTCGAGCGGCCGAGGTACTCCTCGGCCGGGCGGCCGGGGGTGAGCTCCTCGAGGGTCCGCAGTGCGAGCCCCCGGATGAACAGCTCCTCGGCCAGGCTGAGCCTCCCGTCGGCTGGCCGCCCCGCCCGCCGCGCATGGACCGCGCGGGTGAACAGGTCCACGTAGACAGGACGGAGCTGGCCCGGAAGCGCCTCCACCGGAAGGAGCACCGCGTATTCGCCCTCGCCGTGTCGGAAGGCCGGACGCTCCCCGAAGGTCCCCACATGGAGAACGAGGTGCACCTCGAGCGCCCCCCGGAAGCCGAGCGCCCCCGCCACCTGCCTGAGCAGGGGCTCCGGCGCCGGGGAGAGTTCCCCACCCGCGAAGCCGCGGATCCGGTCGAGCCCCTGTTCGTAGCGGGGCCAGGCCGACTCGAGCCCGTCCGGCTCCCAGGGCAGGTCGGTCTCGCGCGCGAGGAGTGTTCCCGCCTCCCCGAGATGCACCTCCCAGAGCTCGCGCCGGAGCTCCGCCAGGGCGATCGAGTCGACCGGCTCCTCCGCCGCTGCGGCCACCTCCCGGAGCGAGTCCGCGGCCGCCGTCGCCGCCGCATGCCACGCCACGAAGTCCGGTACCAGGTTCGTGACCCGCACCGTCGTCTGGCCCTCGAGCGAGAGGGGTAGGAACGCGGTGCCGAGAAGCAGCCAGCCGATTCCCCGTCGCCCGATCCCGCCCCTATGCCTTCGCGATGTCCTCTTCATCCGGCCTCCTTCGAAGCAGGTGCACGCTGAACTGCTCCCCGCCATCCAACCAGACCTCAAGGGGTTCGTACCCCGCCCGACTCGCAAGGGTCTGGAAGCTGTCGATCGAGAACTTGTAGGAGTGCTCCGTGACGATCACCTCTCCTGCCTCGAGGCGGACCCGAACCCCGCTCCCCCCCGGGCCTCCCCCCGGCACATGAACCGTTGTCGGGCTCCGGGGCACCAGGTGCATCTCGATGCGGGACGCCTCCGGGTTCCAGACTGCCCGGTGCTCGAAGAGCTCCGGAATGAAGTCCGTGCCCACGGCGTCGTTCAGGTGCCGAAGAAGGTTGCGGTTGAAGGCTGCCGTCACGCCCTCCCCGTCGTTGTAGGCCCGCTCCAGCACCTCTTCGTCCTTCACGAGGTCGACACCGACCAGGAAGAGGGCACCCGCGCCCGTCATCGCCCCGACCCGCTCCACGAAGGCGCGCGCCGCATCCGGCTCGAAGTTGCCGATCGTGGAGCCGGGAAAGAAGGCGAGAGTCCTGTCCACCTCCCGCGGCGGCCAGGGAAGCGCGTCGAGCCGGGTGTAGTCCGCTGCCACCGGACGCACCGCGAGCCCCGGGAAACGAGCACGCACCCGTTCGGCGAACGCCTCGAGCTGCTCGTGGCTGATGTCGACGGGGAGGTAGGCCGCGGGGCGGTCGAGCGCCTCGAGCAGGTTCCAGGTCTTGCGGCCGCTTCCACTCCCGAACTCGACGATACCGGCGTCCGCTCCGAGGGCCCGGGCGACCTCGACGGTGTGGCGCTCGAGGATCTCGAACTCCGCGCGTGTCAGGTAGTACTCCTCGAGGTGCGTGATGCGCTCGAAGAGCTTCGCCCCGCGGGCATCGTAGAGAAAGCGGGTCGGGAGGGTCCTCGGTCGGTCGAGAAGCCCCTGCGCCACCTCGTGAGCGGCGGCATGCACCCGGACCGCGCCACCGTCCAGCGCGTCGGCGGCAGCCTCAGCGCGTTCGACCCGAGCCCTCATCGAAGGTCTCGCGCGAGCCGAACCCCGGTGAACTGCCAGGTGGACTCGGGCGGAAAGAAGTTGCGGTACGTGACCCGGAGGTGCGAAGCCGGCGTCGCGCAGGATCCACCGCGCAGGACGAACTGGTTGCACATGAACTTCCCGTTGTACTCCCCCACCGCACCCTCCCAGGGTCGAAAGCCCGGGTAGGGGCCATAGCTGCTCCGGGTCCACTCCCACAGGTCGCCGAACAGTTGCCGGAGCCCTTCGCCGTCCGAGGCCGGCCTCGGATGGAGGGCCCCCGACTCGGCCAGGTTTCCCTCGACCGGGCGGCCCGAGGCGGCAGACTCCCACTCGAACTCGGTGGGGAGTCGAGCCCCGGCCCATCGGGCAAATGCGTCGGCCTCGAACCAGCTCAGGTGCGCGACGGGCTCGACGGGGTCGATCGCACGCATTCCGTCCAGGGTGAAGAGCCTGAAGTCCCCACCCTCCCGCTCCCAGTAGAAGGGCTCGGTCCACCCGAGGCGACTGACCGCGGCCCATCCTTCGGACATCCAGAGTTCGGGGCGACGATACCCCCCGTCCTCGATGAAGGCGCGGTACTCCCCGCAGGTCACGAGCCGGTCGGCAAGGGCGAAGGGCTCGAGGTGGACCCGGTGGCGAGGACCTTCGTTGTCGAAGTGGAAGGCCCCGCCGGGATGTCCCACCTCCACGAGCCCACCTTCGAACTCGATCCACCTCGGGGACACGGGCTCGGGGGAGGAGGGCACGTCGAGCACCCCGCTCTCACCCCTGATACTCCAGCCGCGCGAGGGTGCACCCCGGGCATGATAGCTGGGACGCAGGGGGTTCACCGAGAACACGTGCTTGATGTCGGTGATCAGGAGTTCCTGGTGCTGCTGCTCGTGGTGCAGCCCGAGCTCGATCCGATCGAGCGCCTCCCGAACTCGCGCTTCCGGACCGGGTGTCGCGGCGAGCCGCTCGAAGAGGGCCTCGATGCCCCGATCGACGTGGGCACGGTAGAGCCCCACCTCGCGCACCGTGGGTCTCGAGATGTATCCCCGCTGATCACGACAGTGGCGCTCCCCTGCCCCGTGGTAGTAGGAGTTGAAGAGGTAGGCATAGCCCGGATCGATCGGCGTGTAGTCGTCGAGGAAGGGCTCGAGGACGAAGGTCTCGAAGAACCAGCTCGTGTGGGCCCGGTGCCACTTCGTCGGACTCACGTCCGGCATGGACTGGACCACCTGGTCTTCCGCGGCAAGGAGAGAGGCCCGCTCCTCCGTGAACGCGCGCACAGCCCGGTAACGACGCAGGAGGGCCGCGGCCCGCCCCGACGAGGGATCGAGGGCCAGGCGGACGCCGCCGTCGACCTCCATCATCACCCCGCGGGAACGAGGGTGACGGAGATCTCCGTTGATCCCCGACTCCGAGACGGGCACCCGGGAACGAACTGCTCGTAATCGGCGTCGACGCTCACATCCCGGCGCGTATAGCCGTCCGCGACCACCCCGAAGGAATACCGCCCCACGGCCGAGGAGAATCCGCAGGGCACGGTGCACCGGTAGAACGATCCCTCCCGGACGATGTTGTACGCGGGTGGCCGGGTCATCGTGAAGAACTCGTCGAACTCCTCATCGGCTGCGACCAGGAGCTCCACGAGGCGGACAGACTCGATGGCCTCACCCGTGATCGAGTCCGTCGCGGCCGAGATCACCAGGACCGGGTCTTCCGAGATGTGCTGGCAGAAGCCGGTCGAGGTTCCGTCACAGCCGAACAGGAAGAGGGGAGCGAGGAGGAGCAGGGGTGCCGCGGCACGGCGCCGGAGCACGCGATGGAAGGGGCCAATCATGGGTCTGCCTGGGGTCGAGGACTTCTGGGTTGTGCGGTGCCGGTCGGAAGGTGGTCAATCCACCGCCCCTGAACGTGGCACAGGCGTCGAATCCGTGCAAGGAAGAGTACCCTTGCGGGACCCGGAACGAGGCATTAGTCTTTCGGGCAAGGCGGGAACAGTGCAGTTCGAACGCAAGTGACCTGGAGACGGAAGGACCTGGGACGCAGTTCGTCACCGGGTCCTTCATTGTATCCGGGCCCCGCCTCCGCAGACCTCGGGAGCGGAATGTCTCGAGAACCATCAGGTGAAGGAACGGTGCGGCACGACCGGACCCCATTTCACCAACAGCACATGGAGTACGGTTCATGCGTACCGTCGGAACGGTCAAGTGGTTCAACGACGCCAAGGGCTTCGGTTTCATCAGCCCGGAAGATGGATCCAAGGACTGCTTTGTCCATCACAGCGGGATCCAGGGTGACGGCTTCAAGAGCCTGAGCGAGGGCGACCGGGTCGAGTTCGACCGGGTCGAGGGCCAGAAGGGGCCTGCCGCAGAGAACGTGGTCGTCGTCAACTGAGACCGCCTTGCCCCTGATGGGGTGAAGAGCCCGGCCGGATCGCTCC
>SLDT01000069.1 GCA_007125125.1 Gemmatimonadota bacterium | reverse complement strand
CCGCGAACCGGGCCGCGGACTCGAGGGCGAGATCGATGCCCCGGGCGGAGAGTTCGCCGGCAAGTCCGCGGGCGAAGGGAGAGGCGGCCTCGGAGACGACGAGGTACTCCAGGTGGGCTCCGGCTGTCGCGGCGGTGTCAACGGCTCGGGGCCCCTCGACGAGGACCCGGCCCTCCCTCACCCTCCCCTTGCGATCGCGCAGGTGGAGGAGCTGGCGGGCGCGGGCCCCGCTGAGGGGCGCAGGGACAGGCTCGGTCACGGCAGGTCGGAAGGGTTTGGGGCCGGAGTGTCTCGGTGATCGGCGACCGGGAGGGCTCTCGAGTGGCTTCCGGAGCGAAGGACTCCGGGATAGCTTCCGTGGAGTCCGTTCGGTTCACCCACAGCGAGATGACGATGCACGGTACGGCGAATGCGACGATGACCCCGATCGCCCTCACCATCGCGGGAAGCGACAGTGGTGGCGGGGCGGGAATCCAGGCCGATCTGAGGACCTTCCATGCCTTTGGCTGCCACGGAACGACCGTGGTCACGGCCATTACCGCGCAGAACACCCTCGGGGTCACGGCTGTGCACCCGATTCCCCTCGACGTCGTGCGCGCCCAGGTCGACGCGGTCGCTTCCGACCTGCCGCCGCGGGCGACGAAGACGGGCATGCTCGCCACGACTGCGCTCGTGGAGACGGTGGCGGGGGCGGTCGAGGACCACTCGCTCAGCGCGCTCGTCGTGGATCCGGTGATGGTTGCCAGCTCCGGGGCACGGCTCCTCGACGAGGACGCGGTGGATGCCGTGCGGAAGCGGCTCCTTCCCCTGGCCGCGCTCGTG
This sequence comes from Gemmatimonadota bacterium, assembly GCA_007125125.1. GTDB lineage: Bacteria > Gemmatimonadota > Gemmatimonadetes > Longimicrobiales > Gaopeijiaceae > SLDT01. The sequence continues at coordinate 2,076 of SLDT01000069.1, read as the reverse complement.
ACGCCGAACCTGCCTGAGGCGGCGATCCTCACCGGGCGGGACGTCCGCTCGGAGGCCGATCAGCGTGAAGCCGCGAGAAGGCTGGTCGAATTGGGAGCAAGAGCCGCGCTCGTGAAGGGCGGTCATGGCGAGGGTGACGACCTCGTCGACCTCTTCTGGGACGGACGCAACGAGCGAGTCTGGCGGCGGCAAAGGCTCTCGACCCGGAACACGCACGGCACCGGGTGCACCCTCTCGGCCGCCGTGGCCGCCGGGCTGGCTCGGGGTGACACGCTCGAGGAGGCCGTGGACCGGGCGCTCGGCTTCGTGGCGAGGGCGATCGCTTCGGCCCCATCGCTCGGGGCCGGGCATGGCCCGGTGAACCACTTCGCCGCGGTTCACCCTCCGGGGCGATCCACCCCCTGACTCACCTCCGTCGCGAACTCTCACGCACTCAGCGCTTCGAGGATCGTTCGGACGAGAAGGGAGAGCCGAGGGGCGGCACGCTCCCCGACCTCCAGCACCTCCTCGTGCGAGAGCACCCCGGGTCGAACCCCGGCGGCGGCATTCGTGATCAGGGAGAGGGCAAGGACGCGCACCCCGGCCGCGCGCGCCGCGATCACCTCCGGGACAGTCGACATCCCGACCGCATCGGCCCCGAGCGCCCGGAGCATCCGCACCTCGGCCGGTGTCTCGTAGGAAGGACCGAGAACGGCCGCATACACCCCGGCCACAAGCTCCACACCGGCGCGGGTCGCGCAGCTGCGGGCGAGTTCGCGAAGCGCCGGATCATAGGCCTCCGTCATGTCCGGGAACCGGGGTTCGTCCGGGCGTCGTGACCCCACGAGGGGGTTTTCTCCCTGAAGATTGAGGTGGTCCTCGACGAGCATGATCGAACCCGGTTCGAAGGCCGGGTTCACCCCGCCTGCCGCGTTCGTGAGCAGAATGGTCCGGACGCCGGCGGCCGCCGCGATCCTGACCGGACCCGCAACGACCGTGGGGTCATGGCCTTCGTAGAGGTGGAACCGCCCGGACTGGACGAGTACGCGGCCTCCCGCGAGGTCACCCGCGAGGACCACGCCCCGGTGCCCCTCGACACCGGCCGGGGGGAAGGGTCCCAGTTCGGCAAGCGGCGTCGCGCGAGCCCCCTCGAGAGCATCGGCAAGCCCTCCGAGCCCCGAACCGAGAACGACCATCGTGCGGGGTACGGGGCCGAGCCGCTCCCTGAGGCGTTCGGCACCCCCGCGGATGTCTGCCTCCGTGAGTCGCGCGCGCGGCGGATCCTGCGTCGTCTCGATCAGGGGACTCCTCCTCCGGCTTCGGAAGGTTCGATGGACCCCGGGCCAGCGGACCACGGGCCGACCCGTGGTCGGGCGCCAGCCGCGTCAGGCGATGTGTCCGGGTTTGTCGAACCTGCAGGATACGGCATGGCTCGGCTCCTGCCAATCCCCTCTGCCTTTCCGGCGGGTCGGGGACGTACGTCTTGCCTAATTGGCCGGGCGCGGCGGGACGAGTCGCGGCACGAGGGTTGCACCTTGCCCAGGGCGGTCGCTCGATTCGGCCCGGCATTCGTCACTCAGGAACGCCCCCGCAAGGAGCTTACATGGGCAAGGTTATCGGTATCGATCTCGGAACCACGAACTCGGTTGTCGCCGTCATGGAGGGCGGTGAGCCCGTCGTCATTCCGAACTCGGAGGGTGGGCGGACGACACCGTCCGTTGTCGGATTCACGAAGGATGGGGAGCGCCTGGTGGGCCAGGTCGCGCGAAGGCAGGCGATCACGAATCCATCGAACACGATCTTTTCGATCAAGCGGTTCATGGGACGGAGCTATGGCGAGGCCGAGTCGGAGCGAGGGAAGGTGCCCTACGCGGTCGAGGGTGACCCGCAGGGCAGGGTTCAGGTGAAGGTGCCCAATGCGGATCGGACCTTCACGCCCCCCGAGCTCTCGGCGCTCATTCTCCAGAAGATGAAGCAGACCGCGGAGGACTACCTCGGGCAGAAGGTGGAGCGGGCGGTCATCACCGTGCCCGCCTACTTCAACGACTCGCAGCGGCAGGCGACGAAGGACGCCGGGAAGATCGCCGGCCTCGAGGT
>SLDT01000048.1 GCA_007125125.1 Gemmatimonadota bacterium | reverse complement strand
TCGACGATGACTAGGTCCCAACCGGCCGAGTGGAGGGTGGCCTTCACATCGTCCTGCTTCAGGAAATCGATGGATGTGATGGCAAACGGGTGTTCCACCCAGACGTTCTCACCCCACGCCGCTCGCATCGTGTTCCGGTCGATCAGCCGGAACCGAACCCCGAACTTCTCCTTCAGCTCACGCTGCCACTGATATTTTAGGTGCCCCGGCGCGACAACCAGCACCCGGCGGACGAGCCTCCGGGCCTGCATCTCCCGCAGGATGAGGCCCGCCATGATGGTCTTTCCAGCCCCAGGGTCGTCCGCGATGAGGAACCGCATGCGCGGCTGCTCGAGCGCGTAGTGGTAGACGGCCTCGATCTGGTGCGGCAAGGGATCAACCTGCGATACGCTGACAGCGAGCATCGGGTCGAACTGGTGCGCCAGACGGATCCGGTGTGCTTCGACCAGCAAAAAGAACTCCTCGGGATCGGACGAGACGACCGCGGGGTTCTGGTGCGCGACCTCGATCTGGTCGACCTGCGAGAGGGAGAGCTGGAGGGACCGGTATTGCCCCGTCTCCTCCAGGGTCACTTCCAGGGTGAAGAAGCCTCGCCGCTCCTCGAACTTCTTGACGCGGGCGGGACCGGCCAGGAAGGGGGCGGTGATGATCTCGTCTTCTTCGATTCGGGGCATGGAGCAGCGGACGGGTCTGGGTTAGGGGAGGATTACGGCTACGCGCTGTTACAGTAACGGTGGGGTGTGACGGGCGACATCCGATCGGAGCATTTAGGATCCGCGTTCTGGGCCTCGGCCCGCACTCCGCAGCCCACAGGGAGGGCGGCGGCCAAACTCAGGACCCCGGGGCTACGGCAGCCGCTCATCCGGTTTCTCAGTGGAATCGTGCTGGTCGGTCACCGCCCCGACCTGTTGCTGGCGCTCCATTCCGGCAGGCCCAACCGCGCGCCGGAGCAGGCCCTCAACTTTTCGCGGGATCGGCGTCTCTGAGTCTGCTGCGATCCGACGGGCGCGGATCGCCTTCGACGGCCCACCGTGCTCCTCCTTCTTCTGCCCGTAAAGCTCATCCCCGAAAGTGGTGCGGAGCTCATGCTCGTAGCGGGGGGTGAACTCCACAACTGACACGCTGCCGCCTGCCAGCGCATGCAGGCCAGCATTGTACTTCTCCTCATCATCCCGCTGTGAACCCAAGTCGGATGAGTCGGTATCGAACAAGACCGTGAGCGGGAGTTCAAAGCTCATGATGATCTCGGCGAACGGGAGAAGGCTCCGCTTGCCCCCGACCTCGACTATCGAGACCCCTGCACGGTCCAGATCCAGACCAAGGCGGGCTGCATATTCAGGCAACGCCAGCTTCTCGGTGTCCCCCTCGACCAGGATGACATGCTTCGCGAAGAACAGTTCGTTCCGCTCGGGGTCGAACTCCTTCCGTAGTTTCTCCCGTAGCCCCTCGCTGGGAGGAAGGTTGGACTCAATGACCGTCGTGCGATTGGCCTGGTTCCGCTTGACGATCCGCACCTCCTCGAACTCCGGAATCGCGACAAAGTAGGGGGAATGAGTCGTGTAGATGACCTGATTCTCGCGGGAGATGCGGCGTAGTGTCTGATAGAAGAACCGCGCCCGGTGCGGGTGCAGGTGCATCTCAGGTTCCTCGATGAGGAACACAGCACCCTTCTTCCGAAGCCGCTCGTAAGCTTGGAACACGGCGAGAACGATCGCATTCTGAGCACCGTCGCCCAGTTGGAGCGCATCCAACTGCAGCCCCCCCCTCATCCACCAGGATCCGTATGGCCTTGAAGAACTCCATGGAGTCCTGCAAGCCGAACGAGAGGCCGAAACGATCCCGATCCGACTTGGGATCCATCCCCAGGTTCTCGAGGGCGTGCCTCGCCACAAGTTCCTCCAGCTCGAGGAACTCCGGGACCTTCAAGATCTGAAGCGCCTGCTCGAGCTTCTGTATGAAGCGCTCGGCAACGGTCTCGTCGTCGCCCTCGAAGGTTGTCGTGCGGACGACCTCATCGACGTCCTCCAGGAGACGACGGAGCAACGAGTAGCGAGTGGTCGGGAGTTGCCCTCGGAGTTGGCGGTCCGTTCCGACATAGATGAGCGGGACCTGCCGTTTCAGGGAGTTCGGAATCGACGTCAAAGGTTCGAAGTCCGGCTTCTGCCCCCTTCTCGGTGCGGACTTCAGGACGAACACTTGGTCGCCGTTCGCATTGAGCGGTCTGGCATCCAAGCGCAAATCACCCTTTCGTGCACGAGCGGTATTCCGCTTGTATCGCGTTAGATGGAACCGAAGGAGCGGTATTGGCACGGGATCCGCGTTCTTGAACGCCACGTGCTCAGGCGGCGGACTGAACTCGATCTCGATCAGGATTTCCCCATCCGATCGCCGATCGAGGATATCTTCCTCTGAGAAATCGTCGACGCGGTGCCAGTCCTTTCCGAGAGCGATCTTGAGCGCTTGGAGGATGTTCGACTTCCCCGCGCTGTTCTCGCCTACCAGGGCACAAAGCGGCGATGGACCAAACTCAATGGCTTCGATGCTTCGGAACCCTTCGATCCGAATCCGCTTGATGCGACTTGGCACGTATATCCCGGTTAGTGGCGAGGGTCAGTCGCTGGGGCGGTCATCCGCTCCGTACGAACTCAGCGAATGGTCAGCCTGCAATGACTCATAACGTTTCCGGCTTTACCGAACCCGGAGAGCTCGGCGCGCCCCGTGCCTCGCACGGGGCGTGACGCGCCGCAGGGTTGCAGTGGAGGCGCCGCCAGGCGCCGGAACCGGCAAAGCACTAGTTATGCGAGATTCGAAACCTTGAAGTCCGGATCAGTGAAGAGGGATGCCAAGCTTGTCAAAAAAGATGCGGTTACCAGGCCGTTGAACTATCCCGGTTTCCGAGTCTGAGGCTCGATCTTCGGTGTGGTAGTGCCTCTCAAGCGACGGAGAGAGTCTGCGTGCAGTCCGGAGCGCCAAACCCGGTCCACC
>SLDT01000082.1 GCA_007125125.1 Gemmatimonadota bacterium | reverse complement strand
GTGCGGCTCCACTCCTCAAGCGACGACGCACGACGATGTCGGGCGTCATGAGCGCCTGGAGTCGTCTCATCATGCCCGCTGCGGCGATGGCCGCCGCCGCCGCCGGTTTCGTCTTCTTCCAGCCTTTCGCGGGTCCAAGTCTTTCGTCCTCGACGGATGGGCTGACGACCACGGGTGGGATCACCAGTGCCGTCGTCGAGGAGGTCGGGATCCAGCCCCTGTACACCGTGCCCGATCCCATGCCCGGAGTGCTGGTGGCCGATGAGGACCTCGATCTTCGAGCACTCCTCTTCACACTCGATGAATTCTGAGGCCAGAAGGGGCAACGCATGAGAAACGAAGAGACGCGGGTCAAGCTGGTGACGGCGGCAGTCATCGTCGCGGTGTTCGCGGCAGGGATTGTTGTCGGGCTGGCGCTTGATCGTTCGTTCTCTCCGGCTCTGGCAGGCCCGCCCGACGAGGTGGGAGGTCCGACGGAGACCGCATCGCGCGAAGGCGAGCCCGCGGGCAAGACTCTCACAATCATCGATCGCCTGGACCTGGATCCACGGCAGCGGGTTCTCATCGACTCGGTGCTCGATGACTTCCAGGCGAGAATGGCTGGTTTCCAGAAGGAGTACAGACCCAGGTACTGGGCTCTCGTAGATAGCTCGAGAGCCGAGGTGAGACAATTCCTCTCCGAGGAACAGGCCACGCTTCACGATTCGCTTACCTTCGAGAGCGATCGCCGTCGAGGTCGTCCCGGGACAAAGCGAGACGGGGGAGTGCGCTGAGTCGCCTGACGTCGAAATCAGGCGGCACTCCGCGGGAGAATGAAACGGGGGCGCTCGTTGCGTCCCTCCAACCGGAGTCGAATGTGAGTGAACGCATGGGGGCAATGCCCCGGAAAGTGATCGAGGCCAGGGGCCTCACCAAGCACTACAAACTCGGAAGCGAGGTGATCCGGGCAGTGCGTGGGGTGGACCTGACGATCCTGGAGGGAGAGTTCGTGGCCATCATGGGGCCTTCAGGTTCCGGGAAGTCGACCTTCATGAACCTTGTGGGTTGTCTCGATACCCCGACGGCGGGTCATTACAGCCTGAATGGGCAGGATGTGAGTCGGCTCTCGGAAGCGAAGCTTGCCGCGATTCGAAACAAGGACATTGGTTTCGTGTTCCAGACCTTCAATCTCCTGGCACGAGCCACGGCGCTGCACAACGTCGAGCTGCCCCTGATCTACGCCGGGACACCATCGTCCGAACGACGTCGGCGAGCCCGCGAAAAACTGGAAATGGTTGGCCTCGGAGATCGAATGGGGCACAAACCGCCGGAGATGTCCGGGGGGCAGCGTCAACGCGTGGCAGTCGCGAGAGCGCTCGTGAACAATCCGGCCCTTCTCCTCGCCGACGAGCCGACGGGAAACCTCGACTCGAAGACAGGTGAAGAAATCATGGATGTCATGGTGAAGCTCAACGATCAGGGGCAAACCATTGTCCTCGTAACGCACGAGACCGAAATCGCCGAGTACGCGAAGCGCCAGGTGCACCTGCGCGACGGGGTGATCGAACGCGACTTCCTTAACGAAACGCGTCGGACTTCCTTCACACGGGTAGCCACCGAACAATCCGAAGCCGATGGGGGGCCGGGCGAGGAATTCGCCGGTGCCGCCCCGGCCGCTGGAACTTGATCCGAACTCGAGGGACAGGGATTATAACGATGACGAAATCGACCACTGCGGGGGAAGGTGTGAACAGAGCCATCCGCGGACGGATGCCAGGCGCCGGCCTTGCATTCGCGCTCGCCCTGGTTGCGACCGGATGCGGACAGGGGCAGGCCGAGGAGGCACCGCGATTTGCTACTGCCGAAGTCGAGCGCCGCAACCTCAACATCACAGCCGAGGCAACCGGGCAGCTCGGCCCACTTCAACTCGTGGAGGTGAAGTCGCTCGCTTCGGGAGAAGTCATCGAGGTCCTCGTCGACGTGGGAGAGGAGGTCGAGCCGGGAACACTCCTCGCGAGGGTCGATCCCCGAGATGTACGAAACGACTTCGAGCAGGCGCAGGCCGACTTCGAGGTTGCGGAGGAGCGGTATCGGAATTCGGAGTCCCAGCTTCGACGCTCCGAGAACCTTCTGGCGGCCGGGGTCATCACCGAACAGGAGCACGAGGGGCGAACGCTCGACTACGCGAATGCCCGTGCATCCCTGATCCGAGCCCGCACAAACCGCGACCTTTCGGAGCTTCGGCTTCAGGATGTGACGATTCGCTCCCGGATGCATGGTACCGTGATCGAGCGTCTCGTCGAGGAGGGTGGCGTGATCCAGTCCGCCGCCGGCAATGTATCCGGCGGAACCGTACTCTTCCGAGTGGCCAACCTCAACGTGATGGAGGTCCGTACTCTCGTCGACGAGACGGATGTCGGGCGGATCCAGACGGGAATGCCCGTAGAGGTGGTCGTCGATGCCTTTCCGGACAGAACCTTCGAGGGGCAGGTCGAAAAGATCGAGCCTCAGGCCGTCGTGCAGTCGAACGTGGTGAACTACCCCGTGATCGTTCACCTTCAGAATGACGACGGAATCCTCAAGCCGGGAATGAGCGTCGAGGTCACGGTTCTCCTCGCCGAGCGGCCGAACGCTCTCGCGCTCCCGAACAACGCGGTGGTGGCATTCCAGGAGCTCGCCGCAGCCGGTTCGGTGCTGGGAGTCCCGGAGTCGCGACTGAACATCGAGCGTTCGGTCTACCAGGAGCTTATGCGTGAGATTGCCCCGACTCGCGGCGAACAACCGGCTTCGCGCGGCGAGGGTGGGCAGCAACCCGCCGAGGGCGGAGCCGGGGCCGGGGAGCGGCCGCAGGACGCGCAGGACATCGTGGCAATGGCCCGGGACGCGGCTGCGGGTGGAATGAGTCGCGAAGAGATCATGCGACGGATGCAGCAGGCTGGTGGGCTCGCCGGGGTACGCGGCGGACGCCAGTCCACCCAGCAAAACCAGATCCGCCAGGGAATCGTCTTCGTCC
>SLDT01000251.1 GCA_007125125.1 Gemmatimonadota bacterium | reverse complement strand
GACAGCGATGCCGTAGCATCGGTGAGGCGCTCCAACGCCGATCCAGGGCCGCAACCCCCCATCGCCCTTAGGGTTGGGGCGGAACGGGGCCGCCTCGGTCGTTGGTTCGCCTCGACGTAGCTACGGCTATGTCTTCGACGAACCGCCTACGATTCGGCCCCGTTGCGCTCCCAACGGGGGCCGCTGTACTTCTTCAACAGCCTTCTAGAAGAGAAGGCTGTCGAAGAAGCAGGACAGCATACGGCCTCGACCCTACCTGGGGGGATCTCGTTCCCAGGCCTCGATGAGCCTGACGAGGGCCGAGGTGGGGGCGGCATGGAGGATACGGGCGCTCCCCTCGGTGCGTCCCCCGTAAAGGATGCCCACGACCGTCCCGGTCGCATCGAAGACTGGGCTCCCGCTTGCTCCGGGCTCACCATACCCCTGAATCTCGAGTTCGGGGCCGGAACGTGAGCGCAGCACGCCAGCCCCGAGAAGGGGGCGGGCCGGCGGCCGCTCTCCCTCGGCGGAGAGCGCGGCCTCGCCTCCGAGGGGAAACCCGAGAGTGGCAAGGGGGGTGCCGGAGGGAAGGGTGTCGCCTCGGAGGTTCAGCCCCTCGACCACGGGAATCGTCCCTTCGAGGTTCTCCACGCGGATCAGGGCGACGTCCCAGTCCGGCGAGACGCCGAGGAGTCGGCCGGGGAACACCTGCCGGGAGTCTGCGAACTGAAGGGCGATCCGCTCCGGCTGAAGCGTCCCCGACTCCCCGATCACGACATGGCGGCTGGTGGCGAGAATCCCGCCGGTGGTGACCCCGAAGGCGGTCCCGGAGGCAACGGTTCCGTCGGGGCGCTCAACCCAGAGGAGGGCGATGGCGTGGCGGTTCGAGGCCTGGATGTGGCTGAAGTCGAGTGAGGCGGCGAGCTGCTGGAGTTCGAGGGCTGCGGTGACCTCGCGCAGCCGCGCCTCGAGGGCCTCGACCTCCGGGTCGGCCTGGCCCGCGCTTGGCGCTTCGGGGCGGGTCCGCGCCTCGGCGAGCGCTCCATGGATCGAGGCCAGTTCGCTGCGGGAGCCGCGCAGGGCGGCGCTCAACTCGGAGAGCTCCCCCTCCAGGGCGGCGATCGAGCGTTCGCCCGCCTCGAGGAGGGAGTCTGCCCGGGCCTCGAGGAGGGCGCGCTCGCTCTCCCAGTCGGCCTGCCTTCGAAGCCCGGTCCAGAGGGAGCCCGCGACAACGACGAGAAGAAGTCCCGCAAGTCCCACGATCGTCCACCGAAGGCGGGCGGTCGCATGTGCGTGGACTGGAGGCGGAGGCCCGATGGTGTGCGCAGGAGGCGGGCCGGCGGGTGGGGCCGCTTGCGGGGAGTCCGCGGCGGCCGCGCCGGGGATGGCCGGAGGGATGACGACCGCCGGGAGCTCCGCCGTCGGAGTGATCGGGCCCGAGCGTGCGGCGCCGGAGCGGAACTCGAGGAGGGGGCCCCGGGCCCCGAGCCGGAACTCGTCCCGGTCTTGCAGGGGGCGCGGCTCCCGCCCCACGATGCGGCCGTTCAGGAAGGTCCCGTTGCGACTGCCCAGGTCTGCGAGGTACCAGTCGTTTCCCACCCGTCGGAGCTCGGCGTGAAGAGCCGATGCCTCGAGGTCACGTTCGGCGTCGAGACGGAGTTCGAGGTCGGGTCGACGTCCTATTCGGATCCGTTCGCCCTGCAAGTGGACGACGGTTCCCGTACAGGCGCCGGAGCGGACGAGGACGTGCGGGCGCACGACGGCTTCCTCAGCCGGGGGCCAGGTCGAAGGGGCGAAGACGGGCCCGATCGCCGACCGCGGCCGGAGGGACTCCACCCTCGACCCGAACCACGACGGTGGTGATGTTGTCGGGGCCTCCCCGCTCGTTCGCGAGCTTGACCAGCGCCTCGCAGGCACGATCTGGCGAGTTCGCGGAGCTCATGATCTCCGCGATCTCCTCATCGGCCACCGGGCCGGAGAGTCCGTCGGAACAGAGCAGGAGCCGGTCTCCCTTCTTCAGTTCATGCCAGGTCAGGGCGACCTCGACCTGGGCTGCCGTGCCAAGTGCCTGGAGGAGGACGCTTCGATGCGGGCTGCGCTCAGCCTCCTCCCGGCTCAGGGCGCCACTCTCGACGAGCTGCTGGACCATGGACTGGTCCCGGGTGAGCTGGGTCGCTTCCCCGTTGCGGACAAGGTACGCACGGGAATCCCCCACCTGGGCCAGGTAGACGATGCCATCGAGAATTCCCGCGACCGTTGCCGTCGTCCCCATCCCGTTCAGCTCGGGGTTCATGACCGCGTGCCGGTGGACCTCCTGGTTCGTGGCAGCGATTGCCTCCTCGAGTCGGGCGACGAAGTGCCGGGGGGTTGGCGCGCGCTCACCTGCCCAATGCTCGACCATCCGACGTGCGATCCCCTCGATCGCGAGTCCGGAGGCGGTGGCTCCTCCCTTCGCGCCGCCCATTCCGTCGGCAACGACAAGGAGGAGTGCGCCGTCGCGCAGGGCGAGCACCGGGGGCGCGCCGGGATCGATCGTGGCCCCGGGATCGAGGCGGAAGGTGGGCGCCAACCCCTCCCGGGGGAGTTCGAGGACGACGAAGGCGTCCTGGTTCTCGGAGCGGCTTCGTCCGACATCGGTGAGTCCCCAGACCGAGAGGAGGAGGGGGCGGTCCTCGCCGGGGAAGCCGCTCACCGATCACCTCCGCCATGGGCGCGCAGCACGGTGATGTAGCGGTCGAGGGGATCGAGTCGCACCGCCTCGGCGAGGTGCTCCACACCGCGGATCGAGTCTCCGAGGGGGATCAGGGCGAGGCCGAGGATGTGCTCCGCGAAGGCGCGATCTTCTCGGGAGGCCCGGTCCAGGCGCCGGACCGCGTCGACGGTGTCGCGGACCCCCTCGATCCGGCCCCGGGGGATGTCATCGTCTCCGAGCCGGGTGAAGAGGGTAAAGAGGTACTGGCGCAGTTCGCCCGTGGGCACCGTGATCTCGACCGTCGCCGCATCGACTCTTGTGGGGGG
>SLDT01000018.1 GCA_007125125.1 Gemmatimonadota bacterium | reverse complement strand
TGGCACGGGAGCCCACCTTCGACCTTCCCGAGCCGGGGGAGGGCGCCGCGGACCCGGCCGACCCCTGCCTCGTCCTCGTACTCGACGCCGTCCAGGACCCCGGGAACGCGGGCACGCTTGTTCGCTCCGCCGCTGCCTTCGGAGTCGAGCGCGTCATCGCCCTTGACGGCACCGTGGACCTCTGGAACCCGAAGGCGGTGCGAGCCTCGGCCGGCCATGCCTTTTCGATCCCCCTTCACCGGCTCTCGGCCGAGGCCGCACTCGACTGGCTTCGTGCGACCGCGATCTCGGTCGTCCTGGCCGAAGCCGGGGGCCACGACATCCGTTCCCTCCTTGCGACGTCCACGCGCCGTTCCGGGAGGCGGGGACTCGCTCTCGTCATCGGGAACGAGGGAGCGGGGCCGCGGCCCCTCGTTGCGGCGGCGGCCGAGCTGAAGGTCGCCCTGCGACTGGCCCCCGGTGTCGACTCCCTCAACGCGGGTGTGGCCGGCACGGTTCTTCTCTGGTGTCTTGCACCCTCTTCCCAACCGGGCGACGCCCTCACCCCCGCACAGGACTGACGCCGGATGGACCTCATTCCCGCGCTTCTCGCCGGCCTCTTCGGACTCGCGATCGGTTCTTTCCTGAACGTCTGTTCGCTCCGCTGGCCAAACGACGAATCCGTCGTCTCGCCACGCTCCCGCTGCCCCGCATGCGGGCGGGGGATCCGCTGGCACGAGAACCTCCCCGTCGTCAGCTGGATCCTCCTTGGCGGCCGCTGTCGAGGCTGCCGGGGGTGGATCTCAATCCAGTATCCACTCGTGGAGCTCGCCACCGGCGCCATCTGGGGGGGCATGGTCTTCGTCCACGGAGTGGACATCGAGGCGCTCCGGGGAGCCCTCTTTCTCACGATCCTCCTCGGGATCGCGGCCAGCGACGCCCGCACCTACATCATCCCGGACCAGTTCTCGATCGGGGGAACAGTCCTCGGCCTGGCCCTCGCCTTCGCCTCGCCCGAGATCACCTGGATCGAATCGCTTCTGGGCGCCGCAATTGGCTTCTTTCTTCTCTGGTTCGTGGCCTGGGCCGGGGAGAAGGTCTTCCGGAAGGAGGCCATGGGTGGAGGCGACATCAAGATGATGGCGCTGATCGGGGCCTTCACCGGAGGATGGGGGGTGGCCCTCTCCCTCTTTCTCGGCTCGCTCCTGGGAGCGCTCATCTTCGGCCCCATCTCCATGCGCACGGGGAAGCTCGTGCCCTTCGGTATCTTTCTCGCCCTGGGTGCTGCCGTCACCTACCTCTTCGGTGACCTCATCGTGGCGGCCTACCTCGACTGGGCCTTCGGTCCAGCTCCGCCCCCCTGACAGACCGCGGCCCCGGGGAGGAAGGATTCACCCCGGGGCCGCGTATCGGACTCCGAACCCCCGCTCGTGCGTCAGCAGGAGTGTGACCGGGATCTCAGATTCCGCCGCCACCCCGCTGCTGTCCCCCGCGCTGGGGCTGCTGCCCTCCCTGACCACCCCGCTGCTGCTGGAAGGGGTTGCGGACCTGCGCCGGCACGAGCTCCCACTGCTCGGGGGTCAGGATCCGCTGAACGCTCGCGAGGGCGTCACGGATCTCCTGGCGCCCCGCCTCGATCTCGGGCTGGATCCGCTGGAAGACCGTCGCCTGCTCGTTCGGAGCCACGTTGTCGAAGCGCTGTCCCAGCTCGGCACGACGGCGGTTCAGCTTGTCGTCGAGGTCCCGCGAGACGGCCTGGACCCGCTCGATCTGTTCGAGGCTAAGGTCGAGATCTTCCTTCAGATCGAGGAGGACCGGGATCGGGTTGGCAAGCATCCGGTCGAGCGTTCCGACCGCGTTGAACCCGCCACCCATCGCGCCGGGCTGTCCTCCCTGCGCACGGCGGGCCGCCGGGGGTAGCTTCTCCCACTGCTCCTCGGTGAGAGTCTCGCGCATCTTGTCGATCGCGGCCTGCGTCTCTTCGCGCGCCCCGTCAAACTGGGGCTGGATCACCCCCTGGATCTGCTGGAAGCCCTGCATGGCTCCGGCGGCGCCTCCGGCCGGCGGCGAGGCGAGCAGCTCCGTGATCACCGGCTCGAGGGCCCTGCGCCGTTCGGCGAGCTGGCCGTCGAGCTCCCCGGACACCTCGGTAAGGGTGGCGGTCTGGGGCTCGGTGAGGGCGAGTTCCTCGCGCATCTCGAGGGCGGTGCGCACCGGGTTCACGAACGCAGCGTCGAGGATCGAGTCCATGTTGATCTCACCTCCGCGGAGGATCGCCCCGACGACTCCGGCCATCGCGCCTCCCCGGGCGCCGGCAGCACCCCCACCCATCATGCCGGCCATCCCGCCGCCTCCCATTCCACCGCCACCCATCCCGCCGCGGCCACCCATCCCCCCGGCCATCCCGATCCCACCGCCCCCGAAGGGTCGGTTGTTCCGGGCGGCGTTCCCGCCGACCGCGAGTCGCCCGGAGATCCGGACCGCAAAGGGGTTGCGGAGGGCATTGTTCCCGCGGCGTGCCTGGCCAAACCCCTCGTTCACATCGTAGATGAAGTTGTTCGTCTCGGCATCGAAGCCCCGAACGTAGAGAAGGGTGTTGTCGGCGCGGGCCCCGTCACCCCAGCCCCGCATGTTGTCACGCCCGTTGAAGAGCTGGTCGAGCCCGGTGAGCACATTGGAGGCATCAAGCGAGATCGTCATCCGGCGCTCGACCCGCGGCAGGTTCGGACGGAAGTTTGCGCGGGCGTTCAGCGACTGCGTCCAGCTCTCCCGGCAGGAGTTGCGCGCCGCCACGGTTCCGATCTGCGACTCGAGGCAGCTCCGGACGGAGGAGGGTGCGACATCCAGGAGGGTCTGCATTCCCTCGGCGAGCGCGGCCGTCGGAGCGTTGGCCGGATCGAAGACGAAGGCGTGGTCGTTGCGCAGTCCGTCTCCGTTGATGTCCCGGTTCACGAGCGGGGTGAACGGGCTTCCCGACGAGAGCCGGCCCATGAGCGAGACCTCGATCTCGGGCGTGACCGTTCGGTTGAGCGTGAGGTTCAGGGTGTGTCGGCGGTCCGTGCTGCTCACGGCCCACTCCCGGTCGTTCGGGTTGCTTCCGGTGGTCGGCATGAGGCTGCCCCCCCCACCCCCGAAGCGACCGAGCCCGCCACCCGCCGATCCCTGATCACGGGCGAAGCCGAGGGTGTAGTTCAGCATGAGGGTCGTGTTCTCCGAAAGCCCACCCATCACCTGGGTCGAGAGCTGATGCGAGCGTGAGCGGAGATCGGTGGTGACCTCATAGACGTTCGCGAACTCAGGATGGATCCGGGAGGTTGCCGGCGAGACGGCGCCAGTTCGCCGCACGATTGCGTTCGGGTCTCCGAAGAAGGGGCGGTCCTCGTTCGAGAGGGTGAAGGAGTTGTCCTCGTTCAGGTTGATGTCCCGGTACCCCCAGAGCCCCATCCCGTAGGAGTAGTTGTAGCGGAAGTTTACGGGGAGGCGCTCCATCACGAGCGTCCGGTAGCCGAGGTCGACCCTCACCGAGGTGGGGAGGCTCTGATCGGGGTTCAGAACGGTCACGTTCGGGGCCCGGCTCGAGAAGGCCGGCTGCGCCCCCGGTCCCCCGTCTGCGCAGGTGGTGGGCACGGAGAAGGGATCCTGCAAGTACCCGTCCCAGTCCGGCACGGGAACCGCACTTCCGATGCAGATGAGGCGCTGTTCCGCGTTCGGGAGTCCGGTCTGGCGGAAGGCCTGGTTGAAGACGTTCGTCGGGGCGCGGCCAGCGAACAGGCCGATGCCACCGGTCAGAGAGCGCGCCATTCCGCGCGCCTGGGCCTGACCCATCCGGTAGCTGAACCCGATCCTGGGGCTGATCCCCGAGGCGGCCGGCTTGACGTCGGTCCGCAGGCCGAAGGCGTCTTCGATGGCTGGGTTGTAGTCGGGGATCTCCTGCAGAGCGGAGTAGTCCCACCGCAGGCCGAGGGTGATCTCGAGGGGCTGGCTCACTCGCCAGGTGTCCCCGAAGAAGAGCCCGGCGTTCACTCGACCCGTCTCGGACTCCCTCTCCTGGAGGGAGCGCTCGTAGCGGTCCGGACGATTGTCGGCGAAGTCCTCGAGCGAGGCGTAGCTGAACGAGCCGAAGAGGTTGTCGGTCGAGCGACTTGCGCTGAAGAACTGCTCGAACGAGCCGCCGACCTTGAGCCGATGCACCTGCCCGCGGATGGGCTGGATGAAGGAGAGCTCGTTCGAGAGCTGGAAGTTCGTGCTCTTCGATTCGGTCGGCATGTTCCGGTTCCCCCCGAAGGTGAGAGTCCGGGAGTCACGCGTCCCGTCTTCCCACTCCGAGGTCACTCGGACCCGCCCCTCCGGCATCTCCGTGAAGGGGATCTGGTCATTCCAGTTCCGATTGTAGGATGCATTCAGCGTGTGCGTCCACTTCGAGAAGAGGCGGGAGTTCACAGTGAGCGCGGCACTGCGGGTGTTCCGGTCGCTTTCGCCCCCGCGTTCGGAGAGGTCGAGCCCGCTGATGCGGGTGCTGTCCTGGTCCGCGAAGTTCGTGTTGATCCGGAGCGAGATGCTGTGTGACTGGTCCGGGCGCTGGACCGCATTCCAGTCGAGCCGACCGGAGAGCCGGATGTCGTTCGAGATCTGGTCGTAAGGGCCGGTCTTCCCGAGCGTCGAAAACCCGTACCCCGAACCGAGGATGTCGAGGAAGCGGGAGATCGAGTCGAGCTGGACCCCGGAGCGCTGCGCCGCGAGGGGGTCGTCGGCGGTCAGCGCGAAGCGGTGATTCACATTGCGCTGGAGCTGGAAGGAGGCGTTGTAGAAGAGCTTGTTCTGGACGATCGGCCCGCCCCAGTTCCCTCCGAAATTCTGACGCGTGAAGGCGTTTGCCGTCGCCGAAGAGCGCATCTGCAGGGCGTCGTCATCAAGCCGGTACGAGAAGGAGCCTCCGGCGACGTTCGAGCCGCGCGCGGAGGTCATCGCGACCTGGCCCCCCGCAAACCCCCCGCGGGAGACGTCGAAGGTTCCGGTCGTGACCTGCGTTTGCCGGACTCCCTCTTCCGGCATGTCGAGACCGTCCTCCCCGACCACCATCCCGTCGATCGTGATCTGATTCAGGAGGTCGCTCATCCCGCCCACCGAGAACCCCATCCGCCCGCTGATCGAGTCCATCTCGGTCCCGATCACTCCCGCGGCGAGCATCGCCACCGTGCTCGGATCCAGGTCGGGGAGGGGGAGGCGGTTCAGGAGGTCCTGGGTGAGTACGGTCGACTGCTCTCCGGTGTCGCCCTGCCCAACCGCCCCGCCGGCGACCTCGACCCCGATTCCCTCGATGTCGATCGCGCGGGGTTCCATGACGAAGTCCGTCATGATGAGTTCCTCGTCGCCCTGTCGCATGACGGTCACCATCTGATCGCCCATCCCGATGTAGGAGATGCGAACGATGTAGAGACCACCCCCGTCGGGGAAGATCATCATGTACCGACCGTTCCGGTCGGTAAGCGAGGAGCGGGTCATCTCCAGTTCCACGGAGATGACCTCGATCCGCGCACCCTCGAGCACGGTGCCGTCCGTCCGGGTCACCCGGCCGGTCAGGACATCGGTGGTCTGGGCTTCGAGGAGCCAGGGTGACGTGATGACGAGCGCGAGCGCCACGAACAGGCAGACACGAAAACGGAGCAACATGATTATCCCCGGGCGAGGTGGTCGAGAAGCACGGACGGCGGGCTTATCGCGTCCGTTCTGATCTTGACGCCCGGCTCGACGCTTTTGTTAACGTCCGAACCACATCTTGTTCAATGCGGGTCGCTGGCACCTCTCCGGCTCGCCCACGACAGGGTGTCGGCTACTCCCTGTTGGCCAGGGGAACCGGTCGGCTACGGTTCTCCCGGGTTCCGTCCCCGAGTTGTCCCTCGGCGTTGTATCCCCAACAGAAGACCTCGCCTCCCGGCGTCCGTCCGCAACTGTGAGATCCGAAGGCATGGAGTTCCGCGAAGCGAACCGATCCCTCGACGGCCACGGGACTGATGCGGTCGACTTCGCTTCCGTCTCCGACCTGACCGTAGAGGTTGCGTCCCCAGCAGAGCGCACCCCCATCGTCGCCGATCGCGCAGCTGTGCACGGCGCCGACGGCCACCGAGGTGAAGCGTCGCTCGCCCGAGACCGGGGCGGGCGAGCTCCGGGAGGTATTCGTCCCGTCTCCGAGCTGACCCGCACTGTTGTCTCCCCAGCACTCCACCCGGCCGTCGACACGCCGTGCGCAGCCGTGGGCATTCCCGAGTTTGATCTCGACGTAACTCCCCTGGCCGGCGACTCGTTCCGGCGTCGGGCGGCTTCCTCCGACTTCACCCGAGCCCAGCTCGCCAGAGCTGTTCCCGCCCCAGCACCAGGCGACGCCCGCCCCATCGAGTGCGCAGACATGGTTCCAGCCGGAGGCGAGGCTTCGGAATCGGAGACCTCTCTCCACCTCCGTTGGCGCACTGCTCGCGCCACCGCTAAGGCCCAGCTGTCCGCGTGCGTTGTCGCCCCAGCAGAGGACCACACCATCGGACCGGAGGGCGCAGCTGTGGCCGGCCCCGGCGGCGATCTCGGTGAAGCGATGCTCCCCTGCCACCGGTCGCGGTGTATCGGAGGGCGTCGTGTCGCCCGTGCCGAGCTGCCCTCGGTCGTTCGCCCCCCAGCAGTGTGCGCCGCCCTCCCGGTCGAGCGCACAGGCGTGGGCGACTCCGGCCGAGACCCGGGTCCACGGGCCTCCGGTCACACCGGGGCCGGGGCTGAGGCGGCGAGCACCTGGCGTGCCGAGCTGGCCACGGCCATTGTCGCCCCAGCAGACGAGGGATCCGGTGGGAGCGAGGAGACAACTGTGCGTGCCGCCCGTGACGACACCCGAGCGCACTGCAAGGGCCGGGACTGCCGTGACCACGTCGAAGATCGTCATGACCTCCTCGGCGTCGACGAGGCGGGCGCTCACGCGCTGCTCTCCCTCGCCCGGGCCCGTCGTCCACTGCACCCGGGCCATCCCGGCTCCACTCGTCAGGACCGAGTCCGCATCGAGGGCTCCGCCCCCGGACTCCACTCGGAAACGGATCCAGCGTCCGGGCACCGGGATTCCGCTCTCGTCGATCAGACGGACGGCGAGGGGTTCCTCGAGCGTCACCCCGGGCCGCGCCTCCTGCCGGGCCGGGGTGGCCCGCTGTAGGGTGGAGGGCTCTCCGGGGCCCGCGATCGCCTCGGCCCGAGCGAGCTCGCCTCCCCCCGAACCTGCGGCCCGTGCGACCAGGCGCTGCGGGCCGGGCGTCGGAGCAAGGGTCCAGCGCACGGCTACCCTTCCTCTCTCGTCGGTGCGGGCTTGGGCGGGCTCGAGGAGAGCCCCCGCGGGTTCGGCGGCAAGGACGACCTCGAGCCCGGCGCGGGGCGTGCCGTCCTCGTCGAGCAGCTCGAAGATGATTGCATCCGCGAGGGGCTGCCCGGGGGGAGCAATTTGGCCACTTCCGCTGACGAGGCGCCCGGCCTCGGGTCCGGCGAGGTCGCGGGACGGGTCGGCGGACGGCTCCGGAGCGGCGGGGGTATCCTCGGACCCGGGGTCGCCCCACCGATCACGCCAGGCGCCGAAGGGCTCGTCTTCGAGGGGGTCGCCCGGGGGCGGTCCTCCTCCCGCCATCAGGTCGCCGAGGAAGGTGCGCAACTGCCCGTCGGGAGCGCCGGCGGCCCAGGTGATGCCGACCCCGAGGAGGAGCAGGGCCATGACCGCGGCGAGAATCGGAGTCGAACGACGGCGCTCGCCGGGTTCTTCGACGAGGACGCCGCTCTGCTCGTCGCGGCCGTCCTGCTCGTCCGCATCGGGGGGCAGTGGAGCGGGAGCAGGGGGGGCGCCCTCCCTCGGGCCGGAGTCGGTAGCTGCATCTGGAGACGTCGGTTGAGCGGGTGGTACCTCCTGCTGCGGGTCGTCGGGTTCGTCGATGGCGGGCTCCGCATCCCGAGCCCGCATTCGCTCGACGAGCTCCGGGGGGGGCCAGACCGGGGGGCCGGGATCGGCCGGCACCGGCTCACCCCACGAGAAGGGATCGAGTTCCGGGGGGGAGGGGGGAGCTGGAGCCCTCGGCGGGTCCAGGAGGGCGCGCAGAAGCTCGCTTCCGTCGTTCCAGCGTTCGGCCGGATCCTTGCGGAGGGCGCGGTGGACGACCGTGGCAAGGTGCGCCGGGGTGCCCGGTCGCGCTTCTTCCAGAGGGGGGAGATCTTCGTGCTTCTGCTTGTTGATGATGGAGTAGAGGCTCTCGCCCTCCCACGGGCGGCGTCCGGTCAGGATCTCGTGCCCGAGAAGCCCGAAGCTGTAGACATCGCTGCGTCCGTCGAGGTCTCCTCCCTCGAGTTGTTCGGGTGACATGTAGGCCGGAGTGCCGAGCGCGGTGCCGGGTAGGGTCAGACCGGAGTCGGAGTCCCAGGCGCGGGCAATGCCGAAGTCTGCGAGGCGGGCGATCCCCGCATCCTCGTCGAGGTAGACGTTCTCGGGCTTCAGGTCGCGATGCACGATCCTGCGGCGGTGTGCGTAAGCGAGGGCTTTCGCGATGTCCGTGAGGATCGCCTCGGCCCGCTCGAAGGGGAGGGGGCCTTCTTCCTGCAGGAGGTCCTTGAGGCTGCGACCCGGAACGTACTGCAGGATCAGTGCAAGTCCTCGGTCGCCGAGTCGGCGGCTGCCGAGGAGCATGACGATGTTCGGATGCTGCATCCGGCCGACGGTCTGGGCCTCGCGCTCGAGGCGGGCAAGGGCGTCCTCGTCGGCCACGTAGGAGGGGCGGATGAGCTTGATGGCGACGCTGCGGGCCAGTTCGCGGTCCCGTGCGAGGTACACGACCGCGGTGCCCCCGCGTCCGAGCTCCCGGATGAGGGTGTAGTCCTTCTCCAGTTCGGGGATTCTGGGAGTGGTGTCTTCGGGATCGTGGGCCATGGTGGGTCGAGGCAGGGGCGTTCGATCAGTCCGGTCGGCTGCCGAAGGCGAGGACCGCGGCCGTCACATTGTCCGAGCTCCCTCCCGCGAGGGCGGCCTCGACCACCTGACGGGCGAGGCTCCGAATGCTCGAGCCTGAGCGAAGGGCGGCTTCGAGTTCCGCATCGGAGAGGGCTGCGTGGACACCGTCGCTGCAGAGAAGGACGAGGTGAGGCTCCCGGGTGTCGAAACCCTCGAAGTGATCGACCTCGAGTTCGCGGCCGGCGCCGAGGTGTCGTGTCACCGCGTTCTTCCACGGGGTACGACGGGCTTCTTCTTCCGTCATGCTTCCATGGCGAACCACTTCCGCCACGAAGGAGTGGTCTTCCGTGAGTTGGCGGAGGCCCTCCTGATCGAGTCGGTAGGCGCGGCTGTCGCCCACGTTCACGACCTCGTAGCGGGGGCCGGTCCGAAGGAGGGCGACGAGGGTCGTGCCTGCCCCCTGGGCGTCCGGTGCCTCGGCGAGGGCCTCGAGTACGGCTTCGTTCGCGCGTCGGGTTGCATCGAGCAGGGGGGTGCCCTCTTCCAGAGACCCGATCAGGGTGTCGATCGCCCTGTGGCTCGCGATCTCGCCACCGGCACCAATGCCCATTCCGTCGCAGATGACCGCGAGTTCAGCCCCGGAGCGGAGCGTGCGCACGGCAACGGCGTCCTGATTGGTCGGGCGGCGACCCTGATCCGTGAACCACGAGCTGCGCAGCGAGAGGCGGTCGGCGGACTCGGGGTGATGGAATCGGAAGGTGATCTCGCCCATCTCGATCGTGTCGCCGTCACGGAGGGGGCGGGCCTCGCCGGTGCCGTCGAGGGGGGTTCCGTTCAGGAGGGTCGGGTTCGTGGTCGAGTGGTTCGTCAGGGTCCAGCGGCCGGCATCGAAGCGGAAGAGAGCCTGTTTCCGGCTCACGGTAGGCGAGGGGAGCTCGACGTGACGGTGGGCTTCGCCCGGCGCGCGGCCGAAGGAGATCTCCGGGGGGTATCCCGGCACGCGGACGAAGCGGATCTCCTTCGGGGTCCCCGTGGGGGGGTCGGAGATCACCTCGAGGCGTCCGGGGAGGAGCTGAAGGGTGCCT
Source organism: Gemmatimonadota bacterium (assembly GCA_007125125.1). Lineage (GTDB taxonomy): Bacteria > Gemmatimonadota > Gemmatimonadetes > Longimicrobiales > Gaopeijiaceae > SLDT01. The sequence goes on along the minus strand of SLDT01000018.1, from coordinate 1,329 downwards.
TCGGGGGGGGGGGCGATGGCCGGCTCGGGAGAGGGCTCGGGTTCCGGAGCCTTCCTCGGGGTGGGCTCCCGGGGTGGCCAGGAGGGTGTCTCGGGCGGGGACGGGAGGTCGGCCGTGGCCTTTTCGGGTGCGCGGGAGCTGCGCTCGCGCTGGCGGGCCAGGGCCGGGCGTGAGGGGCTGCTCATCGGAAAGACGAGGGGAATAGGATCACTCGAACCGCCCCGCGCGCGGCCATTCCGCACCCGGGCCCAGACCACGAGGGCGACGATCGCCAGGGCCGCGAGCCCGATCAGGATCGGAGTCTCCCAGGCTGCGACGGCGCAACCGAGGCTCGAAGCGGCGCCCTCCGGCCCCGAGGGGCAAAGGGCGCCGAAGAGGCGGGTGCCTTCGATCTGCAGGATCATTCTCCGGGGGTGAGGACGGTGCGATGTCGGGTCGGGATGCCTTTCGCTCGCCCTGGTTCGGAAAGGAACTCCGGTTTGCCGGCGGGCTCACTCAAGATAGTACCGCCGCGAGGGCGGCGGGGTTCACCTCGGTGAGGGCTGGGATCGGGGCACGGCTGCGTCGATCGTGACCGTCGCGGAGCCGATGACGGGGTCGGCGGCGGAGGAGCCGAGGTGAGCGGTGATCGTGGCGGTGCCGGGGGTCGGGCTGGTCAGAGTCGAGGAGAACACGCCGCCGGCGGTCGGGCCGGAAGCCGGGGCGAGCGAGCCGAGGGAGGTGGCGAGGAAGACGGCATCGCCGTCGCGGGTGAGGGCGTTGCCCTGGGCGTCGCGGAGCTGAACGGTGATCGAGCTGGAGCCGTCCGTCGAGATCGTGGTCGGGTCGGCCTCGATCGAACTGGTGCCGGGATCCGGACTGCCGGGCTGGATCGTGACGGTGGCGGAGCCGATGACGGGGTCGGCAGCAGAGCCCCCCAGGTGGGCGGTGAGCGTGGCGGTGCCGGGGGTCGGGCTGGTCAGAGTCGAGGAGAACACACCGGCCGCGGTCGGGCCGGAAGCCGGGGCGAGCGAGCCGAGCGAGGTGGCGAGGAAGACGGCATCGCCATCGCGGGTGAGGGCGTTGCCCTGGGCGTCGCGGAGCTGGACCGTGATCGAGCTCGAGCCGTCGGTCGAGATCGTGGTGGGGTCGGCCTCGATCGAACTGGTGCCGGGATCCGGATTGCCGGGCTGGATGGTGACGGTGGCGGAGCCGATGACGGGGTCGGCAGTGGAGGAGCCGAGGTGAGCGGTGATCGTGGCGGTGCCGGGGGTCGCGCTGGTCAGAGTCGAGGAGAACACACCGGCCGCGGTCGGGCCGGAAGCCGGGGCGAGCGAGCCGAGCGAGGTG
>SLDT01000174.1 GCA_007125125.1 Gemmatimonadota bacterium | reverse complement strand
GGGGCGACGTCCTTTACCGGGCCGTACGACTGCGTGTGCGAGATGCCGACGATGCCCGCGCCTTCGGCGATGCCTTCCGGGAAAGCGAGGCATCGGGTGTGCTTGCGGTGGCAAGCGAGGGACCGGAGGAGCGCAGAACCCTCTTCGTGTTCGTGACGGACGATCTCATTGGGCGGGGTGTCCGCGCCGGCGATCTGGTTCGTGAGATCGCCCGGGTCGTGGGCGGCCGTGGGGGTGGACGACCCCATCTCGCTCAGGGAGGGATCGAGGACCCGTCGCGAATCGAGGAGGCGCTCCGAAGCGGCGCCGAGTACCTTCGCTCTGCGCTCGAGGCATCGACGTGACGGCGCCGGGGGGTAGTCTCTCGGAGTGGATTCGTCGCTTCGGGGCAGCCGGCCCGGGCGAGTCGGCATCGGACGCGGGGCTCCGGGCGCTCGAGGCCTCACTCGAGCGCCCCGGACGGGACCGGGAGGGAGCGTGGGCCCTGCTCGCCGCGGACGCCCTCCTCACCGAGGCGTGCGAGGAGGCAGTGGCCAGAGCTGTCGAGGATCCGGAGGAGAGGCTGGAGGCTCTCCTGCGGCGTGTCTCGGAGGTGCCTCTCCCGTGACATTCGAGGCGGGGCTGGCTCCAACCACGGACCTTCACTCCCACCTCGTTCCCGGGGTTGACGACGGGGCACCCTCTCTCGAGGACGCCCTCGAGGGGATTGGCCGGATGGTGGAGCGCGGGATCCGGCGCATCGTCACGACGCCCCATCTCGAGGGGTCCCTGACTCTGAACTCCAGTCGGCTGGACGAGCGGCTCGCGTGGTTCGACGAGGCCTTCGAGGAGACCAGGAGTGTGGCCCGCTCCCGCTGGCCCGACCTCCGTCTCGAACGGTCGAACGAGGTCGCACTCGACCACCCGATGGTCTCGCTCTCGGATCCGCGCCTCCGACTCGGTACCGGGAGCTTCACCCTCGTGGAATGGCCCCGACTGCAGGTGCCGCCTGGCTCCTCGCAGGTTCTCGAGCGGCTGACGGGCGAGGGGTACGAACTTCTTCTCGCCCACCCCGAGCGGTATGCGTCCCGGGGTGACGGGATGGCACGTCTCGAGCGGTGGCGCGCGACCGGCGCCCGGTTCCAGGTAAACTACGGGTCGATTGCCGGAGTCTACGGGGAAGAGGTGCGTCGGAGGGCGATGGGACTACTCTCGCGTGGCTGGGTCGACTGCCTTGCGACGGACTTCCATGGGCGACCGGGTCTGCGCCTCTTCATCGTCGAAGCGCGAGAGCGGATCCGCAGAATCGAGGAGGCATCCGGGAGCGGGTCCGGGAGTTGGGACCTCCTTGCGCGGACGAACCCGGAACGCATCGCGGAGGGGGAGCCACCTCACCCGGTTCCTCCTCTCCCCTGGGGAGAGGGTATCTGGGAGCGGGTGACCGCCCTCCTCCGTCCGGGGCGTCCATGAGCGAGCCGGAGCTCCTGAAACGCTTCGAGGCGAGAGCCGAGCTCCTGCGGAGCGCCGCTCCCCTGCTGGCGCGAGGTGCAGACGAGGTAGCGATCCGTGTGCTCAAGACCCTGCGCACGGGGGGCAAACTACTCTTCTGCGGGAACGGGGGCTCGGCTGCGGACGCCCAGCATCTCGCCGCCGAGTATGTGGTCCGGCTCGGCAAGGCCAGAGCGGCCCTCCCGGCCATCGCCCTCACTGTCGACACCTCGGTGCTGACAGCTGCGGCGAACGACCTCGGATTCGAACGAGTCTTTGCCCGGCAGGTTGAAGCGCTCGGACGGGAGGGCGATCTTCTCTTCTTGCACTCCACGTCGGGCGCATCGGAAAACCTCCTTGCGGCGGCAACTACGGCGAGGTCGATCGGGCTCGAAACGATCGGTCTCCTCGCGCGGGATGGCGGCCCCCTGGGGGGGATCGTCGACCTCGCGATCGTCGTTCCGACCGACGAGGTCATGCTCGCGCAGGAGCTCCACCTTGCCATCGGACACGAGGTCTGCGCCCGGGTCGAGGAAGAGCTTGATGTGAACGTTGAACGAGACGGGGACGGTCCGTGACGGAAGATCAGAAGCGAGTCGTTGAAGTTCTGGACGAAGGATATCGGCGCGAGGTCGCCCAGAGTGCGTTCTACCGCGCCCTCCTCGAGGCCGCGCGCCGGGCGGGGGACGAGAGCGAGGCGCATCGGCTCGAGGGCCTTGTGGCCGACGAAGAGCGCCATCTCATGCGCCTCGGCGCGCGGCTCCGAGAGCTCGGCGAAGATCCGCCGGAGCTGCCGGATGCCACGCCGGAGGTCCGCCTCCGGGGCTGGGTGTCGGAGGCACGGGCGCGGGAGGCGGGCGAGGTCGCCTTCTACAAGGCGGTGCTCGCTCGCCGACTGGACTCGGATACGCGCGAACTCCTTCAGGAGATTCTCCACGTCGAGCGCAGCCATCGCGAGGCTCTCGGACGCCGTTGGATGCCCGTATGACGGGCGACCGGGCGCTCCTCGGCCTCGAGGGCCGGCGGGCTCTCGTGACTGGCGGCTCGAGGGGGGTCGGGCGTGCCACCGCCCTCCTCCTCGCCCGGGCAGGAGCGTCGGTCGGTATCGCCTACCGAAGTCGGGACGACGAGGCGGCCGACGTGGTTCGCGAGATCCGGGACGCGGGTGTCAATGGGTGGGCGGCGCGCGGCGACCTCACCGACCCGGCGGCTGCCAGGGCACTCTTCGACCGGGCGGAGGAGAGCTTCGGTGGGGTCGACATCCTCGTCGGCAACCATGGGATCTGGCCGCCCGAAGACATTCCTCTTGCAGAGATGACCTTCGACCACTGGCGCAGGACCCTCTCGGTGAACCTCGATTCCATCTTCCATCTCTGCAGGGAAGGAGCGGGTCGCATCGCCAACGGGGGGCGAATCATCCTCGTGGCCTCGACCGCTGCCCAACGCGGAGAGGCATTCCACGGGGACTACGCAGCCTCGAAGGGAGCGATGGTTTCACTGGTCAAGGGACTCTGTGTCGAGCTTGCCCCGCGGAGAATCACGGTGAATGCGGTGGCACCCGGCTGGGTGGAGACCGACATGACTGCGGATGTCCTCGGGGGCGAGGCAGGCGCGCGCGTCCGCTCCGGGATTCCCCTTCGCCGGATCGCCACCCCGGACGATGTTGCGGGTCCGATCGTCTTCCTCGCCTCGCCCCTTGCCCGCCATGTCACCGGGGAGATCCTGAATGTGAACGGCGGTGCGGTCCTGCCGGGATGACCCGCCTTCACACGCCCGGCGCGGTCCGCTGGATCTGCAGGACGCTCGAGGAGGCCGGACACGAGGCATGGGCCGTGGGGGGAGCGGTCCGAGACCGATTGGCCGGCCGAAGCTCCGGGGACTGGGACCTCACCACGAGTGCGCGGCCCCAGGAGTTGCGACGCCTCTTCCGTCGGACCGTGCCGGTCGGGGTCGAACACGGGACCGTGGGGATCCTTGCCCGCGATGGGACAATGTACGAGGTCACGACATTCCGCAGGGACGTCGAGACCTCGGGCCGCCACGCTGTCGTCGCTTTCGCGGACTCGCTGGACGAGGACCTGGCCCGTCGCGACTTCACGATCAACGCCATCGCGTGGCATCCATTGCGAGAGGTGCTCCACGACCCCTGGGGGGGGGAAGCCGACCTCCGCGAGGGGCGACTTCGCACGGTGGGTGCCCCCGCCGAGCGCTTCGCCGAGGACTATCTTCGAGTCCTCCGCGCCCTCCGGTTTGCCGGGGGCTTCCGCCTCGAAATCGACCCTGAGAGCTGGCGGGCGCTCACCGCCGCCGTGCCGGGGATGACGATCCTGTCGGCAGAGCGCGTTCGGGAAGAGCTCGACAAGGTCCTTGAGAGCTCCCGGCCATCCGCGTCCCTCGGGCTCTATGGTGCCTCGGGCGCGCTCGGTTTCCTCTTTCCCGAGCTGACACCTCTTCTGAAACGCGATGGAAGGCGCCCCGGGCCGTGGACCCTGAACCTCCTCTCCCTCGACCTCCTCTCGGCGAGGCGTTCCTCTCTGCGCTGGGCCGCGCTTCTCGCCGGCATCGGGAGGCCGGAAGGGGGCTTCGATGGTACCGAGGGCGGGGTCGATCCCTTTCGCCGGGCGCTCTTGCGAAGCGCCGCTCTTCTCCGCCGGCTTCGTTCTTCGAACGCCCGCATCGAGGAAGTCGCCACCCTCGTGGCCCGGATCGATGCAGCGCCTTCGCCCGACCTTGCGGAACCCGAACTGCGCCGGGTCCTCTCGGACGTTGGGCGAGGCGCTCTTCCTTCCCTCCTTCGTCTCTGGGGCGCCAGGGCCCGAGTCCTCGACCGCATCCATGGCGAAGACACCCGAACCAGGGTCCACGTGCGGCGCGCTCGCCGCCTCCGGGGACTGGCCCGGGCACAACTCCCCCTGGCCATCGAGGAGCTCGCCATCGGGGGCCGCGACCTCATTCGGGCCGGTCACAGCCCCGGACCCCACTTCGGAGAGCTCCTCCGGCACCTCCTGGACCGGGTCATCGAGGAGCCGGAACTGAACGAGCGCGAGCGGCTCCTGGAGATCGCCGAAGGCTGGATGGAGGCACACGATGCCCGATGAACTCGAGCTCTTCGACACCCCCGAGGCTCCTGGCTCCGGGCCGGACCGGGACGACGGACCCGAGGGCAGGGGGCTCCCCCTTGCCGCCCGCATGCGTCCCCGCCAGATCGAGGAGGTGCGGGGCCAGGACCACCTTCTCGGTCCGGAGCGACCCCTTGGACGGATGCTCGAAGGGGGCCGGCTCTCGTCGTGCATCCTCTGGGGGCCACCCGGGAGCGGGAAGACGACGCTGGCCCGTCTTCTGGCGAACCGTGCCGACGCGGCCTTTGTCTCGTTCTCGGCCGTGACGGAGGGAGTCGCGCGGGTCCGGGAGATCATTGCCGAGGCGCGTACCCGTCAGCGGGCGACCGGACGGCGGACGATCCTCTTCTGCGACGAGATCCATCGCTTCAATCGCGCGCAGCAGGATGCCTTTCTCCCGCACGTCGAAGACGGAACCATCATCCTCGTGGGTGCCACGACGGAAAACCCCTCGTTCGAGGTGAATCGTCCTCTCCTCTCCCGCGCACCCGTCTTCATCCTGCATCCCCTGGAAGAGCAGGCCGTGGAGGGAATTCTGCGGGACGCGCTCGACGACGTGGAGCGAGGACTCGGCGCGATGAAGCTCGAGGTCGAGGACGATGCCCTCGGGCTTCTCGCCCGCGCGGCCGATGGAGACGCACGCCGGGCGCTCGGCGCCCTGGAGGGGGCGGCCCAGCTCGCCGGCGAAGGTGGGCGCATCGACGAGGAACTCGCCGCCGAGGCGCTCCAACACCGCTTCGCGATCTATGACCGGGGTGGGGAGGAGCACTACAACCTGATCTCGGCGCTCCACAAGTCGATTCGGGGCGGTGATCCGGATGCAGCTCTCTACTGGCTCGCCCGAATGGTGCGGGGGGGCGAGGATCCGGCCTACCTCTCCCGAAGGCTCGTTCGCATGGCGAGCGAGGACATAGGCCTCGCCGACCCGGCCGCGCTCGGGGTGGCGGTGGCCGCATGGAGGGCCTTCCACTTCCTGGGCGTCCCCGAGGGAGAACTGGCCCTCGCCCAGGCCGCGGTCTACCTCGCGTCGGCGCCGAAGTCGAACCGGTTGTATGTCGGGTGGAAGGGGGCGCTGGCCGCCGCCGAGGAGACGGCATCCGCCCCGGTTCCGATGCACTTGCGGAATGCGCCGACCGATGCGATGCGGGAATGGGGCTACGGCGCAGGCTACCGCTACGACCCGGACGAGCCGGGAGGCGTGGCGCGGCAGGCGACCCTTCCTCCCGAACTCGAGGGTAGGCAGTTCTACCGGCCCGGTGATGCGGGGGTGGAAGTCGAGCTGGGCGAGCGGCTCGCGGCCTGGCGTCGCGTCCGGGAGGGCCGAGACCCGGACGATTCCGGAGAGGAAGGACACCCGGCGGGAGATCGAGGGTAAGACGAGCATGCGAACGCGATCGAATGTCAGCCGCCTGCGGGTCCCAGCGACCTTCCTGCTCCTCCTGGCCCTCGCGGGCTGCTCCCTGTTCCTGCGAGATCCCGTGGTCACGATCACGGATGTCCAGATCGTGGGGCTTGGGCTGCTCGGAGGGACGGCCGAGGTGAGGCTCCAGGTCGAGAACCCGAATCCCTTCGGATTCGAGGTGCGGGAGTTCCGCTACAGGCTCGATGTGGAGGACCGCGAAGATCGGTGGGCCCGTCTCGCCGAGGGAGTGTCCGTGGACACGGTCCGCCTCGCGCGCCGGAGCACGGAGGAGGTCAGCCTTCGCATTCCGTTCAGCTACGGCGGAGTGGGGACGGCCCTCAGGAACCTCCTTTCGACGGGCCAGATCCATTACCGTCTCGAGGGCGACCTCAAGGGGCGGGGCCCGGCCGGCTCGCTCGACGTTCCTGTCCGAGCGACGGGAACGATCATTCCCTGAATCCCGATTCCCCGAACCGCAGGAGAACCAGCCATACCGACGCAGCTTCTGGACAACCGGCACCCGGTCGAGAGGGCCGTGCTCGTGGGTGCACCGCCACGTGATCTGGATTCCCGGATTGTGGACGAGCACATGGAAGAACTCCGCCGTCTCACGGACACTGCCGGTGGGCAGGTCGTGGGAACCATGATTCAGCGGATCGACAGCCCGACTCCCCAGACCTACATCGGAAGCGGGAAGGTCCGTGAGCTTCGAGAGCTGCTCGAGGAACGGGAGGCCGACCTCGTGATCTTCGACGAGGAGCTGAAGCCTGATCAGGCGAAGAACCTGGAGCGGCAGCTCGAGGTTCGTGTCATGGACCGCTCGGAGCTCATCCTGGACATCTTCGCTTCCCGGGCGCGAACTCGGGAGGCCAAGCTCCAGGTCGAACTCGCTCAGCTCGAATACCTCCTGCCCCGACTGGCGCGGATGTGGACCCACCTGTCGCGGATCCGCGGGGGGATCGGGTTGCGAGGGCCGGGTGAGACGCAGCTCGAGACCGACCGACGCCTGATCGGGAGGCGGATCGCCGATCTGAAGAAGAAGCTCGAGCAGGTCGCTCTGGCGCGCGCCACGCAGCGGAAGCGTCGGCGCGGGGAGTATCGCGTGGCTCTCGTCGGCTACACGAATGCGGGAAAGTCGTCCGTCCTGAAGGCGCTTTCGGGTGACGACATCTTCGTGGAGGACCGACTCTTCGCGACGCTCGACTCGGCGACCCGCCTCGTCGAACTCGGAGGGGGATACCAGGCCCTCGTCACGGACACCGTCGGCTTCATCCGGAAGCTGCCGCATCACCTCGTGGCCTCCTTCCGCTCGACGCTGGAGGAGGCGCGGGAGGCGGATCTCCTCCTCCATGTCATCGATGGTTCGCACCCGGACTGGGAGGAGCAGAAGGAGGTGGTGGACGAGGTGCTCCACGACCTCGAACTGGACCGGGGCGAACAGCTCCTCGTCTTCAACAAGTCGGATCGACTCACGCATGCCGAGGAGGATGCCCTTCGGGGACGGGTTCGGGCCCTCGAGCCCACCCCGGCCGTCTTCGCCTCGGCCGTCGAGGAGGGAGGGGTCGAGGCACTCTGCGAAGCGATCCGGGCGCGCGTCCGAACCCGGTATCCTCGTGTGAGGGTCGAACTCCCGGCCTCCGAGGGAGAGCTTCTGGCGGCGCTGCATCGGGAGGGAGAGGTGCTTTCGACCGAGCGGAACGGGGTTCGACTCCAGCTCACCGCGCGTATCCCCGAATCGCTTCTCGGACGCCTTCGGCAGGAGCCCGAAGTCGAGCTTGTCGAGGTCTGACGGCGATGGAAGAGAGCCAATGACCGAGCACATCGTGATCGTTGGTCCTGGACGAGTTGGCCTCTCCCTTGGGTACGCTCTTCTTCAGGTGGACGCCGTGGGGTCGCTCCTCTACTTCGGCCGACGGCCCGAGCCCCCGTCCCATCCGATCTTCAACCAGGGCCTCGCCGATTATCAGTACGGCCTCGAGCGGCCGGGCCCGGAGACCACGGGGGTGGTCCTCACCGTTTCGGACCGCGTCCTGCACGAGGTGTCGATGGCACTGGCAGCGCGGGGCGCCCCTCCGAAGGGATGCCCCGTTCTGCACACATCGGGGGCCTGGGGAGCGGATCCTCTCGAGCCCCTTCACCGGGCCGGATACCAGGTAGGCACCCTCCACCCCCTCCAGTCGATTGCGAACCCCCTGTCGGGCGCGGAGCGCCTCACGGGCTCGGGCTTCGCGCTGTCCGGGGAACCGGAGGCGCTCGTCTTCGCGCGCCGCATCATCGGCGCCCTTGGTGGCCGCGGGATCACGGTCCCGGTGTCCCAGCGTCCCCTTTACCACGCCTCGGCGGTCTTCGCCTCGAACTTCCTCGTTGTGCTCCTGCGAGAGGCCGTGCGCCTCTTCGTCGAGGCCGGTGCGTCGGAGGACGAAGCAGAACAGGCACTCCTGGCCCTGGCCAGGGGCACCCTCGCGAACGCCGGGGAACTCGGGCTGGACCAGGCGCTGACCGGTCCCGTGAAGCGGGGAGACGTGGAGACGGTGGCGCTCCACCTCCGGACGCTGGACCGGGAGGGTGCAAGGCTCTATGCTCTTCTGGGTCGGCGCGCGCTCGATCTGAGTCGGGAAGGGCTCGACCCGCAGTCTGCGGACTCCCTGGAACAACTCTTCGACGAGGCTGGATGAGACTCTACGTCAACATCGATCACGTGGCGACAGTTCGGGAGGCCCGGGGCACGGACGAGCCCGATCCGGTGCGCGCCGCTGTCCTCGTGGAACTCGCGGGTGCCGACGGGATCACCGTCCATCTCCGCGAGGACCGTCGTCACGTTCAGGACCGGGACGTCCGGCTCCTGGCCGAGACCTGCCGCACCGCGCTGAACCTCGAGATCGCCGCCGAACCGGAGATGATTCGGATCGCGACCGAACTCCGCCCGATGCAGGTCACCCTCGTGCCCGAGCGGCGTGACGAGGTGACCACCGAGGGCGGGCTCGACCTGGGGGGCGAGGCTCGTCTCGAGCGACTCAGGCGGGCGATCGACCCCCTTGCCGACGCCGGGATTCGCGTCTCCCTCTTCGTCGACCCGGACCGGGAAGCACTCGAGGCCTCCGCGGCCCTCGGCGTTCCGGCCATCGAGCTCCACACCGGAGAATACGCGAACGCCCGGAGCAGCGAGGCGAAGGAGCGGGAGGTCGACCGGCTTCGCGAGGCCGCCGAACTCGGGAGCACCCTCGGTCTTTCCGTCCATGCCGGCCACGGTCTGACGTACGAGAACGTGCTTCCGGTCGCCAGGATCGCCCCGATCGAGGAACTCAACATCGGGCACTCGATCGTCTCACGGGCGGTCTTCGCAGGACTGGAGGGCGCGGTCCGCGACATGCTCGAGCTCCTCCGCGGTGCCCGGGGTCGGGGACCGAACTCCGAGTGAGCCGAGGGAACAGGCCATGAAATGGGACTGGCGGGCGGTCCTCGGGATCGTCATCAGCGCACTCCTGATCTGGTGGGTGCTGCGCGGCGTCGACCTTGCCGAGGTCTGGGCCGAGGTGCGCCATGCCCGGTGGGGGCTTCTGCTCGGTGCCGTGGCCGTCGCCACTTCGGGGTTCGCGGTGCGAGCCCTTCGCTGGAAGCTCCTCCTCCATCCGATCCGGGCAGGAACCGGCTTCAGGACCCGATTCGCCGCCGTGAACATCGGCTTCGCCGCGAACAACCTCCTCCCGGCCCGCGTCGGCGAATTCGCGCGCGCCTGGGCGATCTCCCGCCTCGAGCCCGTCAGCGTGTCCGGCGCCATCGGGTCCCTCGTCGTGGAGCGGTTCCTGGATGGAATCGCCGTCTTCTCGCTCATGCTGCTGGCCCTGCTCCACCCCTCCTTCCCGAGGGAGGCGACCGTGGGCGGGCAACCGATCGGGCACCTCCTCACCACGATCACCGTGGTTCTTGGCCTCATCCTCCTCTTCCTCCTGCTCCTCCTCCTTCTGCCCTCCCTCGTACTCAAGCTGGCGGAAGGCCTTGCGCGCCTCCTGCCCTCCGGGCTCGGCCGCCTCCTCGTGGACGGGCTCCACAGCTTCATCGAGGGGCTTGCCTCCCTCAGAAACCCGAAGCTCCTTGCCGGGGCGCTGGCGTGGTCCCTGGGATTCTGGGCATGGAATGCCGTCTCCTTCTGGCTTGCCTTCCACGCCTTCGGCATCGATCAGGGCTACGCCACCGCGCTCTTCGTGCAGGGGGTCATCGCGATCGGGGTCGCGATTCCCTCGGCGCCCGGCTTCTTCGGGACCTTCCACGCGGCTGCGGTGGTGGGTCTGCACGAGGTCTACGGCGTGGGCAGCGGCGCGACCCTCGCCTTTGCCTTCGGATACCACCTGGGGGGCTTCATCCCCGTGACTCTCATGGGAATCTGGTACGCCGGCCAGATCGGGCTGTCCCTGAGCGACCTCGGCGAAGCCGAGACCCGGGTCGAGCAGAGGGTCGAGGTCGAGGAGGGGGTCGTCGACGAACCGCGGGAGCTGCACGATGCCGCGCCCTGAAGAAGATGGGGTGCGGCTCGATGCACCCGCCAAGGTAAACCTCTTCCTCCGGGTCCTCGTCCGTGAGGAGGGTGGATACCACCAGCTCGAGACCCTCTTCCAGGCGCTCGAACTCGCCGACCGCCTCCAGATTCGGCCCGACCCCGAGCCGGGGGTCCACCTGCGGATCCGGGGGCCTGCCGCGGACGGGCTCCTTCCCGACGACACGAACCTTGCATCCCGGGCCGCACGGCACCATCTCGAAGCGCTTCCCCGCGGGGGCTGGCCCGCGCCCGGCGTCCGGATCGAGCTCGAGAAGCGGATTCCCCACGGCGCCGGTCTGGGTGGGGGCTCCTCCGATGCAGCCGCCGTCCTGAGGGGAATGAACGCACTCGCCCGAACCCCGCTACCCCTGGACCGGATCCTGGCGATCGGGGGTGCGCTCGGAACGGACGTGCCCTTTTTCGCTTCCGGTGCCCCGAGGGCTCTCGCCTGGGGGAGGGGCGACCGGATCCTCCCCCTGCCCGCGCTCGCTCCTCGCCCCGTCGTGGTCGCCCTTCCTCCCGTGCGGGTGTCGACTCCCGCCGCGTACGGGCGCCTCGCCGAACTCCGAAGGGAGGCCGGCACCGGATACGCGGGGGCGGGGACCCCCGGGAATCTTGCCGACTGGCAAGGGGTTGCCCGCGCTGCATGGAACGATTTCGGCCCCGCGATCGAAGCAGTCCACCCCGCCTGTCTGGCGATCCGAGCCGCGCTCGAGGAGGCGGGAGCGACGATGGCACTCCTCTCGGGGAGCGGCTCGGCCGTCTTCGGCGTGTTCGCCGACGAGGGGGGCGCCGAGGCTGGACGGCTGGCCGCGACCGCGGCAGCCCCGGGCGTCAAGGTCTTCCTTTCGCAGACGCGGACCGGATCGGCCTCGGTCCGGGTGCCTTGAGGCGACCGCGGATCGAGGGTAAGCTTCTCAGGGATGGCCCGTCGTCTAATGGCAGGACACCGGTCTTTGGAACCGGCGGTGGTGGTTCGAATCCACCCGGGCCAACTTTGACCTCACGGAGCGCACCGGGGTAACAGACCCCATGACCTCATTTGCCCTCGCGCTCCTTCTTGCCCAGGCTGCCACGCCCGCCGCAGTGCCTCCGGATTCGGCCTCGGACCACCGACGCGCCGTCGAGGCCCAGGCCGCCTTCGAGCGCACGCGTGCGTGGCATGCTCCGCTCTCCTGGTGGAGCGGGGGGAGTTCGTGCGACGAGCGCATCGGTCGCTTCTGCCTTCGCTTCGGCACGGACGATCCCGACGAGGACCGACCTTCGTGGACCCCCCCGGACGAGGCTCCCGAAGTCGTCGAGGCGCGCACCGAGTTCATGTCCCTCCTGGCCGAGGTCGCCGGGCGATTCCCCGGCAACGGCTGGGTCGCGGGGCAGCGCGTCGCCTACCTCGGAGAGATCGGTGCCTGGGAGTCCGCACTCGCAGCTGCGCAGGCGTGTCGTGCCGAGGAGTGGTGGTGTGACGCCCTCCTCGGCCATGCACTGCATGGATCGGGGCGGATCGCCGAGGCAGAGGATGCCTTCGCGCGGGTGGAACCCCATCTCGGCCCCGACGACCTCGCGCTCTGGAGCGACCCCGTCTTTCTCGGCTCCCTCGAGCTCATGCAGGAGGAGCGTCGCCTCTCCGAGGCCGATCGTGCCCTCTTCCGGGAGCGCATCTGGCGGCTCGCCGACCCACTTTTTCTCCTCGAGGGGAACGTGCTTCGAAGCGAGCATCGCGCCCGCTGGGTCCTCGCACAGGTGCGTGCCGAGTCGAGGAACGGGCATGGACTCCCGTGGGGCCGGGACCTGCGGGAACTCCTCCTCCGATACGGCCCGGTCGTCGCCTACGAACGGGTACACGAGGTCGGGGGCGTGTACACCGGCCCCCCTCCCACGATCGGACGCTATTCGCCCGACGCCTGGCACCTCATCCCCTCGCTCGAGGCGATCCTCGATCCCGGCGGCTCGGGCTCGGATGACTGGCGCACGGATCGACGACAGGCCCGGTCGCGCCACACCCCACCCCAGGCGCCGCGCCTCCGCGCCATGGAAGTCCAGACCGCCCGCTTCCGCCGCGGTGACGACCTCCTCGCCCTCGCTGCCTGGGAGCTGGCCACTCCGCCGGACTCCGGGGTCTCGGCCCGCGGAGCCTTCCTCCTCGACACCCTCGCACTCGAACCCCGTCCGCAGACCCTCGTCGACATCGAGGACCACCGAGGCGTCGTCCTTGCCCGTGCCCCCGCCGGGGGCTACCTCCTCTCGATCGAGGCCTTGGATGCGGCCGGGACAGGAGGGTGGCGTCACCGGGAGGGAGTCCGAATCGCACCGCCCCTGCCGGGCATGCTCCTCGTCTCCGATCTCCTTCTGCTCGAGCCTGACGCCCGGGGCACGCCCGAAGAAGCGTCCCTCGAGGAGGTAGCGCCCCGGGCACGCAGAAGCACGCAGCTCCCTCCGGGGCCGGTCGAAGTCGCGTGGGAGCTCTACGGGGTCCCGCCCGGCGGCATGGTGCTCGGTTACCGGCTGCGGGCCGAGCGCACCGACCGCGGACTCCTTCGTCGCGCCGGCGAGGCACTCCGACTGGTCCCGGCCCCGGCACCGATCGAACTCCGATGGGAAGAAGGCACCCCGGTGGGTCGCGCCTCCCCGGACGAGCCCCTCCTGCGGACTGTGGTCCTCGACTTCTCCGGACTCGAGAGCGGCGACTACCTCCTCACCCTGTCGGTCGATGGTCCCGGGCGACGTCCTGTCGTCTCCGAACGAAACCTGCGAGTCGAGCCCGAGCGCATGGATGGGCGTTGACGCAAGTCCCGGCACGGTCTAGGTTTTCGGGCTGTTACTCGATAACTGACCAAGACCGGCCCGGGCATGGAAGACACATTCGGACGAGGACCTCTCCTGATCCTCTCAGGAAGGGCGAACCGCCCTCTCGCGGAGGAAGTGGGTCAACTGCTGAGCGAGGAAGTGGACGCGGCCCACATCGAGAATTTCGCCGATGGCGAGATTTTCGTGCGTATCGATCGAAATGCCCGCGGTCGGGACGTCTTCATTCTTCAGCCGACCGTCGCGCCCGCCGACAACATCATGGAGCTGCTCCTCCTGATCGACGCGGCCAAGCGGGCTTCGGCCGCGAGGATCACGGCGGTCATGCCCTACTTCGGCTACGGCAGGCAGGACCGAAAGGACCAGCCGCGCGTGGCCATCGGGGCCAAGCTGGCGGCCAATCTCGTCGTGCAGGCGGGAGCGGACCGTGTCCTCGGCATGGACTTCCACCAGCACCAGATCCAGGGGTTCTTCGACATTCCGGTCGATCACCTCTATGCCGCACCCGTGCTGACCCAGTACTTCCGTGACAAGGCTCTCGACGACCTCGTCGTGGTGGCGCCCGATGTGGGCTCCGCCAAGATGGCACGGGGCTTCGCCAAGCGGCTCGGTGCAACGTTCGCGATCATCGACAAGCGACGCCCTCAGCACAACCAGACCGAGATCCTGTCCGTCGTGGGTGAAGTCCGGGGAAAGCCCTGTCTCATCACGGACGACATGGTCGACACGGCAGGTACGATGGCCTCCGCCGTGCACGCCCTGAAGGAGCGCGGAGCTTCGAAGGTCTATGCCTGCGCGACGCATGCGCTCCTTTCGGGCCAGGCAACGGAGCGACTCAGCTCCGCACCCCTCGAGGAACTGGTCGTGACGAACACGATTCGCATCCCGCCGGAGCGGAGCTTCGACGGGCTCACGGTTCTCTCCGTCGCGGAGCTGCTGGCGAGGGCCATCGAGTACATTCACCTGAACGATTCCGTCAGCCAGCTGTTCGAGCTGCGCGACGACGATTGATGGGGGACGGCTCCCCCAACGAAGAGCCTCCCCGACCACGGGCCCCAGAGCCCCGTACCGAAGGAACGCAACCATGAGCAGTCAGGCCACATTGAGGGTGGAGCGCCGGTCCCAGGCCGGCAAGGGAGTCGCCCGCAAGCTGCGTGCGGCCGGAAAGGTTCCGGCGATCGTCTACGGGGGCGACGACGAGGCAATGGCGATCAGCCTCGATGCCCACGACACGATGCACCTCTTCCAGTCCATCTCGGTCGACAACACGATCATCCATCTCGAGGTGGAGGGGCACGGCGCCCCCCTTCCCACCCTCGTACGGGATGTGCAGGCGCACCCCTACAAGCCGGAGCTCCTGCATGTGGACTTCTTCCGCATTCAGAAGGGTGTGGAGGTCGAGCTCGATGTCCCCGTGGTCCTCGAGGGCACCCCGACGGGTGTGAAGGACAAGGGTGGGGTTCTCGAGCAGACCCTGTACTCCCTTCCGGTGCGGTGCATTCCGTCGGCGATCCCCGAGTCCTTCATCGCGAGCGTCGAAGCCCTGGACATCGGGGACTCCCTCCAGGTGGGGGGGTTCGAGGTGCCCGAGGGCGTTACTGTGCTTCTCGAGCCCGATCAGACCATCTGCTCGGTACAGGCCCCGAGCGTCGCCCAGGTGGCCGACGACGAGGACGAGTCGGGCGAGGCCGAGGGTCCGGGGGTCACGGGCGCAGACATGGATGCGTCGGAGACGGGCGGCGAGCCGACAGCTTGAGCGTGAATCCTCGCGTCTGGCAGCGCCGAGCCCTGGCCCCTCGGGCATGAAGCTCGTGCTCGGTCTCGGAAACCCGGGTGCCCGCTACGACGACACGCGGCACAATGTGGGCTGGTGGGCCGCAGACCGTCTGGCCCATGACTGGGGTCTCGGTTCCTTCGAACAGATGGGGCTCGCCCTGCAGACCGGCGGAACGGTCGAAGACGAGGAGGTTGTCCTCATCAAGCCGATGACGTATATGAACCGGAGTGGTGCAGCCCTCCGACCCTGGCTGGGGCGGGAGGGCTTTGCCGTGTCCGAGGACCTGATGGTCCTGGTGGACGACGCCACGCGCGATACCGGGCGAGTCCGGATGCGACCGGGCGGAAGCTCCGGGGGACACAACGGCCTCAGGAGCATCGAGGCCGAGTTGGGGCACGGGGACTTCGCCCGGCTGCGGATCGGCGTGGGCCGGCCGCCCGAGGGGGAGACCCTTGTGGAGTGGGTTCTCTCGTCCATGGACGCGGACGAGGAAGACAGGGTGCTGGACGTGCTCGAGGATGTCCCCGAAGCCTTGAGGGTCTGGGTCCGGGACGGAGTCGAGCCGGCGATGAACATGATCAACCGATGACGACGGGCCGGAGGAGCCTGCCGGATGGCGGGTTTGCCTCGACGGCCACTTCGCGGACCCTAAACGGGGGGAAACTGGACGCATGGACTTCGTATCGCTGACCTCGGGCGCCACAGTGCTGGGCGTGGTCGGACTGCTCGCGGCCCTGGGCATCTACCTGTACGTCAAGAAGCAGTCCTCCGGCGATGACGTGATGCGGGATCTGGAGAGCCAGATCCACGATGGCGCCATGGCCTTCCTAAAGCGCGAGAATTCCGTGCTCGCGGTCTTCGTGCTCATCGTTGCGGTGCTCCTCGGCCTGGCGATCGGCTGGGAGACCGCCGGTGCCTACATTGCCGGAGCCATCTGCTCCGCCGGGGCCGGGTTCATCGGGATGAAGGCCGCTACCCGAGCGAACGTCCGAACTGCGGCGGCAGCGCGGGACGTCGGACAGGGCAAGGCACTCCGGGTAGCCTTCCTCGGAGGCTCCGTCATGGGGCTCGCCGTCGCCTCCCTCGGGCTCGCAGGGATCGGGATCTTCTACTGGATCATGGCCTCCGGTGCCGTGGCGGGCTCGCCGGACCTGCCCACCTTCGCCGAGGTCATCGCCGGGTTCGCCATGGGAGCCTCGTCGATCGCGCTCTTCGCCCGTGTGGGTGGGGGGATCTTCACGAAGGCTGCCGACGTCGGTGCCGACCTGGTCGGCAAGGTCGAGGCCGGAATTCCCGAGGACGACCCTCGCAACCCCGCTACGATTGCTGACAATGTTGGCGACAACGTGGGTGACGTGGCCGGGATGGGAGCCGACATCTTCGAGTCCTACGTCGGTTCCGTGGTGGCGACGATCGCGATCGGGGCGACTTCCGTCACGATGGTGGCAAGTCAGGTCGAGGCGGTGGCACTCCCCCTGATCACGATCATGGTCGGACTCCTGGCTTCGTTCGTCGGGATCGGCATGATGAAGGTCCTGGAGCGGACTGACCCTGCGGCCGCCCTTCGGAACGTGACCTTCATCGCGGCAGGCCTCTACCTCGTCGCGATGTGGTTCATCGTGCAGGGGATGAACTTCCAGATCGTGGATCCGTTGACCGGCCGTGAGTTCCCGGCGTCCGGGCCCTTCTGGGCGATCCTCGCGGGTACCCTGGTCGGGATCCTGATCGGGCTCGCGACGGAGTGGTACACTGCGGGACGTCCGATTCGCAAGATCGCCGAGGCCTCGAAGACGGGTTCGGCCACGAACATCATCACCGGCCTCGCGGTCGGGATGGAGTCCGTCGCGATCCCCCTCCTCCTGATCTGCGGTGCCATCTTCACGGGCTTCGCGACGTCCGGACTCTACGGGATCGGGATCGCGGCCGTGGGAATGCTCGCCACCGTGGGTGTGACGATGTCGGTCGACGCGTACGGGCCGGTCGCGGACAACGCGGGCGGGATCGCCGAGATGAGCGGGGCAGGGAAGGAGACCCGCGCGATCACCGACTCGCTCGACGCGATCGGGAACACGACCGCTGCGATCGGCAAGGGCTTCGCGATCGGCTCCGCGGCGCTCACCGCCCTCGCCCTCTTCTCGGCTTACTCGGCTGCTGTCGGACTCCAGGAGACCGGGATCAACCTCGTGAACCCGACCGTCGTGATCGGACTCTTCCTCGGGGGGACGCTGCCCTTCGTGGTGGCTGCGATGACCATGACCGCAGTGGGCCGTGCGGCCGCCGGGATGGTCGACGAGGTCCGCCGGCAGTTCCGCGAGATCCCCGGGCTCATGGAGGGGAAGGCGAAGCCCGACTCCGCCCGCTGCGTCGACATCTCGACGCGTGCCGCGCTTCGCGAGATGATCCTTCCGGGGGTCACCGCGGTCTTCGCGCCCTTCCTCGTGGGCTGGCTCCTTGGGGTCGAGGCGCTCGGTGGACTCCTCGCCGGTGCAACCGTAACCGGTGTGCTCATGGCGCTCTTCATGGCGAATTCCGGCGGAGCCTGGGACAACGCCAAGAAGCTCATCGAGGGGGGAGAGTTCGGGGGCAAGGGCTCCGATGCCCACAAGGCGGCCGTCGTGGGTGACACGGTCGGGGATCCCTTCAAGGACACATCCGGTCCCTCGCTGAACATCCTGATCAAGCTGATGAGTGTCGTGTCGCTCGTGCTCGCGCCCTTCTTCGTGCGGATCCACGGCGAAGGGGGCCCGGGGGGTGTCGGCCAGATTCTGGACTTCCTGCAGAGGGTGTTCCTGGGCTGAGGCCCCGGCGACTCCGACGAAGCGAAGAGGCCCGGTCCCCGAGGTGGGGGCCGGGCCTCTTGCGCGTGGTCGACCGGGAGGCGCGATCAGCTCATCGGCACGTACTGGAGCAGCTTCCCGTCAATGCGCTCGAAGATCGCTTCCAGCGACGCCCCGGTAATCGTGAGGCCATGGTTCCGAAGTCCCACGACCGCTCGACCCGGCTCCGGCTGCTCCCGGACGATGTCGGCCACGGCTTCACCGAGCTCGTAGGTGCCGCAGGGGTAGTTGAACTCGGTGGAGCGAACCCCGTCGAGCCATGCGTGGACATGGAGGATGGCCCCGACCTCGGGGTGTTCCCTGTAGATCATCCAGTGTTCGATCGCATCCACCGAGACTCTTCGAGGTTCGACGTCGGGTGGTACCGAGATGACCATCGCCTCGTTCTCCGCGTCGTAGTCCTTCACGAGGAGGATGTCGCGGCCGATCTCGCTCAGCTTCGACTTGTCGACCCCCGAGGCGCTCATCCAGAAGCGGCTTTCGTCGAGGCGGGCCGAAATGTTGCCGTACGAGAGACCCCCGATCCCATAGAGTCGCTTCAGGTGGCGCCGGTCACGCTCCGACAGGATGTCCTCGATCGGGAAGGGGGTCGGGAGAAGGTTCATCGCATCCAGACGGCGACCGGCCTCCGCGATCGAGCGGCTGATCGCGTCTCCCTCCCAGAGCTCCCGGGGGAGGTCGCGGTCGAAGACGTTGTTGATGATGAGTCGCGAGGTCGCGAGGGGTTCGATGCGGCGGTATACCCGATCGAAGAAATCGCGCCGATCGTCCGACCCTCGGACCCGGTAGTACCCCTGCTCCGGGGTGATGAAATGAACGTCGGGGTTGCTCTCTTCCGGACCGGTCAGTCCCACGAGGAGGTTGGAAAGGGAGCGAACGAGGATCGGGTAACCCTCGGGGATCGCCTCGCGCACCGTTCGGTCACCACCCTCCATCTCGGTGATCGACACCACGAAGACGGCCTGTGCCTTGCGGCGAAAGGGACGCGGCTCGTCCCGGGGGAAGCAGTTGATCACGAGAGAGGCTTCGTCCGCGTCGTCCAGGTACTGGTGGCCATGGCGCTCCATGACCTCCCGAAGACCCTTGGCAAACCATTGAAAGCTCTCCTGGGAGCAGGTTCCGGCGAAGGAGAAATCCATGTAGTTCCCTCTTGGGGTGCACGGAGCGTGCGGGGTTCGACCCGGGGGCTTCCGCGCGGTGTGGTGGACCGGAGGCCGCCAGCGTCTGCCAGCGGCCTTCCAGAGCGGGCACAACCCGAAAAAGGTCGGTGTAAGCTCTTGCCGCCGCAAGGTCCGGGGCGCCGGTCCCCCCCTTGGAACAGCCCACCGCTTTCGCTACACTTCGGTCACTCCACTCGCCGGCGTGCGGACACCCGCGCGTCGGCGGTTCCATTTGCATCCCTCGAGACAGAACCGGGACTCATGCTCAAGGCCGGTATCGTGGGCCTCCCGAACGTCGGGAAGTCTTCCCTCTTCAATGCCCTCACGGCGCAGGGGGCTCCTTCCGAGAACTACCCCTTCTGCACCGTCGATCCCAACGTAGGCACGGTGGAGGTTCCGGACCCCAGACTGGAACGGATCCACGCGCTGACCGGATCAAGGACCGTTGTGCCCACCGTGGTCCAGTTCGTCGATATCGCCGGCCTCGTGAAGGGAGCATCGGAAGGCGAGGGCCTGGGGAACCGCTTTCTCGCGAACATCCGTGAAGTGGACGCAATCGTTCATGTGCTCCGCTGCTTCGACGATCCCGACATCACGCATGTGCTCGGTGGAGTGGATCCCGTGCGAGACCGCGAGATCGTGAACACCGAACTCGCGCTGGCCGACCTCGAGAGCGTCGAGCGCCGGCTTGAGCGGGTCGTGCGACGGGCGAAGTCGGGGGAACGCGAGGCCCAACTCGAGAAGGCCCTGCTCGAGCGACTGCTCGAGAGGCTCGCGGAAGGAAGGGCCGTGCGAGGCATCGAACTCACGGAGGCCGAGCGCCCAGTTCTGCAGTCCTTCCAGCTCCTGACTTCGAAACCCGTTCTCTATCTCGCGAACGTCGGCGAGGACGACATCGTGGAGGGGGCCAACGAATGGACCGAGGCCCTGCGCACGGTCCTCGCCGTGGAGGAGCCGGATGCCCTTGTCGTGGCCGTGTGTTCGGCGATCGAGTCCGAACTCGCGGAACTCTCGCCGGACGAGCGCAGCGAGTTCCTGGGCGAGATGGGACTCGAGGAACCGGGCCTCCACCGGCTGATCCGAGCGACCTACCAGCTCCTGGGACTCATCACCTTCTTCACGACGGGAGAGAGGGAGTCCCGGGCCTGGACGGTGCGTCGGGGAGCCCGTGCTCCCGAGGCCGCCGGGACGATTCATTCGGACTTCGAGCGCGGCTTCATTCGGGCCGAAACGATTGCCTACGAGGAGTACGAGGCCATTGGCTCGATGAAGGCGGCACGCGAGCAGGGCCGGATCCGGTCGGAAGGCAAGGACTATCTCGTGAAGGACGGGGACATTCTTCTCTTCCGGTTCAACGTGTGAGCTTGATTGCGCGGCTACGCTTCCCTATCTTTGAAAGCTAATCCCGCTCCGCCCGAAGGCGGGGCCCGTTTCATCCTGACGGACCGGGGGATCATCCCAGATGCGTGACTACGAGATCGTCTACATTTTCCATCCCGCCCTCGACGAGGATGTGGTGAATGCCCGTTTGGACCGGTTCCACGGTCTTCTGACCGGCGCCGAAGGCGCCGAGATCACGGAGGTGGACCACTGGGGCGTGCGGCAGCTCGCCTACGAGGTGAGCGACCAGAACCAGGGTTACTACGTCGTGGCCCAGTTCACGACCGAAGCCGGGGCGCTGCCGGAGTTCGAGCGCATCCTTCGCCTCGATGACGAGCTGATGCGCTACCTCATCGTGATCAGCGAGGGCGAGCCCACCTCGGGAATGTCGATCGTGGCCGAGGTCGAGCCCCGCGAGGGAGACGAGGACGAGGACGACGACGAGGACGACGATGACGATGACGAGTTCCTGGACGAGGACGACGAGGCGTCTCCGCCCGAGTTCTCCGGTGGCCGCGGGCGCCGTCGGCGCATCGAGGGTCCGAAGATCGAGCTCCTCAACTACAAGGACGTCGCGACGCTCTCTCGCTTCATCACCGAGCAGGGAAAGATTCTTCCGAAGCGCACGACGAAGGTGACGGCTCGCTTCCAGCGCAGGCTCGGACAGGCCGTGAAGCGGGCAAGGCACCTCGCGCTCCTGCCTTACGTGCAGGACCACGACCGGTAATCCTCTCCCGCCATGACCGGAGAGGCGGGGAAGAGGCGCCGCTGGCTTCGCCCCCTGGGGCTCTTCGGGGCTGTCCTGGCACTCTCCATCGCTCGTCCCCTCGTTGTTCTGGGAATTCCGTTCGCGCTGCTCGCGTTCCTGGAGCGCGAGGGGCGGTTCGCCGTCCTGGCCGCCAGTGCCCTGATCCTTGGCCTGGTGTTCGCAGGTGGGTCGGGTGCCTCCGGGCTATGGTACCTGGAGCGAGGATGGGCTATCGTGCTGGGAGGGTCGTTCGCGGCGGTCACTCTGGCCAGGCCCGGCGTGCCCTTCCTCGAGAGGGGATTGACGGCGCTCGGAGGGACGGTGCTCTGGACGTCGATCGTGGTGGCTGCCTTCGGTGGCTGGAGCGCCCTCGACGCCGAGGTTCGCGCGCGAATCGACGCTGGCGCCGCCTCGACCCTCGACCTCGTCGCGGGCATGAGTGGAGGGGAGTCGGAGGGGCTCCTCGAGGCAGTGGAACGAGCCGTGGAAGCGCAGCACTTCCTCTTTCCCTCGCTCGTTGCGCTTTCTTCACTCGCTGCCCTCGGGGTGGTCTGGTGGACACATGTGCGGGTACAGCGAGGCTCGTCCGGGGGGCTCGGGTCGATTCGGGCCTTCACCTTCCCGGACGCGATGATCTGGCTGCTCATTGCCGGAATCATCCTCGTCATCGGAGTCGGCGGGGGCGAGGCGTGGGTGCGCGCGGGCGCCAACCTGCTCGTATTCATGGCAGGGCTTTACGCCCTGAGAGGGGCGGGCGTGGTACTCTTCGTGACGGGAGGGCTTTCGGTGCCCGCATTGATCCTGACGGCCGTGGCCGCGATCTTGGCACCTCCGGTTCTCCTTGGGGGCGCGATGGCAGTCGGGATCGGAGACACGTGGTTCGACCTCCGGGAACGGTGGACGGGATCTGCCGACCCGAAGAACAATTGAGACGACGGAGACAACGATGAAGGTCATTCTGAAGAAGGCGGTCGAGAACCTGGGTGAACTCGGTGACGTCGTGACGGTGAAGCCGGGTTACGCCCGAAACTTCCTCCTCCCCCAGGGGCTCGCCTACGAGGCGTCCGCGGGCAATCTTGCCCGCATCGAGGAGGAGCGTCGCAAGGCCGAGGAGCTCGCGAAGCGCGACTACCTCGAGGCGCGTCGCCGTGCCGCCCAGTTCGACGACCTGAGCCTCGTCTTCGAGGAGCGTGCCTCGGACGAGGGTCGGCTCTTCGGGTCGGTCTCGGCCGCGGATATCGCCGACCGCCTGAACGCGGCCGGCCTCGACTTCGAGATCGAGCGACGACAGGTCGAACTCGAGGAGGCCCTGAAGGAGGTCGGAAGCTTCCGTGTCCCCGTGCGCCTCCACGGCGAGGTCGAGGTCGAGGTCGAGGTCCGGATCGATCGGGTCGAGGACTGAGGAGGCCGGTCGTGCGTGACACCGTTGACGGCCCCGCCTTCCCGGTGGGTCTCGAGCGCGCCGCCGAGTTGGCCCTCGAGCGGAAGGCGGGTGAGGTCACGGGGATGGATCTCCGGGGGATCTCCTCGGCCACGGATGCCTTCCTCCTGGCCACGGGGACTTCGGACATTCAGGTGAAGGCGATTGCCGAGCACGTGATCGACGAGCTCAAGAAGGACGGGGCCCGGCCGCGCCACGTGGAGGGGCTTCAGGAGGGCCGCTGGGTGCTCATCGACTACTTCGACTTTGTCGTACACGTCTTCCACACCGACGCCCGTGCCTTCTACCAGCTGGAGGTCCTCTGGGGCGACGCCCCCGTCCGGCACTTCGACGATGGGGTCTGAGCTCGTCCCGGGTCACGATTGCCCCGAGGTGCGCCGCGGGGTTACCTTCGCGCCGTTCGTCGGCGGAACCTCCCGGGTGGTCTTTCCGGGAAGCTCCGTCCCAGTCCGGACTCCGACTCCAGGTGAGTGCCATGACCATTGAATCTCCGACCGCATTCGCGTTCGATCCGGAGGTGGGAGCATTGCCCGAGGGCCTTGCACCCGCATCCCCCGGGGAGGTCATTGCGCTTCTGGCCGAGGCCGACGCCCGCGTGGACGGCTGGTCGGCGCAGGCGGCCGCGTCGCTCGCCCGCGGGTGGGCCAACAGGGGCCGGGAGGTGTTTCTTCTCGATTGCAACCCCGGGGAGCCCTCCCTGCACCGCACCCTCGGGGTCGAGAACCGTGAGGGGGTCACGGACGCGGTCCTGTACGGCGTCTCTCCCAGCCGGATCGCGCTCGATGCGCCGGGGGGATTCCTCTTTGCCCCCGCCGGGACGGCCGTCGCGGATCCGGCCGGCACCCTCAGGCACCCGCGCTGGAAGAGCGTGCTCGGGGCGTGCAGGGCCTCGGACGCCTTGGTCCTCCTCTACTTGCCGGCCGGCGAGTCCGGTGTCGAACATCTTCTCTCCGAGACCGACCGGTCGATTCGACTCACCGTGTCGCTCCCCTCCGGCGGAGCAGGAACGTCCGGGGCCGTCGCTCTCCACCCCGTGCAGACAGCCCCATCCGCGCCTGCCCCGGGAGCTCCGCTCGCGAGCCCCTCGGATCCCGGGGAAGGGGTTTCCAGTCCCGCACCCGCCGAGGCGGTCCCCGCGAAGGCGGCGCCCGCCGCACCCGAGGTCGAACGCCCGACGCCGCGTCCTGCCGGGATCGAGCCCCGTCCGGTGAAGCGACGTACTTCACCCTGGATCCTCCTCCTGCTCCTTGTCATCGTCGGGGGCGTGCTGGCAGCGGTCTGGCTCGGACTGATCCCCATCCCCGGGCTCTCGCCCACCCCCGACGCCGCGCTTGCGCCCTTCGGGAGTTCATGAGGCTCAAGGCACTTCGCCTCCACGGCTTCAAATCCTTCGCCGACCGAACCGAGATCGCCTTCCACGACGGCATCACGGCCGTCGTGGGCCCGAACGGCTGCGGCAAGTCGAACATCTCGGATGCGATCCGGTGGGTGCTCGGCGAGCAGCGTCCGAGCGCGATCCGTGGATCCCGAATGGAAGAGGCGATCTTCCAGGGAACGGTGAACCGTCGCCCCGTCCATCGCGGCTCGGTCGCGATCGAGCTGTCGAACAGCTCCGGCGCGCTCCCCGTTCCCTTCGAGGAGGTCGAGATCTCCCGGACCGTCTACCGGGACGGTGGCTCTGACTACCAGCTGAACCGCTCGTCGTGCCGTCTCAAGGACATCCACGAACTCTGCCGGGACACGGGGCTCGGGGCGAATGCCTACACCGTGATCGAGAACCGTATGATCGATGCGATCCTTTCGGATCGTGCCGAGGAGCGGCGAGGTCTCTTCGAGGAGGCCTCCGGGATCGGGAAGTACAAGGATCGCCGACGGGCGGCGACCCGGCGCCTCGAGCAGGCTCAGACCGATCTTCAGCGACTCGAGGACGTGCTGGGCGAGGTCGAGTCGAAGGTTCGATCCCTCGCACGGCAGAAGGGGCGGGCCGAGCGGTATCAGGAGTTCAGGCGGCGACGTCTCGAACTCGACGTGACCCTCGCCGGTCGACGTCTCGCCGAACTCGAACGCCGGCTCGAGGAGCTGCAGGGGCTCCTGGCCGGAGAGGCCGAGGAGACCGAGAGTCTGCGGGCCGAGATCACGACAGCCGAGGCGCGCCTCGAGACCCTTCGGACCGAACAGGTCGCTGCGGAGAGGACCCGGGCCGAGGCGGGTGGCCGGGTCGAGGAGATCCGTGGGGAGCTGGTTCGCTGGGAGCGCGAGCTGGCGGTCGCGCGCGAGAAGTCGGCCGGGGCCACACGTCGCCTGGGCCAGATCGTCGCGGAGCGAGAGGGTGCTCGCACCAGGATTCGCGAGGCCGCGGGGCGCGTGAGCGAGATCGAGGAGGCCCGTGGCATCTCCGAAGACCGGTTGAGCCAGCTCCGGCAGGGGTTGGAAGAAGAGCGGGAGGTCGCCGAGGCCGTCCGCTCCCGGGTGCGCTCCGCCCGCGAGGACCTCGATGGAATCGAGGGACTCGAACGCGAGGTCGCCCGTCGACTCGCCCAGCTCGGGGGCGACGCCGAGTCGGCCGAGGCCCAGGCCGAGGAACTCGCGCTCAGGGAGGAGCATCTGGAACGTGAGGTCGCCGAGGCCGGAGTCGCACTCCGGGAACTCCGTTCTCAGGGAGACCTCTTCGCCGACCGACTGGGGTTGCTCGAAGAGGCGCTCCACGCGGCTCGCACGGCCCGGGCCAGTGCCGAGGCCGGACTCGCCGACGCCCGACGGGCTCTCGACGACGCCCGGTCCCGTGAGGTCGAACTCCAGGACCGGGCCGTCGCCCTTGCGGCGCGCCTCCAGACCCTCGAGCGCATGGAACGCGACCGGGAGGGAATGGATCCGGTGCTCAAGGCCCTCCTGTCGGATCCCCCCGAGGGCGTGGTTGGAATTCTGGCCGACTTCCTCTCGGCAGAGCCGGAGGTGATGGCGGCCGTGGAGGCCTTCCTCGGAGTGGCAAGCCGGGGGGTCGTGGTCCGGGACCGCGAGTCGGCTGGCCTCCTCGCAAGGTGGTTCCGGGAGGGGTGGTCCGGTGGAGGAGGGCTCGTCATCCTTCCTCTGGACCGGGTTCCGGAGTCGGCCGAGGGAGGATCCCTCCTCGAGAGGGTCGAGACGAGAGGCGAAGGGGCTTCGTGGGTGCGAGCCCTGCTCGGAGGAGTCGAGCTCCATGCGTCGGAGCCCGATCACGCCTCCGCCGGGCGGGACCGGGTCTTCTCCGACGGAACGACCGAGACCCGGGACGGGGTCATGCGCGTGGGGAATCCGCTCGGTGGCACGGGGCTCCTCGAGCGACGCGAGGAGCTGCGGCGGCTGAAGAAGGAGAGCGCCCGGGCGCGAGAAGAGGCCGACGCCGCGCGCGCCGCACGCGAGCAGGCTCGGGCTGCGCTGGGCACCGCGGAGGCGTCCCTCCACGCCGCTCGGGAGGAGCTGTCCGAGCGGGAGGGTGCCGCACGCGAGGCTCGGGCGCGGGAGAACGAGCGCGTGCAGCGCGGCACTCGCCTCGAGCGTGCTCTCGAGGAACTCGAGCGCCAGCGCGAGGCCGCGCGCATCGGACGCGAGCGGGCCCTCGCGCGGATCGAGTCAGCGCGGAACGAGGCCGGGTGCCTTGCCGGCGAGGAGGAGGCCCTGCGCGCGCGACGGGTCGAGGCGCGGGCGCGACTCGAGGAGGTCGAAGAAGAGTGGGAGGCGGCCCGATCCAGGCTCTCCGAACGCACCGTCGAGGAGGCACGCATCGAGGGGGAGCTGCGACGCCTCTCCGAGCAGCTGCTCGAGCTCGAGCGGAACCGCGCCGGCGCCGAGCGCCGGATCGAGGCGCTCGAAGGCGAAGAGGTCCAGCTCCAGGCCGATCTTCGAGCCGCCGAACAGGTCGAACGCGAGGGCGCGGCCGCGAACGAGCACCTCCTCGCCCGTCAGAGCGAGGCCGAGGCGCGACTGAGCGAGCGGAACCGAGCCATGGAGGGGTTGCACGAGGCCGTCCAGGAGGCCGAGAGCCGCCTTCGCCGGGCCCGGTCCGCCGAACGGGACGCCTCGGAGGGTCGCCACCGCCACGAGCTCGAGCGCAGCGAGCTCACCGGGAAGGTCGAGCGCATCCGCGACCGGATCGAGGGGGAGTGGGGCCGCCCGGTCGAGGCGCTCCGCGCCGAGGTCGACCCCGTCGAGGGCGACGCCGACGAGCTCCGGGCCGAGCTCGCCGAGCTCGTGCGCCGAATCGAACGCCTCGGGCCCGTGAACATGCTCGCCGTCGAGGAGCACGAGGAGGAGTCGGCCCGCCTCGACTTCCTGCGGGAGCAGCGCGACGACCTCGTCGAGGCGCGCGACGACCTCCGAACTGCGATCCGCGAGATCAACCAGACCGCGACGCGCCTCTTCACGGAGACCTTCGAGGGGGTGCGCACCCACTTCCGCGAGACCTTCGTGCGGCTCTTCCAGGGCGGCGAGGCCGACCTCACCCTCGAGGACCCCGACGACCCCCTCGAGTCCGCAATCGAGATCCACGCCTCCCCGCGCGGGAAGCGGACCCAGCGCATCGACCTCCTCTCCGGGGGGGAGCGCGCGCTCACCGCCCTCTCCCTCCTCTTCGGGATCTACCTCGTCAAGCCCTCTCCCTTCTGCGTCCTCGACGAGGTCGACGCCCCCCTCGACGAGTCGAACATCGGGCGCTTCATCCGGCTCCTCCAGGAGTTCAAGGACGACACCCAGTTCATCGTGATCACCCACAATCCCCGCACGATCGAGGCGGCGGACTGGATCTACGGGGTCACGATGGAGGAGCCCGGCGTCAGCTCGATCGTCGGCGTCCGCCTCGAGGAGGCCCTCGAAGCGGCGGCCGGGTAGCCGCGGCCGGCCATGCGCGTCACGATCGTCGGGTCCGGGACCCTTCTTCCCGATGATGACCGGAGGTCGGCCGCCCACCTCGTCGAGGGCCGCGGCTTCACCCTCCTCCTGGACTGCGGGAGCGGGACCGTGCACGGCCTCGCGCGCGACGGGCTCCCCTGGCAGGGAATCACCCACCTCGCCCTCTCGCACTACCACACCGACCACACCGGCGACCTCGCCGCCATCCTCTGGGCGATGCACCACGGGGTCCCCGGCGGGCGCCGCACCCCCCTCGTCGTCCTTGGCCCCCGGGGGCTCCGGCGCCTCCTCGAGGGGCTCGCCCTCGCGCACGGGGAGTGGCTCCGCGAGCCTGGCTTCGAGCTGCGCGCCGTCGAGCTCCCCCCTTCCGGGCGCTACACCGACCCCGAGGCCGGCTTCACCCTTAGCGCGCATCCCGTGCCCCACACCCCGGACTCCGTCGCCTGGCGCCTCGACACGGAAGAAGGCACCCTCGGCTACACCGGCGACACCGGGCCGCACCCTCCGCTCGGGGGCTTCTTCTCCGGGGTCGATCTCCTCGTCGCGGAGTGTGCGCTCCCCGACGAGGCCGCTCCGGAGAACCACCTCACCCCCTCGAGCGTGGCTGCGATCGCAGGCGAAGCCGGGCCGGGGCTCCTTGTCCTGACCCACCTCTATCCCGAGCTCGACCTCGTCCGGCTCCCGGACCTCGTGCGCGCGGCGGGGTATACCGGGAAGGTCCTCGTGGGGTGGGACGGTCTTCGAATCGACCTCGACCCCGGCGGGGCATCCGCACCGGACCCCGGAGTCCCCGCGGGTCCTTCCATCCTGGAGTGAGCAGACGATGCTGGTGGTGATGAAGCAGAGCGCGACCGACGCCGAGATCGATCGCGTGGCAGAGACGATCCGTGACATGGGCTACGACGCCCGACCGATCCCGGGGCGGCAGCGCACCGCGATCGGCCTCATCGGCAACGACGGGCGCGTCGATTCGGGGCGCCTCGAGGGACTCTCCGGGGTCCTCGAGGTCATCGTCGTGAGCCACCCCTACAAGCAGGTCTCGCGCGAATGGAAGGCCGAGGACACGATCGTGACCCTCCCGAACGGGACGCGGATCGGAGGTACGGAGATCGCGATCATGGCCGGACCCTGTGCCGTCGAGAGCGAAGACCAGATCGTCGGGATCGCCCGTTCCCTTCGGGAGGCCGGCGCCACGATCCTCCGCGGGGGCGCCTTCAAGCCCCGCACCTCGCCCTACTCCTTCCAGGGACTCGGTGAAGAGGGTCTCCGTCTCCTGGCCGTCGCCCGCGAGGAGACCGGGATGGCGATCGTGACGGAGGCGGTCGAGCCGGAGGCGGTCGAGATCGTCGCGGAGTTCGCCGACATCGTGCAGATCGGGGCGCGCAACATGCAGAACTATCCCCTCCTGCGGCGGGCCGGTCAGGCGGGAAAGCCCGTTCTTCTGAAGCGGGGGATGTCAGCCACGATCAAGGAGCTCCTCCTCGCGGCCGAGTACCTCCTCGCCGAGGGAAACGAGCAGGTGATCCTCTGCGAGCGCGGGGTCCGCAGCTTTGACACCCACACCCGCAACCTCCTCGACCTGACGGCGATCCCCGTCGTCCGTGGACTCTCGCACCTCCCGATCATCGCCGACCCGAGTCACGGGACCGGGGTCCGGGCCAAGGTCACACCGATGGCGCGAGCCGCGGTCGCTGCGGGCGCCGACGGGCTCATGGTCGAGGTGCACCCGGACCCGGAGCGGGCACTCTCGGACGGGGCACAGTCACTCTATCCCGACGACTTCGTCGACCTTATGCGCCAGATCCGGGTCATCGGCCGGGCGCTCGACCGGGAGCTCGTGCCCCCCCTCGGGACGCTCCGGGTCGCGGAGTCCGCGGCGGGCTGAGGCGCACCCCGTGCGGGCGGAGTCCCCCTTCGACCGGGGGCGGCGGGGCGAGGACGTCGCTGCCCGTGCCCTCGAGTCGGCGGGGGGGCGGATCATCGCGCGGAACTGGCGCGATGGCCCCCGCGAGCTCGACCTCGTCGTCCTCTTCGAAGGGGTGGTCGCCTTCGTCGAGGTGAAGACCCGCCGCGACGAGCGATGGGGGCATCCCCTCGAGGCGCTCACCCCGCGCAAGCGGGGCGAGATCGAGCGGGCAGCCCGGGCCTGGATCGGCGCACCCGACCGTCCCCGGATCCCCGGATCCCCGGACTTCCGCTTCGACGTCGTGAGCGTGACACTCGAGGGCGAGGGAGCACCGAGAGTGGAGCACCTGCCCGATGCCTGGCGTCCCGGCTGGTGAGGAGGGCTCGCGAGGAGGAAGGGGCCGGCGGTTGACGCAGCCCCCCGGCCGTCCCTACCTTTCAATCGTGCCCCAGGTTCGCAGAACGAAAGCCCACGAATCCCGTCAGGACCTCGCCGGTAGCAGCGGTAAGTGTGGTGATCGTTGCTGCGGTTCACCTGGGGCATTTTCGTGCCCGTCGGGGACGCTTCCACCCCCCCTCTGATCGGCCCCTCGAACGCCGAGCCCCCGTGTCCCAAGCCGCCCTCGCACGCCGCTACCGCCCCCGGCGCTTCCGGGAGGTCGCCACCCAGGAGCATGTCTCCGAAACCCTGCGGCGTGCCGTGGCCGGAGACCGCGTGGGCCATGCCTACCTCTTCTGTGGTCCGCGGGGGGTGGGAAAGACGACGCTGGCCCGTGTCCTCGCCATGGCGCTCAACTGCCCTGACCGGGATTACGAGGGAGAACCCTGTGGGGCATGCGAGAGCTGCACCCGGATCTGGTCCGGGAGCACGGCGCTCGACGTCGTGGAAATCGATGCCGCCTCGAACCGCGGGGTCGACGACGCCCGCGACCTGAGGTCCCGTGCGATGTACGCCCCGTCCGAGGAGGGGCGCTTCAAGGTCTACATCGTCGACGAGGCGCACATGCTCACCCGTGAGGCGTGGAATGCGCTCCTCAAGGTCCTCGAGGAGCCACCGCCCCGGGTCATCTTCATCTTTGCCACGACCGAGCCGGAAAAGATCGAGCAGACCGCGGCCCCGATCCTCTCCCGCTGTCAGCGCTTCGACTTTCGTCGCGTCGCGGTACCGGAGATGGTCGACCGCCTCCGAACCGTCCTCGCCGGCGAGGGAACCGAGGCCCCGGAGGAGGCGCTCAGGCTGATAGCGCGCAAGGCCGACGGTGGGATGCGGGATGCCCTCTCCCTGACGGACCAGGTCCTCGCGCTATCGGCCGACGACGCCGTCTCCGTCGAGAGCGTTCGTCGGATCCTCGGCGTTGTCGAGGACGAGCGCTTTCTCGAGACCCTCGACCTCCTCACCGTGCGCGATCGGGCAGGGATCTTCGCCCTCGTCGAGACCCTCCTTGACGAGGGGTATGACCTCGTGGAGTTCTACCACGGCTTCGTCGAGGCGCTCCGTACCCTCCTTCGCCTCCGGGTAGGAGGAGAGGTCGCGGATCTCCCTGCCGAGAAGCGGGGCGAGTGGGAGGCTCGGGGCGACCGCTTCGAGGCCGGAGACCTCCTCCGAATGCTCGCCATGGCCGCCGAGCTCGAGACCGGAGGAAGCCTTCGGCGCAGCTCACAGCCCCGGGTACTCCTCGAACTCCTCCTCCTCCGGTTCAGCTACCTCGACCGCACGGTCGAGCTGGAAGAGGTGATCCGGGCGCTGGGAGGAGCGGAGGGGGGCCCTCCGGCCGGCGCGGGAGGGAAGGCGGTTCCACGGGCACCGGCCCAAGCCCCGTCCCCGTCGCGGGCCTCGACCCCCCCCCCCGCGTCGCCCCCCCACACCCGCCCCCCCCCCG
>SLDT01000260.1 GCA_007125125.1 Gemmatimonadota bacterium | reverse complement strand
GATCCGCACGGGGTCCTCGTCCGGTGAGGGGGCTCGCGCGGTGCCCGGGGTGCCCGGGGAGGGGCGCACGATGACCGAGTTCGTCGAGAGCCTCGAGGCGCCGGGCGAGGGGGACGCCGAGGAGGAGGGCCCGGATCTTCTCTTCATCCGGCGCCCCCAGGACGGGCAGCCGGTCGGGACGGTCCCGGTCGACGGGGTCGACGAGGTGCGGCAGGCGGTGATCCGGGCGCGCCGGGCCCACGAGGGGTGGGCGGCGCTCCCGCTTGCGGACCGGATCCGGCACCTCGCGCGCCTGCGCGGGGTCGTCGCCCGCCGCGCCGAGGACATCGCGGACCGGATCGAGGCCGAGACGGGGAAGCCGCGGGTCGAGGCGCTCGCCGAGGTCGCCCTCGTGACGGGGCTCATGCGTCATCTCGAACGGCGGGCCCCGCGGGTGCTCGGTGCCCGGCGCCCGGCGGGCGGGGGCGTCTTCGCCCGTGGCGCCCGGGTGGAGCGCGAGCCGCGCGGGGTGGTGGGGGTGCTCGCCCCCTGGAACTACCCCTTCGTGCTCACCGCCGAGCCCGCCTTCACCGCCCTCTTCGGGGGGAATGCGGTCGTGCTCAAGCCCTCCGAGCGGACCCCCTTCACGGGGAGCGTGCTCCCGGAGCTCCTCGAGGAGGCGGGGCTCATGTCGGGGCTCCTCGAGGTCGTGCAGGGTCGCGCCGAGACGGGCGAGGCGCTCGTGACGGCGGGGGTCGACCACCTCCACCTGACCGGGGGGGGAGCCACGGGACGAAAGGTGCTTCAGGCGGCGGCGCCCCGGCTTCTTCCCGTCTCGCTCGAGCTCGGGGGCAAGGATCCGGCGATCGTCCTGGCCGATGCCGATCTGGACCGCGCGGCGCGGGGGATCGCCTTCGGTGCCTTCTTCAATGCGGGGCAGAGCTGCGTCGCGGTGGAGCGGGTCTATGTCGAGGAGGAGGTGGCCGAGGCCTTCCTGCGGCGTCTCGCGCGGGTCGCCTCCGAGCTGCGGACGGGGACGGGGGGCGAGGTGGACCTCGGCCCGGTCGCGACGGAGGAGGTGCTCGAGCGGATCGAGGCGCAGCTCGAGGACGCGGTCGAGCTGGGGGCGCGGGTCCTTTGCGGGGGCGCGCGGCTGGATCCGGCCTCGAATGTCTTCTTCCCGACGGTGGTGGCCGACGTGACGGACCGGATGCGGATCATGCGCGAGGAATCGTTCGGACCGGTGGTGCCGGTCATGGCGGTGCGCGACGCGGACGAGGCGGTGAAGCGGGCGAACGCGCACCCGATGGGGCTCTGGGCCTCGGTCTGGACGCGCGATCGGGAGCGCGGGGTGGCAGTCGCGCGGCGGCTGCGGTGCGGCGGGGTCTCGGTGAACGATGCGCTCGGGCACTGGGCCGCGCCGGCTCTCCCCTTCGGGGGCACGGGCGAGTCGGGGTTCTCGAGCATGCGGGGCGACGAGGGGCTGCGGACGTTCACCCGGCCGCGGGTGATCGTGGCGCGGGGCGGGCGGCGGCGCGACGCGCCCTGGTGGTTCCCCTACCGGCCGCGGACCCGGCGGTTCGTGCGGGCGGTCACCGCCTGGCACGGGGAAGAAGGCCTGCTGCGGCTGACGCGTGCGGTCGGGGCGCTCTTCGGCCGCGGGGAGCGGTAGCGGGGGGCGGCCCGGGCCGGGGTGGTTCCCCGGGGGGCCCTTGGACACTCGCGCCGCCGGGGCCGCTGGCGGCGGGGGGTTGGCCCCTTCGTCGCTCCCGGAAACTCGGTCCATGGGACCCCCCCGGGGACCCCCCCGGGGACCACCCCGGTGGGCGGGGTCCCCGCTGCCTTGGGTGCGATTCACAAAAACTGTGCATGCAGTGGCCCCGTTGCACAAAAATTGTGCAACGGGGTGCGGGGAACAGGGGGGCGGACGCCGCGAGGCGCCACCGCCGCCGGGCCTGTGGCACCCGAAGGTGCCGCGTGGGGTCGAGTCATCCCCTGGGGTTGTGGTCCAGCGGCAGGCCGCCCCGCGGCAGCTACGCCCCATCCCGGCCAACGCGCACGATGTCGAGATCGTGGACTACCACTAGGAGAGAGTGATGGACAGGACATCCTTGCCCCCGGTGCATCCGGGTGAAGTTCTGCTCGAGGAGTTCCTGGAGCCGATGGAGATCAGTCAGTACCGGTTGGCGCAGGACATCAGCGTCTCGCCCCGACGGATCAACGAGATCGTCCACGGCAAACGCGCGATCACGGCCGATACCGCGCTGCGACTGGCCCGATACTTCGGTACCTCGGACCGGTTCTGGCTGAACCTTCAGGCAAGCCACGACCTCGACATCGAGCGGGACAGACTCGGCACCCGGCTCGAAGAGGAAGTCACCCCGCGCACCGGGACATAGGGTTCCGGACGTCGCATGCCCCAGAGCCACAGTTCGCGCAGCACCGCGAGGGTCATCCGTCGATCCGGTCCACCAACCTCCGAAGGGCGGCGACGCCATCTGCGGGCCAGTCACTCCGGGGAGTCTCCGCCGCGTCCCTCAGCGCACGCAGGAACCGCTCGCGCACCGCCGGGCTCACGTCTGTTTCGGTTTCCCGGGGATACTCCCACATGAAGGCCAGCATGGCGTGCCAGACCGGCCTTGACTCGATCGCCTCGGCCACGGCGGTGAGATACCCGTTCGACCACTGCCACCTGAGGAACGCACTCCGCACGGCGATTTCCGGGTGCTGGACCCCTTCAAGAGTCATCCGGATGATCAGCTGGGTCACCTCTGCTTCGGACCGCTCGCGGAACAGAACGGAGACC
Organism: Gemmatimonadota bacterium; assembly: GCA_007125125.1. Taxonomy (GTDB): domain Bacteria; phylum Gemmatimonadota; class Gemmatimonadetes; order Longimicrobiales; family Gaopeijiaceae; genus SLDT01. The sequence goes on along the minus strand of SLDT01000260.1, from coordinate 8,561 downwards.
GCGCGTCCCCGGGTGAACTCGGAGATCCTTTCATCACGCAGAATCTCCCAGAAGAGGGCATCGAACTCCGGCTGGCGCAGGATCTCCGTCGGGTAGGAATTGATTGTTCCGGTCCACCAGTGGCCTGCTCTCGGGTCGAGATCCGGGTCGGTGCTCCTGCGGATCTCCTCGAGCATCCATTCGTCCAACCTCGGATCGTCACACCTGTGACGGGCCCGCGCGAGCGCACCAGAGAACCTGTGTCCTACCTCCGGGCGATCCTTCAGGGCCATGAAGACTGCATTGTGCCACGGCGACTCGTGCGGGCATTCGATGAACGTGGCGCCCGCGCTGTAGCGGACCGTTTCGCCGGCCCGCTGCGCGAGGAGTCTCGAGACGAACTCCTCCGGGGTGTACCGCTCCGAGATCGCCTGGGCACCAAGGGGTTGCGCCGCGATCGACAGGGATACCGCAGCCACCGTCATCGCGAGTGCTCTCGCCAAGCGCTGTCCTCGGAGTGGCATCGGTGCTGGCTCGGGCGGTCCCTGGGTGACGACGGACTCGAATGGGGAGGATACGCAGTCCCGCCCGATCGCGCGAGTATGTCGTTTCTGATGCGAGTGCCGCTTCCCGGTCAACGCACCCGGTCGGCCAGAGAGAGCAGGAGGCCTGGAGCCACCTCGGGCCATTCGGGACTCGGATCGCTCCCGGCGGCGAGCAATGCCTCGAGGATTCGCGCCGACGCTTGCGGGCTCACCCTGAACTCGGGACTCCGCTCCCTTCCGGCAGGAGGAAGTGCGGCAGCGTGGACGAAGCGGACGAGGACATCCCAGGGAGGCCGCGACTCTACGAGCCCCGCCACGGACTCCACGAACCCATCCGTCCACTCGCGACTGAGCGACTGGATTCCGCGCAGGACGTTCGGAGTTACCCGCTCCTCTTCCACGAAGCGGAGAAGGATGTCAAAGCGCTCGGCTGGAGGCCGCCCCCGCAGGAGCCACCGGACGGCGAGGTCCCGGAGCCAGAGCTCAAGGCTTTCGTCCAGAGCTCTCTCCCAGAAGAGCGAAGCGAACTCCTCCTGCAGGAGTGCCTCGGGGGGATAACGGGCCGCTGCGTCGATCCAGAGCATACTGGTCCTCGGGCCGTCCGGTTCCGAAGTCGCTCGGAGTTCGTCGGCGAACCAGCGGTCGAGCCGCGGGTCGTCGCACCGAGAACGGGCGAGGGAAAGGCTCCGTGCAAAGGCATCGCGTCCCCAGCCTCCCAGCGAGCGACTGGTCATCAGTTCGAACAGCCTGTTGCTCCACTCCGTGGCCCGGGGACACGGGCTGAACACCGGCGCAGCTGACGTGGACAGGGTGCCGTCGTACGCCTCTCGCTCCTGAATGTAGAGCGCGAGGTACTCCTCGGGCGTGTACAGTTCGGCGATGTTCTGCGCCCCAGCGGGGATGGCGATCAAAGTGATCGCCATGGCAAGGATGATGGATCTGCGCTCGCGTCGTTGCGTTGACACTGTGGCCTCCATGGACTTGAATCAGGGGCTGAACGACCCCCAATCGCAGTGGGTATTGAGCTCGGGCGGTGCCGGGGGCGTAGGCGGCCCCGGTATCATGTCGTTCGTCTGCGGGTCGTCGATCGGGTTCACCTGAGCGAACGTGGTCCCTTGGCCGATGATCGCTGCCGCGTTCTGATAGTGGTCATGTACGAATTGGTGGCTCGAGGCCGCCCAGATCGAGCGCCAAGCCAGAACCCTGGCAATATCGACCTCCTCGGCCACTTTGGTGCCGACGATCCGTTCGATGATCGGACGAACGCTCGCGCAGGAGCGCTCGCTTCGCACGGCGCTCGGATCCAGGATCCATTCGAAGCGCGTCATGTGCCCGGGATTGGGGCCGACGCCCCCGTACTGCTCATGAGAGGCGACACCCGCGACAAGTGCATTGAACTTCGAACAGCCCTCGAACAGCAGGCAGGAGAGGTCATAGTGGCTCCAGCTTACGCCGGCGTGGGTGAGATAAGCCGGTGCAGTGTCCGGAGGAGAGTACAGAGCCTTGCTCAGAACCCAGCTTCGGTCCAACCGGAAGTCCGTCGAACTGACGTATGCGTAGCCGCTGTTCGGCCCGGCGTTCACGGTATCAATCTCGGCGCCCCCGATGAGGATGGAGTCGAGTTCAGCGGATCCGTTGGCTCTGTTCACGTTGGCTCCCCCGCGCTCGTACTGTGCCCACTCTTCCCAATCCAGGTCGTGGGCCTTGTTTCGCTCTCCCTGCCATTGGACGGGAGTCGCCGAGAACCCACCCGCTCGATCCTGCACACTCAGCTCCTCAGGACCAAGGTGGAAGATCGAATCCTCGACGGTCACCGTCACCGAGACCGCCCCCGAGGCCACGAGCGTCCCCTTCCATTCGCCGGTCGGGTCGTTGAGGGAGTCGACGGTGGGCAAGACGTTGGGATCGGAGATCTCGGGACCCGCAGGCCACGGTTGAATCGGATGCGGGCTGAACGTCCACTCCGCATGATCGACCGGACCGTCGGGGATGCTCTGGGGCCATCCGGAAGGGAGCCCCGTGAGCTCACAACCCCCAGTCTCGCCTCTCGTGACGCTCTCGTCGCAGATCAGGGTTGGTTTGGTCGGTTCGTTCCCACCCGATCCACCACCGGGGGGCGGGTCCGGCTCAAAGCAGCTGTCCGGGCACGCCCAGCCGATCGGACCGAACTGGTCGTAAAAGGCCGCAACACACGAGGAGCAAGGGGCTTCGATCGAGAAGTGATAGGACCACGGCTCGCTGTGGCAGTAGTCCTCCGGATCCTGAAGGTTCTCGCAGATGCATCCGAGTTCCTCGTCCTCGATGAGGTGGTCCGGGCACTGGCACTCGCCCTCGATGACGATCTCGTGTTCGCCCTCGCAGCACTCGATCGTATCGCCCTGAAAGGTCATGATCTCCATCCCGGCGACCATCTGCTGTTCACCGCCTCCTCCCTGCGGCCCGTTGCCGTTGCCACTGCCGTTCCCATTGGTGCCGCCCGGGTCGCACCCTTCTCCGCCGAGTCCCATGAGCACGAAGTCGTTTCCGCCTTCGACGGAGTCCAGCGGGACGACCCAGCGCGAGTCGCGGCCGATGATGCGCACGGCTTCCAGCCCCGTGATGTCGATCAGCCGACCCCGGCGGTCGATCGCCTGGCTGTCGGAGAGGATCACGACGCGCGACGCGGGCGCCCGCCGCGTCCGTTCACTGGCTTCGGTGGCCGCCTCCTCCTGCGGGGCGAGGCCGGGCCCTGTCCCGAACGGTTCCGGTCCCACGTCGAGGCATGCGGCGATCAGGAACAGGAAAAGTACGGAGGTCGCGGCGAGAACGAGGGTCGACCGGAGTGCCGCTGCTCCGGTCTCGCACTGCCACTGCTGGTCGTCCGGCGGGGCGTTGCCTACCGCCCCGGAGGAGTCACCTTCCGGCCGTGGGGCCGTGGGGCCGTGGGGCCGTGGGGCCGCGGGCGTCCTGACTCATGGGAAGTCCTCCTTGTCGAGGGAGCCATCGATGGCCGGGGCAGTCCTGCGGGACTGCGCTACTCCGATCACTGAGGCTCGGGGGAGAACCCGTGGGGATCCCTCCGAACTGGAGCGGTCATCGTTTCAATCTTTCGCACAGTACGGCGGCGGCGAGACCCTGTCAAGTACCGAACCTCTCGCTCCTGAAAGCGGATGCGCGGACCCTGAAGGAGGATCGAACGGAGGCCCCGGGATCCGAGTGGAGTTGGAGGAGGTCGCCCCGTTGGAGGGAGATCACAACGAGAGCACGACGCTCAAGACGCCCCGGAGCATCCCATAGGCCGAGGGTGTCAGCGGGACCGTCCCACGAAGCCCCCGACAGGATGCACTACCGCTCCTCGATCCGCTCCAGGACCGGGCGCCAGCTGAACCCGTAGCCCCGGAACCCCGGCTCGGTCAGGTGAAAGCGGGAGATGGTCAGGTATCCCCGGTTGACTGCATACTCCCGCCCGTCGACGACGCGTCGTTCCTGGCACCAGGTCGCGGCACCCTCCATCTCCCCGATGTGCAGCTCGGCATCGGACAGGGGATGTTCGATCTACCCGTATCGCCCGTCGGGGCTCGCGACGAAGTCGCCATCGCCCACATGCACTCCTCCGATGAGTCGGTTCCACTCTGAGCGTGGGTCCATCGTGGACTCGCCGCACGTGAGAAGGCGCACGCGGTACCGGTCGCCGTGGCGATCCGACACCTCGGCCTGCTGGGGGAGGCTCGTGCCGAGGACCCGGACGGCGGTGCCGTCGCCCAAGGCGGCGCCAGCCCGGGCGATCGCATGCCACGAGAGGGAGTGCTTGACGGGCGACGCCGCCACGAGGAGGGTCCGGCCCTCGAGCTCGAAGTGGAGCCAGCTCGGCGTTCCGTCTCCGATGTACACTCCGGCGTCGAGGGGAACGTCGTCGGTGAGCCTCCACCCTGTCTCGAAGACCTCCTCGTGGTCCAGCATCCCGAAGTAGGTCACGTCGCGATGGGGTGACGTCTCGCCGGGAGCCGGGTCCCAGCCCGGGGTGTGGCCTCCGGCATCGGCCTCGGGCTGGACGAGCTCGAGGACCGGTCTCCATACGATGCGGTCGGTGCGAAGGTCGCTCGACGCCGCGTGAAATCGCGAGACGTGGAAGTACCCGCGGAGCACCCGGTACCCGGGGCGCCCGCGCCAGGCATCCTGGCACCACGTCAGCGATCCGGCCTGTCCCACCATGAGATCCCCGTCCGTGTAGGGCTCGGGGAGCCATCCGTAGGCACCTCCGGTGAAGTCCGGGTCGCCCGCGTGCACACCCCCGATCAGGAGGTTCCACTCGGAGAGCTGCGCCATCGTGGACTGACCGCACCGGGGCAGCCGCACCCGGAACTCGCGACCGTCCACGGCTCGGAGCCTCGCGTTCTGTGCGTACGGCCTCCCGGAGACGACGACAGGTTCATCGGTTCCGAGCGCTGCTCCGGCTCGGGCGATCGCGTCCCAGGAGACGTGGTTCATAACGGGCTTCTTCGCGACCAGCAACTCCGTCCGGGTTCCGTTGATCGAGTACTGGAAGCTGAGCCATCCTGGCGCGCGATCAAGATGCGCTCCCTCGTAGGACCCTTCGCCAGTGCGTGGTGCGATGGACCAGACTGCATGCGGTCCAAACACTTCCTCGTGGCTCGCCTCTCCGTGGAAGGTCACGACGATGTGACCCCCGTGGTACTCGAACGCGTGCGACGCGGTAATCTCATCGCGCGCTGCCCACATCACGGACAGGCCAAATGCCAGCAGCAAGAGTGCCGCGGGCACGACGAAGCGCCCGTCAGATGGCATGCGCACGATCCTCCGCCGAGGGGATCGCCCGGGTAGTGTGCCGGGATGAGGACGAAGCGGTTGCCGGGGATCCGACGCCGGTCAGGTGCATGGCGGCGTCATGACCTGTCGCTCCACTTGGCGGGCGACGAGTTCCGTGGGGCATAACCCCCCGATCGTGACGAGGAGCAGAGCGAGCAGGCCCCCGCGGATGATGATCCATTGTCGAGACATCGTGACTCCCCTCGATCGATCGGTATCCATGTGGGGGGTACCCGAAGCGCTTCCGGCTGGATCCGTTCCCTCCCCGGAACAAGTCCTGTCCAGTCCGGGGCTCACGAGCACGTGTCCGACCGCATACCGACCGCGCTCTACGGATCGCTTCGCTTTCCGCGGAAACCGATTCCCGCTTCGACGCCAGTGTTGAGGCCGGACACTGGGAGAGGCCCCGCGCGGGTGGACCCCGGCTCCGGTCCATTGGGTGTCCGGCTGCCCTTCCTCCCGGCAGTACGACCCGCAGTTCTCGGCACCGCCATCGCCGTCCGGCGTAGCGGGTCTCACAGCTTCGCGCCGGAAGCGAGAGGAGCCAAGGGAGCCTCTGGGGTGCCTGGGGTCGGAGTGACCTTCGCCTAAGGATCCCAGCCTTGGCGGCGAGCGATGAACAAGAGCTGAGCGCGAGCTTGGGGCTGGGTCACCGCCCCTGTGGCGTGGAATCGGCGCAGTGCAGCCAGCCCGGGAGGACCCATCTCTTGCCACAGGAGCATGACGGCTTGGACGGCCAGGAACCGGTCGGAGGTCGCGATCTCGCTCAGAAGAGCCAAGACAGCGGGATCCGGGGTCTCGGTCTGGGTCATGGCCCACAGGCTGGCCGCCTGCATCCCGGCATCCTCGGACTCGTGGACAATCCGAGCGAGCGCGTCAAACGCACCGGGTAGCGGCACCGTGCTCAGGCGCCCCCAGGCGAGGCCGATCGCAGACTGGGCGGCCCGTGCCGCTTGAAGATCATCCAAGGGATCGCCCGGTCGATACGCCAGGGCGATCACTACGAGGCTGTCGAGCAAGGCGGCGATCTTCTCGGGCGACTCCGGGCCGCGAGATTGCGTGAGAATATCCCGAGCGAGCGCGCCGCCGCCCGCTCGCACGGCCCCCACCACGGCGGCCATCGACGTGTCGGGCGGGGGGCGCTGGGCCTGCGCCTGATCGAAGGGCAGGAGCAGGCTCAGGAGTACCAGGGCGGTCAGCGGGACATCCTTCCTCAAGGGGGGCCAGGATCGGGGCATGGGGGTGCGTCATGGCGGTTCCGGTTCTCGACGAGACAGCGGGCCCGCGGGTTGCGGATGAGGGAGGGATCGCGCAGGACCTCGGCTCGAAGAGCGTCCTGAGAGGCTGCAGGGAACCGAATGAGGACCTCCACGAGCTCCGAGGGCCAGTTCGGTCGCCCCGATGGCCCGAGCTCTGCGCGCGCCCATGCGAGCAGGTACTCCCGCGCCGCGTCGTTGTCCGAATATCGGAGGAGCAAGGAAGAGGCGGAGCGGCTACCTCCTAGTTCGACCCGGTTCGCCAAGGCGTGGAGCGGGAACTGGAGCTCCGCCTCTCCGGGGTCCGCCAGGGCTTCGTGAATCCCTCGGAGAACAAGGGCCTCCACCATGGGGTCGACATGCTCTCCCGCGAATAGAATCAACTGCTCCATCGCATCCTGGCGGTCGATGCCGGGAGGAAGTAGCGAGCAACCGGGTGGCGGATGGATGGTGAGCGCCCGGCCCACGAGCGCGGCGATTCGGTCGTTCGGGCCGTCTGTCCGTTGGATCTCGCTGATCCGGTCTCGAATCGTCTCGAGCGTGTGGTCACCTGGGGGGCACTCCTGCACCTGGCCCTGGGCCGCCGTGGACACAACGAGTGAGATCAGCACGACCGTGCCGACACGCAGGATATGGTTCACGAATCCCTCCCTTTCCGAAGGTCAAACGGGCGAATCACAGGCCAACAGCGGATTGATCAGGTCTGTGGACCAGCCGAGTGGCGTGTCACCCGGGGGTATGCCTCCGGCCCACCGGAGTACTCGGAGGATCTCGGATACGGCTTCCTCCGGCCAGTCGTCCCGAGGGTTGTTCGCGGCATCCCACAGGGCCTCCAGAAACCGCTCGCGGATTGCGGGGCTCACTGGTTCGCCAGGAGTCGGGGCATCCCACATCAGGGTCCACACCACGTTCCAATCCGGCCTCGACTCGAACGCCTCCGCGAGCGCTGCCAGGTAACCCTCGGTCCACTGCCGCCTGAGTATGGCCTGGCGCATGGCAACCCCGGTGACGCCCACACCCTCGGCGCGCATCTGGATCAGGAGCTGCGTCTGTTCGGCCTCGGAGTGCTCACGGAAGAGGGCGGAGGCGGCAGCGCCGCGCACGAAGTCGGAGATCCGCTCATCGCGCCATGGGGATTCGTGCGGGCACTCCGAGAAGGTGATGGCCGCGGAGTATCGCACCGTCTCTCCTGGCCCCTGCGCGAGGAGCCTCGCCACGTACTCCTGCGGGGTGTATCGTTCGGTGACTGCCTGGGCGCCCGCCGGAGGCGCCCCGACGGCGCCGAGGAGCGTCGCGATGATGGTCAGGCGGGGGAGAAGGCTGGTGTCGCGTGTTCGAAAAGTCATCTGACGCTGCTCGCAGAGCGTGTCGCCACGGGACCGGGGTCGAAGCCAACATAGAGGTGTCCCGCGTCCGGGGCCACTGCCTCCGAGTCCGCGAAGGCATCCCGGACGAGAGTCCGGTCCAGCCCCGGAGACCGGTTGTCCACGTTGACGGTCGCCCCGCCGAGCTCGCAGCTGCCCGCTCCCAAGCGGTGGGGTCGAGTGGCAGACCGCCGATTGGCGTTGTGGTCCAGCGGCCGACCACCCCCCGGCAGCCACTCCCCACACCGGCCAACGACACCCCGCATCAGAGGTGGAGCGGCGCTCCGCGCCGCACCTATGCGTTCCTTCCTGCGAGATCGCAGGGACGCGTAAGTGGGGCGCGCATGGCGCGCCATCCTTCGCATGGAGGTGGGCGGGCAACGAACCCGTTCGCGTTCCGCGGAAAGCGATCAGGTTCGTAGGTGTGTGGCGGGCGGCGAAAACGTCTGCGTCCGTGCAGGTCTCGCGATCGGAGGCAGACGTTTGCGTCGGATTCCGCTTGAAACGTCTGCGTTCGATGTTGCGCGCGGCAGCGGAGACAGACGTTTGCGTCGATTTCCGCCCCAAACGTCTGCGTTCGATGACCGCCAGTGCACGGACGCAGACATTTC
>SLDT01000209.1 GCA_007125125.1 Gemmatimonadota bacterium | reverse complement strand
GGGCGGGGCGGACCGGGGCGGGGCGGACCGGGGCGGGCCGGACCGGGGCGGGCCGGGCGGTGGCGAGGGCACGGCCGAGGGCGGGCTCCTTCGCGAGATCGGCGTCCCCGGCGCGATCTTCATGGGGCTCGGCTCGATCGTCGGGACCGGGCTCTTCGTCTCGCTCGGGATCGCCGCCGGGGTCGCGGGCAACGCGATTCTCCTCGCCCTCCCCCTGGCGGGGCTCCTCGCCCTGTGCAACGGGCTCTCCTCGGCGCAGCTCGCCGCGGCGCACCCCGTGAGCGGGGGCACCTACGAGTACGGCTACCGGGTGCTCTCGCCCACCCTCGGCTTCTCGGCCGGCTCGATGTTCCTCCTCGCGAAGAGCGCCTCGGCCGCCACCGCGGCGCTTGGCCTCGCCGGCTACGGGCTCCTCCTCGCGGGGGTCGAGGGGGATCGTGCGGGGCTCCCCCTCCCCGTCGTCATCGGGGTCGGCTCGATCCTCCTGCTCGGGGTCCTCGTCGCGCACGGGATCCGCAGCTCGAACCGGGCGAACCTCACGATCGTCGGGATCACCCTCGCCATCCTCCTCGTCTTCCTCGCCGCCGGGGCGCCGCGGGTGGTCGACTCCCTCCCCGAGCTCACCCGGGCAGTCCCCGGGAACGGAGTGGGGCTCGGCGCCCTCCTGCATGCCTCCGCGCTCCTCTTCGTCGCCTTCACGGGCTACGGGCGGATCGCCACCCTCGGCGAGGAGGTCCACGACCCCGCACGCACGATCCCGCGGGCGATCTGGGCAACGCTCATCGTCGTCACCGTGCTCTACCTCGGCGCGGCCGCCGTCGCCCTCGCCACCCTCGGCGCCGAGGGGTTCGCCAGGGCCACCGCCGAGCGGGCCGCCCCCCTCCAGGAGGCCGCAGCCGTTCTCGGCACCCCGGGCCTCGCCCAGCTCGTCGGCCTCGCCGCCGTGACCGCGATGATCGGGGTGCTCCTGAACCTCCTCCTCGGGCTCTCCCGTGTCGTGCTCGCGATGGGCCGGAGGCGCGACCTCCCCGGCGTCCTCGCCGGGATCCACACCGAGTCCGGAAGCCCCCGCGCCGCCGTCGCCGTCGTGGTCGCCACCATCGTGGCGCTCGTGCTCATCGGCGATGTCCGTGTCACCTGGTCCTTCTCGGCCTTCACCGTGCTCGTCTACTACGGGATCACGAACCTCGCCGCCCTGCGCCTCCCGGCCGAGGCGCGCCGCTACCCCCGCTGGGTCGCCCTCCTCGGACTCGCTGGCTGCCTCCTTCTCGCCGTCCAGATCGAACCCCTCTACTGGCTCGCGGGAGGAGGGCTCCTCGCGGGTGCGCTGGGCGTCCGGGCGCTCGCCCGCAGCCGGGGGCTGCCCGGGGGGGGCTGAGGGGGCAAACGGGGGCACGAGTCGAGCGGATGAGCCAGTCCCCGCACGCCCCGCATCTGCACGATCGTGCTGATTCCGGTCCTATGAAGGCTCGCAGGCCCGTCGACGGACTTCGTCCGCACGATCGTGCCGATTACCCTTGCGCCATGCTTCTCACCCCACCAGATTCAACCTCACCTGCACGATCATGCATATGGAGGGAGGAGCGCCATGGGGAGCTCTGTCGAGGCCCTTGGTCATGAAGTGAAGAAGAGACGGGCAGCACTCGGGCTTCGCCAGGCCGAGCTGGCGGAACTGGCCGGATGCTCCCCCCGGTTCCTTCACAGCCTGGAGAACGGCAAGCCGACGCTGCGGCTCGACAAGGTGCTCGACGTCCTCGAGGTCCTGGGGCTGGACCTCCTGCTCGCACCCGGCCGGGGCCGGATCCGAACCGGGGGTGCAGCTCCCTTCCGGCCTGACGGAGGTGTGCCCGGATGAAGCGGCTGGCGGGCACGAGCCCCTCGTCCTGACGGCTCGGTCTCGCCGGCAGGACGCTTCTTCCTCCGAGGGCCCCCTCGACGGTTGCCCCCGCCTCCCATCTCCGCATAGCTTGCCCGGACACCCTGCAACTCGCCCGGGGGGCTGCCGGCCCCGCGGTGCCTTCCTCCCTGACCGGAGCCCTCGGCCTTGACTCGCACCCCCTCCGACCCGCACCCCCCGAACCGGGGCCTCTCGACCCGATCCGTCTGGGGGGGCGAGCCCGCCCGCGGGCCGGAAGGGATCACCGTGACCCCCATCTACCAGGGGGTCACCTTTGCTTACGACGACCTCGACACCTGGCGTGCCGTGGCCCTTGGCGAGCGCCCGGGCCACATCTATTCACGGAACACGAACCCCACCGTCGAGGTCTTCGAGGCCAAGGTACGCGAGCTCGAGGGGGCGGCCGACGCGACGAGCTTCGCGACCGGGATGGCGGCGGTGAGCAACACCCTGTACACCCTCCTCGCGCCGGGTGACCGGGTCGTCACGATCCGCGACACCTATGGCGGGAGCAACCGGCTCTTCACCGAGTTCCTCCCCCGGCTCGGCATCGAGGTCGAGCTCTGCGACACGGAAGACCACGAGCAGATCGAGCGCGCGATCGCGCAGGGGTGCCGCGTCGTCTACCTCGAGAGCCCGACGAACCCCACCCTCAAGGTGCTGGACATCGCCCGGCTCGCGCGCGCGGGGCACGAGGCGGGGGCGACGGTCGTCGTCGACAACACCTTCGCGACGCCGATCAACCAGCGCCCCCTGGAGCTGGGCGCCGACCTCGTCCTGCACAGCGCCACGAAGTTCCTCGGAGGCCATTCCGACGCGATGGGCGGTGTCGTCTGCGGGGCCCCGGAGCTCGTGCGGCCCATCTTCCGGCACCGCGAGATCAACGGGGCCTCCCTCGACCCCATGTCGGCCTTTCTCCTGAGCCGGGGACTCCGGACGCTCGAGCTGCGCGTGCTCCGGCAGAACGAGAACGCGCTGCGGGTGGCCCGGCACCTGAGCGACCATCCTGCGGTGGACCGAGTCTTCTACCCCGGCCTCGAGAGCCACCCAGGCCACGAGATCGCGCGGCGCCAGATGACCGGATTCGGAGGGGTGCTCGCCTTTTCCCTGCACGGGGG
>SLDT01000051.1 GCA_007125125.1 Gemmatimonadota bacterium | reverse complement strand
GTGCCGGCCCGGCCGACCCGGGGGCGACCGGCCCCCGCGCCGCCGGTCCGGGCTCGGGCGAGGCCGACGGGGAGGGCGGCTCGGCCCTTCCCTGCCGGGTCCCCCTCGGGTGGCGGGTCGAGGAGGTGGATCCCCGCTTCGGGATCAGCACGACCCAGGCACGCCTCGCGGCCGAGGAGGCGGCCCGGCTCTGGGAGGAGGCGGTAGGCGAGCCGATCTTCCCCCATGACCCGATCGACGGGCTCCCGATTCGCTTCGAGTTCGACGAGCGCCAGACAATGGCCCGGGACCAGGCGGCGCTCGAGGAGCAGCTCGAGCTCCTGGATGCCTTCCTCGAGGCGCGGCGGGTCGAGCTCGACGCGGCCCGCAGGCGGCTCGAGACCGATGTGGCGCTGCACAACCGGACGGTCGACGAGTGGAACCGGGCGGGTGGGGCGCCCGAGGAGGTGATCCGGTCAATCCGGGCGGCCGAGGAGCAGATCCTCGCGCGCGAGGGGGAGATCGAGGTCGGGGTTGCCGACTTCAACGAGCAGATCGAGCGGAGGGGCCGGATCGCGGACGAGCTCGCGCGGGCCTTCCCCGAGCGGGTGGTCGAGTCGGGGCGCTACGCGGAGACCGTGCGGCGCCGCTTCGGACGCGTGATCGGGGTCGAGGGACGGGAGATCCGGGTCTTTCGCTTCGTGGACCACGCGGACCTCGTGACGGTGCTCGCGCACGAGTTCGGCCACGCGCTCGGCCTCGGGCATGTCGAGGTCCCGGGGGCGGTGATGAGCGAGCTCCATGCCGAGGCCACGACCGCGCTCCACCCGGCCGACCTCGAGCTCCTCGCCGCGCGCTGCTCCGGGCTGGCGGGGGGGAGGCGCTGAGGGGCGCGGGAGCCCGCACAACCTGCCACCCTCGCACGACCCGTCACCCACGCGCCTCCGCACCCGACGCTCCACCCCATGCGAGCGCCCTCACCCGTCCGCCCTCAGACGCCCCAGATCCAGCCGATGCCGAGCGCGGTGACGACCGCGAGGATGAGCTGGAGTGGCGCTCCGACGCGGAAGAAGTCGGAGAAGCGGTACCCGCCCGGCCCATAGACCATGAGGTTCGTCTGGTAGCCGACGGGGGTGAGCATGGCCGTGCTGGCCGCGAAGGTGACGGCCATGACGAAGGCGAAGGGGTTCGCGTCGATCGCGAGGGCGGCGCCGATCGCGACGGGGATCATGAGCACGACGCTTGCGTTGTTGCTGATCACATTCGTAATGAGCGCCGTGAACAGGTAGAAGGCGAAGAGGAGGACGAGCGGGTGCCAGTCCCCGGCGACGACGACGAGCTGGTGGGCCAGGTACGCGGCTCCCCCCGACAACTCGAGGGCGATCCCGAGAGGGATGACGCCCGCGAGGAGGAAGATCACGTTCCAGTCGACGGCGGTGTAGACCTCGTTCGGGCGCAGGCATCCGGTGAGGACCATGGCCACGACCCCTGCGAGCGCCGAGACCGCGATCGAGGTGAACCCGGTGGCCGCCACCGCCACGACCCCTGCAACGATGCCGAGTGCAATAAGGGTTCGAGAGCGACGGAACTGGGGTCCGGTGAGCACGCGGCTCACGATGAAGTTCCGGTCGGAGTCGAGACGCTCGATCGCCTCCGGCGCCGCCTGGACCAGGAGGGTGTCGCCCCCGCGCAGGGGGGTGCGGTTCAGGCGCGTGTGCAGGATCCCGCTCCCCCGCCGGATCGCGAGGACCCAGGCGCCGTAGCGCTGCGAGAAGGCGAGGGAGCGAAGGGTCTCACCCACGAGGGGGGTGTCGGAGAGCACGACGAGCTCGATGAGGCGCCGGGGCGGGGGCTCCGCGGCCGCCTCGTCATCCCGGGCCTCCTCGGCCTCGTCGGCTTCCTGTACCGGCACGGGCCGCGCGGCCGCGACCTCGTCGGGGAGCTCACCCTCCAGGAGGGGGTCGTCCTCGACGCCGAGGCGCTCGCGCTCGATCGTGCCCCCGCCCCCGAGCCCGACTCCGGGTAGTTCGAGGAGTGTGTGGAGGGTGTCGGGGTCGGTGCGCACGATGAGGACGTCCCCTTCGCGGATCTTGCGCTCGCCCATGGGGGTGGTGACCGCGCGCCCGCCCCGCCGGATGCGCAGGATCTCGAGGTCGAGGTCGAGCGTCTCGCGTGCCCGCTCCACGCTGAGCCCCGCGAGCGACGACCCCGGGGCGACCTCCAGCTCGGTCAGGTAGTTCCCCATCTCGAAGGTCTCGATCGGGTCTTCCCGGGGCGGGATCCGCCCGGGGGTGAGCCACCAGCCGAAGGTGAGCAGGTACGCAAGCCCGGCACCGAGTACGAGGAGCCCTAGAAGGGTGAACTCGAACATCGCGAAGGGATGGTCGATGAGCCGCGCCGAGACATCGCTGGCGAGAAGGTTCGTCGAGGTCCCGATCACGGTCAGCATCCCGCCCATCATCGCCGCGAAGGAGATGGGAAGAAGGTACTTCGAGGGCGACACATTGCTCCGGTTGGCAATGTTCACCGCCATCGGGATCATCATCGCGACGACGGGGGTGTTGTTCACGAAGCCGGCGGTCGATCCGGAGAGCCCTACGAGGGCAGCGAGCTCGCGGCGCGGCCGCTTTCCGGCCAGGTGGGAGATCCCCAGTCCGATGCGCTGGAGAAGCCCGGTGCGCCTGACCCCCTCGCTCAGGATGAACATGGCGAGGACCGCGATCGTGGCGGGGCTCGAGAACCCGGAGAGTCCCGCCTGGGCGTCGACCCCGGTCCAGGGCCCGAGCAGGATCACCAGGACCATGAGGAGGATCGCGGTGAGATCGATCCGGATCACCTCCGTGACGAAGAGCACAAGCCCGAACACGATGATCCCGAGCACGACGAGAATCTCGAGGGTGAAGGCGGGCTCGGCGACCTCCACAGCGGCCGCGGCGGCGGCCGCGGGGTCCTGCGCAGCGAGGCTCAGGAGTGCGAGGAAGGCCATCGGGCGGGCGGTCGACGGGAGGGATGACCGGGGGGGTGGCGGCGGCGGGGAGCGGGCGCCG
>SLDT01000229.1 GCA_007125125.1 Gemmatimonadota bacterium | reverse complement strand
GGCGAAGCTCACCACCCCGATCTCCCCGTGGGAAGAAGGCTCCTCGGGGGGCGGCTCCGCACCGGGCTCGCACCCCGCCAGGGCGACGAGGGTGACCAGGGACAGGGCGAGGGGGACGGTGAGGGCGGGCACACGCATGGGGGGTACCTCCGGCTCGATGGACGGGACCCGGCGCTCGGGCCTCCTGACATTACATGTTACGAGTACACCCTAGAAGGTGCAAGGGTTCGTGGCTACCGACCTCCGGAGTGCGTGGGGTGCACGGAGTGCCTTCCTCAGGGTGAGGATCGGGCGGAGGCGCGCCGGTCAGGGATGGAAGGGCCAGAGGACGGGCACGAGGAGCACGACGAGGACGAAGACCACGAGGGTGAGGGGGAGCCCGACCCGGACGTAGTCGATGAAGCGGTAGCCTCCGGGGCCCATGACGAGGGTGTTCGCCGGGTGGGAGACCGGGCTCGAGAGGCTCGCCGAGGCGGCCATCGCGACCGTCATCATGAAGGGGAGGGGCGAGACCTCGAGGTCCATCGCCGTGTTGATCGCGATCGGCGACATGAGCACGACGAGGGCGGCGGTCGGAATGACCTGGGTAGCGAGCGAGGTGAGGAGGAAGATGCCGGCGAGGACGGCGCGGGGCCCGAACTCCCCGGCCGCTCCGACGACCCCGTCGGCGAGGAAGCGGGCCGCCCCGGTGCGCTCCATCGCGATCCCGAGGGGGAGCATCCCGGCGATGAGGAAGACGGCCGGCCACTCGATGAAGCGGTAGGCGTCTTCCATCGTGAGGCAGCGGGTCAGGACCATCAGGGTGGCGCCGAGCACGGCGCCGAGGGCGATCGGGATCCACCCCAGGATGACGGGGGCGAGGGCGAGGGCGAGGATCCCGACGGCGAGGGGTGCCTTCTCCCGTCGAGGAGGGAGGGGCTGCGGCTCGGTGAGGACGACGAAGTCGGGGTCCCGGGCGAGGAGGCGGATCTTCTCGCGCGGTCACTGAACGAGGATCCCGTCGCCGAGCTGGAGGGGGAGGTCCCGGAGCTCGGTGCGCCGCGCGGTGCCCTTCTTCCAGAGGGCGAGGATGGTGAGGCCGTAGCGGTTGCGGAAGTCGAGGTCGCGGGGGGTGCGCCCCGCGAGGGAGGTCTCGGGGGCGAGAATGACCTCGGCCACCCCGACCTTTCGCGACTGGAGGGCGTCGAGGCTGGAGAGGGGGTGGCTCTCGACGGTGAGCTTGCGGAGGGCGAGGAGCGCTTCGAGTTCGCGCGGGGTTCCCCGCAGGAGGAGGCGGTCCCCGGCTTCGAGGGTGTCGTCCGGGCCGGGCATGACGAGGGTGCGGCCCTCGCGCTCGATGGCCCAGACGTCGACCCCGAGCACCTCGCGGAGGCGGGCGCGGCGGAGGGTGTTCCCCGCGAGGACGGATCCCTCGGGCACGCGGAGGGTGACGAGGTTGCGGGGAAGGGCATAGAGGCGCCGGAAGGCCTCGGGGGCGAGGGGTTGTTCGAAGCCGTCGATGCCGAGCGCCTCTCGCACGGCCTCGCGCTTCTCGGGCGGGACGAGGAGGAGGAGGGCGTCGCCCGGCTCGGGTCGGAGGTCGGGGACGTCACGGTCGAGGATCTCCTCGCCGCGGCGCAGGGCGAGGATGCGGGCGCCGTGCCGCTCCCGGAGGTTGGCGCGGAAGAGGCGTTGGCCGAGGAGGGGGGAGTCGGGGGTCACGCGCGCCTCGACCGGGTCGAGGGCGCGGAGCATCTGCTCGACCGCGGCGTCGGGTGTGTCGTCCTCGACGAGGACGCGGCCGTCCCTCGCGGCCCCCAGGCGATCGGTCCGTCCGAGGGCGAGGAGGCGGTCCCCGCTCCGGAGCTTCGTGCTGCTCGGGGGAGCCGGCTCGGTGCGCTCGCCCCGGACGAGGGCGACGACGTTGAGTCCGAGGGCGGCGCCGATCCGGCTCTCCTCGAGGGTGCGGCCGTCGAGGGGGGAGTCGGGGGCGAGCCGGATCGTGTAGAGGCGTTCGCCCAGGGCGTAGATCGACCCGGGATCGCGGTGGGCGCCCGCCTCCTCGGCCATCGGATCGCGCCGGGGGAGGAGGTGGCGGCCGACGAGGGTGACGAAGGCGATTCCGGCGACGAGGATGGCGCCCCCGATCGGGGTGAACTCGAAGAGGGAGAAGGGGCGCAGCCCGTACTCGCGAAGCTGGTCCGCGACGAGGATGTTCGGGGGGGTTCCGATCAGTGTGGTGAGCCCGCCGAGGAGGCAGCCCAGGGAGAGGGGCATGAGGAGGCGGGAAGGGGGGTGCCCGGTCTGGCGCCCGATCTGGATCACGACGGGGAGCATCATCGCGGCCACCCCGACATTGTTCATGAAGGCCGAGAGGATCGCGGCCGTGAGCATGATCCCGACGATGAGGCCGACCTCCTCCTCTCCCGCCACGCGGACGAGGCGCTGCCCGAGGAGGTCGGCGACCCCGGTGAGGGTGAGGCCGCCACTGATGATGAACATGGCCCAGACGGTGATCACCGCCGGGTTGCTGAAGCCCGAGATCGCTTCTCCGGGGGAGACGAGCCCGCTCAGCCCGACTGCGAGGAGCACGAGGAGGGCCGTGACGTCCATCCGGACCCACTCGGTCAGGAAGAGGACGAGGGCCCCGAGGAGGATGAGGTAGACCAGCGCGATCTCGAGGGTCATCGGGGTCACGGCCTCCGGGGTGGCTGGGCAAGTGGGCTTCTGAGTGACTTCAGCTTGGAGCGCTCAGTCGGCCAGCGCAATGGATCCCGAGCGCGGGCGTGGGATCGCCCGCTCCTGCCCCTTTCCAAGGCCGCTCGATTCCGGCAGGTTTCGAAGTGCGTTTCCGCCTTCACCCCCCGGCTTCCTCAACGAGGCACATGGCCGACGATCACGCCCGTCCGACACGATCCCGGAATGGCTCGCCCGCACCCCGCGGTCGCCGCTCGATTCTCCGGTTCAGCCGCGCCTTCGTGCGCGAGCCCGCGATGCTGGGGTCGGTCGTGCCGAGCTCGCGGTACCTCGTGCGCCGGACACTTCGTCCGAT
>SLDT01000100.1 GCA_007125125.1 Gemmatimonadota bacterium | reverse complement strand
TTGCGGCCCTGGATCGGCGTTGGAGCGCCTCACCGATGCTACGGCATCGCTGTCGGCGCTCCGCCTTGACCAGGACCGCAAGACCCCTTCGCGGGGGCCGCTGTACTTCTTCAACAGCCTTCTAGCCACCCGCCCCGTCTGGCCCGGCCAGGAGGCCTCGTTCATCGGGGCTTCAGCGCCTCGCCCCTGGCCACGGCCGCCTGAAAGGCGTCCCGGCGCATCGCGATGAGTTCCACGATCTCCCCGTGAGGAAGGGCGTCCGCGCCCTCCGTCACCGCGGGGTCCTCGAGAGTGCCGGACCCTCCCGCGCGGTGGAGGTGCGTGGGGAGGTGGAAGGGATGGACCTCGAGAGCGAGGTCGAAGTGCGCAGCCGACTCCGCTGCCCGGTGCGGGTCGGACTCGAGCAGGAGACCCTTCAGGAAGCGCCCGTCGGGGTGGAGGGGGTCGAAGCGAAGGGCTCGGCCCAGTGCCGCGGCCGCTTCGTCGCCTCGCCCGAGGACCAGGAGGGCCTCGGCCTCCAGGAGGTGTGCTTCGGCGTGTCCGGCGTTGCTCCTGAGCGCTTCGCGCACCCAGTCACGTGCAAGATCCGGATCACCGGCGCCCAGGTGGATCCTCCCGAGGAGAACGGCCGCGTCCGGGTTTCGGCGATCCAGTTCGATGAGACGTTCGCCGGTCCGCCGTGCTTCGGCCTCCCGGTTTGCGACGAGCTCGAGTTCAGCTCGCAGGAGCAGAGCAGCCTCGTCGTCGGGACGCTCCGCGAGCACAACCCGAAGCGCCTCGTCGACCTCGAGGTATCGATGGCTGCGAAACATCCGGACCGCCCGGACCAGAGCACGGTTGGCCACGTCCTCGATCGAGGACTCGAGGGCCGCGGCCTCGTCCGGCAGCCCCACTTCGACCATCAGGATTGCACGGATCGGAGCCGGTTGCCAGCTGGGGTCCCGCAGACGCTCTCGGGCCTCCTCCAGAAGCGTGCGGGCCCCTTCGAGGTCGCCTGCGTCGAGGGGTGCGGCTCCACGGTCTCCACCGCAGCCGCCGAGGAGGGCCAGGACCAGAAGGGCAGGAACGACGGGGAGAACTCTGAGGTGATTGAGCAAGGGAGGCCGGAGCGGGTAGGGATGATGACCGGAACATCCCCTCCGGAACCCGTAACGTCAAGGAGCCAGCTCCGAAGGCATTGCAGCGCCTGCGGTCTTGACGATGTCAAGGCGGTCCCGGCGAGGGTGACGGCAGTCCTTGACGTCGTCAGGACCCCCGCTTGAGCGCTCTTCCGGCCGAGGGCGAGTGCTCGCGCTCAGTTCACGACGAGCGCGTCCTGAAGCCGGACCGTGACACGCGAGCCCTCGGGGAGGGTGGCATGGCCATCGCGCGTGGTGAGCGCGACGCCCAGCCCGGCGACGGTCCCCGCCGCCGCACCCTGCACGGTGGAGCGGGTGTTCCCGCCCAGGATCTGGCCGACGATCGCCCCGGCCGCCGCGCCGGTGGCGACCTTCGCCGCAGTCCGGGTTCCGGAGTCGCCGGTATCGGTCTTCAGGTCGGTGCTCTCGACCCTCCCGTTGAGGGCCCGCGCCCGACCGTCGATGCGAACCGACTCGATCCGGATCGCGAGAACCGCCTCCTCGTCCGTGCCCCGGCTCCGGCGGGCATCCGTCACGACACCGCGGGCCTCCGACCCCGAAGCCAGGGTCAGCCCGCCCTGCCCGTCGACGGTCGAGACGAGACGGAGCCCGAACCCGTCACCCGCAGCGTGCGAGGAGGTCGAGACCGACTCTGTCACCTCGAAGGTGAGAACCGTGCCCGCCGGGAGTGTCCGGGCCGGCGGGGCCGCAGGCTGGGCCGGCCCGGAGGCCGCGGCCCCCGGGGTCGTCGCCTCGCTGCCCTCGAGGTCGTCGGCCGACTCGGCGTCGCCTCCGCATCCACCGAGCGCGAAGAGGGCACCGGTTGCGAGCATCAGGGCCGGAAGCCGGAAGTTCCTGCCGGTACCGGCGGGCGTTTCCTTCCCGTTCATGATTCGTTCTCCCTGTTCAGGTTCCGTGCGGACGCCGCCTGGGGCCGCCCGTGGCCCTACATTTTTGCAAGGGCCGTACCACGGACCGCAGCGTGGAACGCACCATGCTCCGGCCACGGGATGGGGGAGGTGTGTCACATTTCCGTGTCCTCGCTCGTTCGAAAGATGAAGCCCCATATCCCGACACGACTCAACCGCCAACCGATGTGAACGTCGACCAGCTCTTCGCCCGGGTCTACCCGCAGCTCCAGCGCTACTGCACGCGGCTCACCGCCGATGCGGACCTGGCCGAGGACGCTGCCCAGGAGGCCTTTGTGCGGCTCCTCGACCGCGGCGTCAAGGGTGAGCCGAGGGGCCTCAGGGCCTGGCTCTTCAAGGTTGCCACGCATCTCATTCGCGACCGGGCTCGAGTGCAGGAGAACCGAAACCGCCTTCTCGAGGAAAACCCCGTCACCCCGACGGGGCCGGAGCAGCCCGACGAGCTCTGGGAGCGGAAGGAGCGGGTGGCCCGGGTCCGCAGGGTCCTGGAGACCCTGACGGAGCGGGACCGGGAGCTTCTCCTCCTGCGGGAAGAAGGCTTTTCGTACCGGGAGCTGGCCACCCACCTCGGGGTCCAGCCCTCCTCGGTCGGCACCCTCCTCGCCCGGGCGAAGGAACGCTTCGCCCGGGCGATGGAGGGTGCGATGACGGACACGCATGAAAGGAACGGACGATGACACACCATCCGGACGACGGGCGCATCCAGGCCCACATCGACGGGGAACTCGAGTTCGACGAGGCCGAGGCGCTCGAGCGGCACCTCGAACACTGCGCGCCCTGCCGCGAGGCACGGGAGCTCCTCGTGCGGCGGGGACGGGAGCTGAGCGAGGCGCTTGCCCTCCTCGACCGTCCGGCCGACCCGGAGGCGTTCCTCTGGGAGATCCACCGGAGGCGGTCGCGCGAGCGGAGTCGGCGGCAGAGCCGGCACCTGGCCGCCGCGGCCGTCCTCGTTCTATTCGTGGGGGCCGGGGCCGCCTTCGCCTTCCCGGGCTCCCCGGTCAGGGACTGGCTCGCGGGGACGCCCGACGCCCCTCCCGCGCTCACGACTCTCTCCGAGGAGGCGGTCACCCTCCGGATCGAGCCGGTCGAGGGGCGGCTCCGCCTGGAGCTCGAGGGCGAGGTGGCCGGAACCGGGGTCCTCGCCCGCGTCGGGGAGGAGGAGCAGCTCGTCGTGGCGGCGCCGGCCGGGGCGCGCTTCGAGCACGGCGCCGGCTGGCTCCGGGTGACGGCCGAGTCCGGCGGGGGGACGTTGAGGCTGAGCCTTCCTCCCGGGATGCAGGAGCTCCGCCTCGAGACGCCGAGGGGGGCGCGCACCCTGCGTGCGCTCGGGGACGAGCTCCGGATCGAGGGGGAGGGCGCGCCCGAGGTGGCCGCCCCGGGAGCCGGTGGCTGGGTCGTGCTCTTTGGCCCGGTCCGCGACGAGTGGGGAGGTGACCCGTGAGGGGCCGGGGAGGGATTCGCGCCGCGCCGCGGTTCCTGGCGATGGTGCTCGGGGTCGTCCTGCTCGGGGCAACGGACGGCGTAGCCCAGGTCCCGGCGGGTGCCGAGGGAGGCGTCGCCCTGACGGGGGTTGTCCGGGCCGACGGGCTGCGGGCCGACGGGCTCCTGCCGGGCGCGGTCGTGGAGGTCCGGCAGGGGAGCCGGCGACGAACGGCGACGGTGGGGGCCGACGGCGCATGGCGGGTCGGCGGGCTCGAAGGGGGTTTGGCGGAGGTGGCGGTCTTCCATCTCGCCGCCCACCATCTCGCGCTCGCGGTCGAGCTCCCCTCGAGGGGCGAGGTGCGGCTGGACCTTGAGCTGACGCCCCGGGTGCTCGCGATCCCGGGGATCACGGCGCGGGCGCACCCGGCGCTTCTCGAGCCGGTGACCGGGCGGAGTCCCACGGCAACGACGGCGACGGTGCGGACGATCGGGGCGATGGCGACGACCGGGCTCGTGGAGTCGGGGCTCGCGGGGGTCCTGCGCACCCTCCCGGGCGAGGAGAACCCGACGGCCGACCGGGTCCTCTTCATGCGCGGGAGCACGGTCGATGTGCGCACGGTGCTTCTCGACGGCGCCCCGGTCCTGACCCCCTTCCATGTGGCGGGGCTCGTCTCGCCCTTCGAGGCCGATCTTCTCGGGCACGCGAGCCTCTTCAACGCGGGGGCGCCCGCCTCCTACGAGGGGGGGCTGTCGTACCTCCTCGATGTCGACACGCGCGCACCGCGGCCCGGTCGGGTCCGGGGCTCCTTCGCCCTGGACGGGCTCCTCGTGCGGGGGGTCGCCGAGACGCCCCTCCCCGGGGGGGGCGGGCTCATCGCAGGCGGTCGCCACCTGCACGCGATGCAGGAGAGGGCCACGGGGGGGAGCGGGGGCTTCCCTTACGCGTACGACGACCTCCTGATTCGCTGGACGCTCCCGGTGGCGCAGGGGCACCACGTGCACTTCACGGGCTTCCGGAACCGGGAGGCGGTGAAGCTCGACGAGCTCCTCCTCGGGCGGGCCCAGGCGGAGTGGGGAAACCGGGTCTCCTCGCTGCGCTACACGGGCCGGATCGGGGGTGCTGGGGTGCGGGCCTCCCTCGCCTCGAGCCGCTACGAGTCGGCCCTTCCTCTCGGGCTGGACGAGCCGGTCCTCGCGAGTGGCGCGGCGGACCACGACCGGGCGACGCTCGACGTCGTGCTGCCCCGTGACGGATGGCGGCTCCGCGCAGGCCTCTCGGCCGAGCGCCTCGACTACCGCTACGCGATGAACGCGCGCCTCCGGCTCTGGCAGGACCGGGGCGAGACGCCCCCCGTCCTCGTCGTCGGAGGGGAGCGGGCCGCAGTCTCGACACGCGCTCTCGGGGGCTACCTCGAGGCGGAGTTGCCGCTCGGGGACCGGAGCGAGCTGCGGGTCGGCTCCCGGATCCAGCACCACGGGGGGGGAGAAGGGTTGCGGGTCGGACCACGCGCCACGCTCCGGCATGCCCTCACCCCGGAGGCGCGGCTCACGGTGGCGGCGGGACGCTACCACCAGCCCGTGCCCAGGCCCGGCCTCCTCGGGACGGAGTCCGACATCGGGCTCCAGGAGCTGAGCTGGAACCCGGGGCTCCCGATCGCCTCGGCGACGCACCTCCTGGTGAGTCTCGACCAGTTCCTCGGCGAGGAGCTCGAGGTGGGGGTCTCCGGCTTCGTGAAGACCTTCGAGGGGGTCGAGGCCGCCTCGTCCCGCCGGCTCCTCTCCTCCGGGACCGACCTTCGTCTGACACGGAGCGGGGAGCGGCTCTCGGGCTGGCTCGGGTACACCCTCTCCTGGTTCTGGGAAGAGGCGGCGGGCCCCTTGACGAGCTCCCTCTTCTCGGGTCGGCACCTCATCAGCTCCGGGGTTCGGGCAGGGCTCCCCGGGGGACTCGAGGGGTCCCTCACGGCGGCGTACGGAGCGGGCCTTCCCCTTACCTCGGTGCCGCTCAGCTCGGTGCCGGGCGAGGCGGAGGACTTCCGGGTCGGAGGGGTTCGGCGGCTGAACACCTCGGGGGCGGAGGCGAGCCCGCTCGAACTGATGCCGGAAGATGACTTTGTCCGGCTCGACTTCGAGCTCTCGCGGGAGCTCACCCCGAAGATCGGGGGCCGACGCTCCGAGCTGAGGCCCTACCTGCGGGTGATCAATGCCCTGGACCGGCGCGACGCGCTCTTCCACTACTTCGACCGCTGGCGGGAGGGTGGAGTGCAGCCGGTGGCGAACCGGCCCCTCCTTCCCCTCATCGGCGTGGAGTGGCGCTTCTGACGGGAGCGGGAAGGGAGGGGAGGGGGCGTTGCCTGGTGGCGCGGCCGCGGCGCCTTCGACAGATTCGGAGAGGGTGAGAACCCGCCCGAGCGTCCAACCCGAACCCAGCGAGCCCGTTTCGTCATGCGTGCGTCCCTCCTTCTTCTTTCTGCCGCCCTCCTTATCATGGCCCCGAACGCCGATGCCCAGAGCCCCGACCCCCACCTCGAACGGGCGTTACGGGTGCTTGCGACGACCCCCCTGATCGACGGGCACAACGACCTCCCCTGGCAGATCCGGCAGAACGCGGCCGCACCCCTCGACGTACATGCATACGGGGTCGAGAGGCGCGAGGACGGCCACACGGACATCCCCCGGCTGCGCGAGGGCCGGCTGGGTGCACAGTTCTGGTCGGTCTACGTGCCGGGGTCGGCGATCGAGGAGGGGGCGGCACGCTTCCAGCTCGAGCAGATCGACATCGCCCTCGAGATCTTCCGCACCTGGCCCGAACACTTCGAGCTCGCCCTGACCGCAGAAGACGTGATGCGGATCTTCCACTCGGGGAAGATCGCCTCGATGCTCGGTATGGAAGGGGGGCATGCGATCGAGAACTCCCTTGGGGCGCTCCGGGCCTTCTACGATCTGGGGGTCCGATACCTCGGGCTCACGCACAATGCGGACATCGACTGGGCCGATGCGCACGGGGGCGACCACCCGCACGGGGGGCTCACTCCCTTCGGCCGCGAGGTGGTGCGCGAGATGAACCGGCTCGGGATGCTCGTGGACCTCTCGCATGCATCGGACGCGGTGATGTCCCAGGCCCTCGACGTCAGCGAGGCGCCGGTCATCTTCTCGCACTCCTCGGTGCGGGCGCTCCGCGACCACACCCGCAACGTCCCCGACTCGATTCTCCGGCGGCTCCCCGACAACGGGGGCGTGATCATGATCACCTTCGTGCCGTCGTTCCTGACGGACGCGCCCGAGGCGACCCTCGACGACGTCGTCGCGCACATCGAGCACGCGCGCGACGTGGCCGGGATCGACCATGTCGGGATCGGGGCGGACTACGACGGGATCACGACGGTCCCGGTCGGGCTCGAGGACGTCTCGACCTACCCGGCCCTCTTCGCGGAGCTATCGAGGCGCGGGTGGAGCGAATCCGATCTGCGCAAGCTCGCGGGTGAGAATGTGCTCCGCGTCATGCGCGACGCCGAGGGGGTGAGCCGGAGGCTGCGGGCCGAGCGGCCCCCCTCGACCGCGACGATCGAGGAGCTCGACGGCGCCCGCTGACCGGGACGGCGCGGAGGGCCCGCGCTCGCCCCGGTCTCTCGGCCGGGCGAGCCCCGGCCCACCCGCGCTCAGCGATCCCCGGCGTACTGCTCCGCAATCGCCTCGAGCCTCCGGTCGATCTCCTCGCGCGGGAGCCACCAGCGCCCGTCGACCAACACCCCGGCGCTCGCCTGCAGCGCCGAGAGGTCCTGGAGGGGGTTCGCCTCCAGGAGGAGGAGGTCCGCGCGCTTTCCGACCTCGATCGTCCCGAAGTCGCCCGGCTGCCCAAGGGACTGCTCGACGTATTCGGCCACATTGCGCGTCCCCGTCAGGAGCACCTCAAAGGGGCTCATCCCGGCGGCCTCCATCAGCGGGAGTTCCCGGTGCAGGGCGAAGCCCGGGACATTGAAGAGCTGCGGGGAGTCGGTTCCCATCAGGAAGGGAGCCCCGGCCCGGTGCGAGGCCTCCATGAAGAGGTGGCGCATCTCGGCGTGCGCCTCGTGCGAGGCAGGCGTGATCTGCGGGTTGTTCCGGTTCGCCTCGGCCCGGTTGCGATAGTTCATTCGCTGCCCGGCCGAGATGTAGCGGAACTCGGGGAGGGCGAGGAGGGAGTCGGCGTCGACGTAGCCATTCAGGTGGTTCCAGAGGTACTGCGTCGGGACGAGCCAGACCCCGTGGTCGGCGATCTTGCGGGCGAGCTCGTCGAGCTTCTCCGGGTCGGTCGCGCGGTAGCGCGCCTCGCGCGTCCCGAAGCTGAGCCCGTCGATCCGGGTCGCCTCGAGGTACCCGTCGAAGTGGTCGATCGTCGCCATCCCCGTCTCGATCGCATGGTGCACCCCGACATCGGCGGGGACGTGCCCCCCGAAGGTGATCCCGACCTCCCGCGCGACCTCGACCATCCGGTCCCAGCTCTCGCGGGGCACGCCCGGATGGATCTTGAGAAAGTCATACCCCGCTGCGTGGTGCTCGCGTACGCGCGCCTCGGCCTCGTCCGGAGTCGCCGCGGTCTGGGCGCGGATCGAGGGCGCACCGACGTAGAAGCGGGGCCCGAGCACCTCGCCCCGCCGGATCTCCTCGCGCAGATCGAGCTGGTAGGCTGCACCGAGCATTCCCCGGATCGTCGTGATGCCGTTCGCCACGTAAAGGAAAAGGGTCTCCTCGACGAGTTCGCGCGGGGGGTTCTGCCCCGAGGGGACATGGGCATGCATCTCGGCGAGGCCGGGGATGAGCCATCGCCCCTCGCCCTCGATCACCGTCGCGCCTTCGGGCACCTCGACCTCCGCGGTGGGGCCGAGGGCGGCGATGCGCCCCTCCCGCACGACGACGGTGTGCCCGGGAAGGGTCCGCTCGGCATCCATCGGGACCACGGTGACACCGACGAAGGCGTAGTCCCCGGTCTGGGCCTGGACGCCCCCGACCGAAGCGGCCACCAGGGCGAACGAGACTACGAGGCAAAGGGCCCCGCGGGCGACGAGCGATGCGAGCGGGCTGGACATGGCGATGCTCCTCGTGTTCGAAGGTTCACACTCCCCGGCCGACGCGCAGGACCCGAGTCGGCGTCTGACCTTGCGTAATCCGGCCCGCGGGCGAAAGTTCCCGGACACATCTTCCCACTCCAGACGAGCCACGCACGGCGGAAGTCCCATGACCCGAAGCCCCTTCGGAGGTCGCTCCGGCCTCCTCCCGACCGCCCTTGCCCTTCTCCTCCTCGGCGCCCCCCTCGCCCCCGCGGCCGGACCCGCTGCGGCCGAGGCGCAGCTCCGCCCGCACCCCGATCTCCACGAGGCCTACTTCGCCTGGGACGAGGGGCGCTACACGGAGGCGCTCGAGGGATATCTCGCAGCGCTCCGCGCCCCCGGAGGCGACGCCCATACCCGCGAGGTCTCCCTCCTCACCGGGGAGCTCCACCCCGTGCGCCCCATCGACATCCACGGGGTCTCCCTGGCGATGTCGCCCGATGGGCGGTGGCTCCAGTGGACCCGCAGCGAGGCCGGTGACTGGGTCACCTTCGTGGAGCCGGTCGAGGGGGGCGAGCGCCATGCCTTCGAGGTGCGCAACGGCGCGCTCTCCGGGGCCGGCCACTTCGCCTGGCTTGCGGACGACGCCCTCCACATTCGCCACCTCGACGAGGGCCGCACCGAGGAGGTCGCCCTCCCCGGCATCCGCCCCCTCGGCCTCACCTTCGCCCCGGACCGCGACGAGCTCTTCCTGACCGCCGGGATCGAGGGCGGAGGCGACCGCCAGCGCATCTTTCGCCTGCGCGCACCGGCCTGGGAGCCGGAGCTCCTCGAGCTCGCCGAGGGGCACAACAGCCAGCCCCGCCCGGTTCCGGGAGGAAGGTACCTCGTGTTCCACAGGCCCCAGACTTCCCCCCTCCCCATTCCGCAGGGGGGCGAGCCGACCAGGACCCCGGAGCCGGGGCCCGGGGTGATCGACCTCGAGTCGGGACGGGTCCTCACCTTCCGGGGAGGGGCGCCCGGCCTCGCCGCAGGGGGCGGCACGATGGCCTGGCTCGAGCCTGCGGAGTTCGGGATCACCCTCGTGAGGGCGCTCCGCCTCCCGGCTGACGGGCTCGGAGCAGGCGAGGTGGAGCCCATCGTCCTGCATGAGACGGATCTCCGGATCGCCTCGCCGGTCGTCTCGCCCGACGGGGAGCGGGTCGCCTACCAGACGATGTACCACACGGACTGGGAGATCGCCTACCAGGCGCTCGACGATCCCGAGAACGAGGTCCGGGTCTCGCGCGAGATCCAGCACGACCGGCGCCCCATGTGGATCACCAACGAGCTCCTCTTCGCGGTGAAGGGTGAGTCGCGCCATCAGCGTTCCTACCTCTACGACCTCGTCACCGGCGAGAACTACCGCCTCTTCCACAACAACACGATGCGCACGATCGCGCCGGAGTACGGCTGGGTCGCGCACCCCGACGGGACCGGGATCTTCATCTCGGCCGAGCGCGACGGGGACACGATCTCCCCGGAGCGGCCGGTCTTCTGGATCGACCTGACGCGCACGGTCGGGTTCCAGAAGCTCGTCGCCCGCCTCGAGGCCGCGCTCGACCATGAGCGCGACCTGCTCGATCGCGGCTGGGCCCGATTCGCCCCCGACGCCGAGGAGATCCGGGCGGCGGCCGACGCGGTCTCGGTCGGACGGATCTACCACTATGCCGAGGCGCTCTATCAGTTCGGCTCGAAGTTCGCGACGCAGCCCGGGAACCAGCTCGCGATCGAGTACCTGCGCGAGACGCTCGAGTCGTGGGGGTACGAGGTCGAGCTCCAGTGGTTCAACGCGCCCGGGAGGGGTCAGGGTGCACGGACGGCGAATGTGATCGCGACCCTTCCGGGCACGACGAACCCCGAGCTGGTCTATGTGATCTCGTCGCACTTCGACTCCGTGCTCCCCTCGCCGGGGGCCGACGACAACTCCTCGGGGACGACCGCCCTTTTGGAGGCGGCGCGGGTCCTCGCCGATCGCCCGCGGGGGGCGACGATCCAGTTCGCCTTCCTCACGGCCGAGGAAGCGGGGCTCCTGGGGGCGCGCGAGTTCGTGCGCCGGGCGCAGGACGAGGGGGTGCGCATCGCGGGGGTCCTGAACAACGACATGATCGGGTGGACGCGAAGCCACCGCCTCGACAACACGATCCGCTACTCGAACGACGGGATCCGGGACATCCAGCACGCGGCCGCGCACTTCTTCAGCGACCTCATCACGTACGATGCCCGCTACTACCGGGGGACGGACGCGGCGGTCTTCTTCGATGCGTACGGAGATGTGGTGGGGGGGATCGGCTCGTACCCGGTTCTCGGGAACCCGAACTACCACCAGCGCACGGACGATCTCTGGACGATCAACCAGCGCCTCGTGGCCGAGGTGAGCCGGACCACGGTCGCCTCGATCATGCACCTGGCCGACGGTCCGAGCCGGGTCGCGGGGCTCGAGCTTGCGGCCTCGGACGCAAACGGTCTGAGCTTCGCCTGGGATCCGGCGCCGGAGGCGATGGTGACGGGCTACATCGTCCGCGTGCGGGACGGGGAGGGGAACTGGCGCGAGGTGGAGCGGGTCTCCGAACCCTCTGTGCGAATCACCGGGGGCGCGGGAATCGAGGCCGTTGCGGTCCGTTCCTTCACCGCCGATGGCCGGACCGGGTACGACGACCTCATCCTCGAGCGCGGGGACGGGGGATGGTAGGAGAGGAGGCGCAGGGGGCGGGTCCCGGGGCACCGGTCCCTGGGCTCGCCCGCTCCCTGCGCGCGCGATTCGCGCGGCTTCGGGGCGAGGAGCCCGAGGTGCCGTTGGCGCGCGGGGCGGGAGGGGAGCCCGGGGTGCCTTCCTCCGAATCGGCGCGAAGGGGAGAGCTGGGGGCAGGGGCGGGGCCGGGCGAGGATCTGATTCTGGCACGGGAGCGCTTCACGAACCGGGTGGCGCGCTTCCTGACCCTCGCCGGAAGCCGGCGCGAGGCGCTCCTGCCGGG
>SLDT01000175.1 GCA_007125125.1 Gemmatimonadota bacterium | reverse complement strand
CGGGGCGAGCGGGGCGAACCTCCTCACCCACCTCCTTGGCCAGCGCCCCGAGGATCTCGCGCACAAGATTGCGCTCTACCGGGAGGCGCGAGCCGAGGCCGGGCACGAGGGACCCGGCCATGTCTCCCTCATGCTCCACACCTGGATCGGCAGGAGCGAGGAGGAAGTCCAGGCCCGCGTGCGCGCGCCCTTCCGAAACTACCTCCGGAGTTCGGTCGGACTCCTGAAGGCGGTCGCCGAGGGGGAGGGGCTGAGCCTCGGGGGCGCCCGGCTCTCGGACGACGAGATGGAGGCGCTCCTCGACCATGCCTTCGAGCGCTACTACCGTGACTCCGCCCTCATGGGCACCGTCGAGCGCGGGGTCGAGATCGTGCGCGCCATGGCCGCCTGCGGGGTCGACGAAATCGCCTGCCTCATCGACTTCGGGGTCGAGGACGACGCGGTGCTCGAGGGGCTTCCGAGGCTGCGCGAGGTCATGGAGCGCGCCGGGCGTCCGGACGACGCCGGTGCCCCGAGCGCGGGAGGAGGCGCGTCCGTCCCTGCCCATGATCCGGCGGTCCCCGCCCTCGTGAGCCGGGCCATCCTCGAGCAGGAGATCACGCACCTCCAGTGCACCCCCTCCCAGGCGGCCCTGATCCTCGCAGAGGACGAGGCCGCCGAGGCGCTCGGAACGCTCCGGACCCTCTGCGTCGGGGGAGAGGCCTTCCCCGGCACGCTCGCAGAACGGCTCCTCTCGCAGCTGAGCAGCGGGGCGAGGCTCCTGAACATGTACGGCCCGACCGAGACCACGATCTGGTCGGCCGTGCACGAGGTGGGCCCGGCCGACGCCGATGGGGCGATCGTGCCCCTCGGGGTGCCGATCGCGAATACGACGCTGCACGTCGTCGATCCGCGAGGGGAGCCCGTGCCCCTCGGGGTCGAGGGAGAGCTCCTGATCGGCGGGTTCGGGGTGGCACGGGGGTACCATGCGCGACCCGAGCTCACCGCCGAGCGCTTCGTCATGCTCCCGACGCTCGGCCGTGAGCGGCTCTACCGGAGCGGGGACCGGGCGCGCCGACGGCGCGACGGGACCCTCGAGTTCCGGGGACGGGTCGACGAACAGATCAAGCTCCGGGGCCACCGGATCGAGCCGGGCGAAATCGAGGCGGTCCTCCGCCGCCACCCCGGGGTGAAGCAGGCGGTCGTGGTCGCCCGGGGCGAGGGTCCCGAGGCGCGCCTCGTGGCCACCTTTCCCGCGTCCGCGGGGCTACCCTCCACGGCCGCGCTGCGCCGGCACCTGGCAGAGAGCCTCCCCGCCTGGATGGTTCCGGCGGGTTGGGAGGTCGTGCCCGCCTTCCCCCTGACCCCGAACGGCAAGGTCGACAGGCGCGCGCTCGCAGCCGGGGTCGAGGGGCGCCGGAGTCTCGAGCGGGCCGAGGCGGGTGCGGGCCCGACGCACCCCGGAGCGGATGTCACGGCGGTCGCCGGGGCACGGAACGGAACGGGCGACCTGGTCCCAACCCGAGCGGACGGCGCTCGTGTGGCCAGTCTCGAGCGGGCGCTCCGTGCCCTCTGGGGCGAGCTCCTCGAGGTCGACGAGGTCGCGCCGGAGGCGAACTTCTTCGAGGTCGGGGGACACTCCCTCCTCGCCGTGCGAGTGCACGCGCGCCTCCGGGAAGGGATCGCGCGCGAGGTGAGCGACCGCCTGAGCCTTGTCGACCTCTTCCGATTCCCGACGGCGCGGGCGCTCGCCGGCCACCTCGCGACCCTCGGTGCGGGAGGCGCGGCCTCGGCGGGGGCCGCCCCCGACCCGATCCGGGCCGGGGCAGGAACCGGTCCGGGCAGCTCCGACGCCGAGGCCAACCGGGTCGAGCGGGCACGGGCTCGCGGGGCCTCCCGCCGGGCCGCCCTTCGCGCTCGCGCCGGACGTGGCGGGGGCGCGGGGCCCGAGGCCGACGAGGGCGACGGCGTGGGAGAGGACGAAGGATGAGGAGCGGGGACGCAGGACGGCTCGGGGCGGCGCCCCCGGTCGAGCTCCACGGCCTCGACCCCGAGACCGCGATCGCCATCACGGGGATCGCCTGCCGGGTCCCGGGTGCCTCCGATCCGGAGCGCTTCTGGCAGAACCTCGTCGAGGGGGTCGAGTCGATCGAGGACCTCGCGCCCGAGGAGCTGCGGGCGGCCGGGGTCGACCCGGCGCTCCTCGAGGATCCGGCCTACGTCGCGCGCGCCGCTGCCCTCGAGGGGGTCGACCGCTGGGACGCCGGCTTCTTCGGGTTCGCCCCCGGAGAGGCGGCGATCATGGACCCGCAGCAGCGCCACTTCCTCGAAATGGCATGGGAGGCGATGGAGCGGGCCGGGCATGTCCCGGGCGAGTTCGAGGGCCCCGTCGGGGTCTTCGCGGGATGCGGGCCGAACACCTGGATGATGTTCCAGCTCCTTGGGTCGCCCGAGCTCCTCCGCGAGAAGGGGTTCTTCCTCGTGCGGCACATCGGGAACGACAAGGACTTCCTGGCGACCCGGGTCTCCTACCACCTGAACCTGAGAGGGCCGGGGGTCGGGGTGCAGACCGCCTGTTCGACCTCCCTCGCGGCCGTCCACCTCGCGGTCCAGAGCCTGATCGGGCTCGAGTGCGACATGGCGCTCGCCGGGGGGATCACCCTCACCTTCCCGCACCGGCTGGGCTACCGCTGGCAGGAGGGGGAGATTCTCTCGCCCGACGGGCGCTGCCGCGCCTTCGATGCCCGGGCCGGGGGGACGGTGCTCGGGGACGGGGGTGCGGTCGTCGTGCTCCGGCGCCTCGGGGACGCGCTTCGCGACGGGGACACGGTGCATGCGGTGATCCGAGGGAGCGCGATGAACAACGACGGCTCGGCCAAGGTGGGTTACATGGCGCCGAGTGTCGACGGGCAGGCCGAGGTGATCGCCGAGGCGCTCGCCGTGGCCGGGATCGAGCCCGCGTCGGTCGGTTACGTCGAGGCCCACGGGACGGGGACTGCGGTGGGCGATCCGATCGAGGTCGCGGCACTCGCGCGGGCCTACGGAGCCGGAGGGTGGGGCGACGGGGTCGAGGGGGGGGCG
>SLDT01000254.1 GCA_007125125.1 Gemmatimonadota bacterium | reverse complement strand
TCGATCGTGCGTGTGCGGCTCTCGTCGTAGTTGTTCAGGTGCGTGTGGCAGTCGATGATCATCGGTTCCCGGGTCCGGTCGTGACTGACGGGTCCCCGCTTCCCGCATCGCGGAGCACCCGGCCGGAGGCGACCCCCGGCACGAGCGCCCCGTCCCTCCAGGTGAGGCGCCCCCCGACCCAGACCCCGGAGACCCCCTCGGCGATCCGGTGCGGATCCTCGAAGTCGGCGCGGTCCCGGACGGCGGCGGGGTCGAAGAGGGCGAGGTCGGCAGCCCACCCTTCCCCCAGCAGGCCGCGCGGGAGGTCGGTGCGCCCGGCGTCGGCGAGCCCGAGGATCGAGGCGGGGAGCCCGCTCATCCGGCGCACGGCCTCCTCGAGGGTGAGGAGCCCCTCGGCGGCGACCCAGCGGTGCAGGATCCGGGCGAACGAGCCGTAGCCCCGCGGGTGGCCCATCGTGGGGCTCCCGTCCGAGGCGACCGCGACCCACGGATCGGCGAGGAAGGTGGCCATGACCCCCTCGTCCATGACGAAGTAGGCCGCGCGCGCGCCCCCGGGGCCGAGCTCGACGAGGAGCTCCTCGAAGGGGATGCCGCGGGACTCGGCGGCCTCCTCGAGGGTGCGGCCTGCATGGGGGCCGGTCCCGAAGAAGGTGGCCCCGGGCCCGTTGCGGGCCAGGACGCGGGCGCGGAGGTGGGCGGCGAGCTCCTCCCCCCGCTCGCGCACCGCCCGGTCGTAGTCGTTCGGGGGCCGCGCCCAGTCGGGGAAGAGGATCGCGAGCCCGGTGAAGCTCGCAGTGTAGGGGTAGAGGTCGGCGCTCACGGCGAGCCCCGCCGCTCGGGCCTTCTCCATCGCGGCGAGGACCCGGCGCGCCTCGGCGGGGTCGCTCCCGAGCACGATCTTGAGGTGCGAGACATGGACCCGCGCCCCGGAGCGGCGCCCCTGCTCGAGGAGCTCCTCGACCGCCCCGAGCACCTCGCCCGAGTCCTCGGTGCGCATGTGGCTCATGACCACCCCGCCCCGCGCCGCGACCGGCCGCGCGATCGCCACGAGCTCGTCGAGGTCGGCCTGGTTCCCGGGCGTGTACTCGAGGCCCAGCGAGAGCCCGAAGGCCCCCGCCTCGAGCGCCCTGCCGACGAGCTCGGCCATGCGCCGGGTGCCTTCCTCCGAGGGGGGGTCGAACCCCACCCCGGACTCGCGGCGCAGGGTGTTGTGCCCGATCAGCCAGCCCGTGTTCACCCGCACCGGCGCGGCCTCGACCGCGCGCATCTCGCCCGCGAGCTCGGCGGCCTGCGGGCTCGAGCCGTCCTGCCCGAGCACAATCGTCGTGACCCCCTGCGCGACGAAGTTCTCGAAGTCGGGGGTCTGGAGGGGGCTTCCGTGCGCGTGCAGGTCGATGAAGCCGGGGGTCAGAACGAGCCCCGTCGCGTCGAAGTGCTCGAGCACCTCGAGGGTGTCGGGGTCGACGATCCCGATGTGGGCGATCCGCTCGCCCCGCACGAGGAGGTCGGCCCGGACGGGCGGTGCCCCCGTCCCGTCGATGACCTCTCCCCCCCGGATCAGCCAGTCGAAGGGGGCATCAGGCTCACCCGGAGGAAGGGGAATCGGGCTCACCCCCACCCCGGCCGGACCGTCTTCCGGGCCGAGGGTCGCGGGGGCGGGCTCGATTTCGTCGGGCTGGCAGCCCCCGGCCGCGACGAGGGCGACGAGGGCGAGGGGGGCGACGAGGGCGAGGAGCAGGGTGCGGGGCAGGGTCGGGTTCATGGGCGCCACGATAGCGGATCCGGGGAGGCGGGGCCAGCAGCGCACCTGCCTTGCGCCCCGACCCCGTGCGGAGGCACCTTGCTCCCGTGTCCCCTTCCCTTCTCTTCCCGCCCAGCCCGCACCCCCTGCTCACCTTCGCGCTCCTCGCCGGGGTGATGGTCGTGCTCCTCTGGGCGGGCGCGCCCTTCCTCGCGCGCCATCTTCTCTTCTTCCCGCCCCCGCACGACCCCGGACCCGCCCCCGTGCTTGCCGGGGTCGAGGGCGAGAACCTCCGCCTCACCGCCCGGGACGGGACGGAGCTCGCCGCCTGGTGGTTCCCCGCCCCGGGGGACGCCCCCCCCGCCGTCCTCGGCCTGCACGGGAACGCCTCCTCGATCGCGGCCTGGGGCCCCCTCGCCTCGGAGTACCTAGCGCGCGGGATCTCGGTGCTCCTCCTGAGCTACCGGGGCTACGGGCGAAGCGAGGGGAGGCCCTCCCTCGACGGGGTGCCCCTCGACGCCCGCGCCGCCCTCGACTTCCTCGCCCGGGAGACCGGTGCACCCGAGCGGGTCGTCGTCCATGGCCGCTCCATCGGGGGGGCCGTGGGACTCGCCGCCCTCGAACTCGAGGGCCCCCCGCCGGGCGGATTCATCCTCGAGTCGACCTTCACCTCGCTCGTCGACGTCGCGCGCGCGGTCTACCCCATCCTCCCCCGGCCCCTCCTCGGCCGCCTCTCCGGGCGCCTCGACGCGAAGCGGGCGCTCGGCACCTTCGAGGGCGCGGTCCTCGTGATCCACGGCGACCGAGACGAGATCATCCCCACCCGGATGGGCGAGGAACTCCACGCCGCCGCCCGCGACCCGCGCGGCCTCTGGCTCGTCGAGGGGGCATCGCACAACGACCTCACCCTCGTCGCCGGCTCCCGCTACCCCGAGCGCCTGGCCGACTTCGTCCTCGAAGTCGCCGGGGAGCGCTGAAGCGAGCCCCCGGAGCCTTCCTCACACGAGGATCCAGCCCCCGAGGTCCATCGAGACGCTCGCGGCGACCCCGGCCGACCCCGACGCCGGCACCTCGCCCGTCTTCGTCACGACCTGCGACTCGAAGTAGACCCGGCGTAGCCCCCAGGCCGAGATCACGGTCGAGCCGTACCCGAGCGCCAGGCTCACCCCTGCCGAGGCGACGCGCCCCATCGACTGGTGCAGATCGGCCGGGCTGAAGCTCGTGAGCGTCTCGATCGGGGTGAAGGCCGTCAGCTCCTCCCCGAAGTCCGGGAGGTTCAGTTCGTTCGCGCTTCGGGCGGGGCGGCCGATCGCCCTTCGCC
>SLDT01000020.1 GCA_007125125.1 Gemmatimonadota bacterium | reverse complement strand
TTGACCGCATGGCCTCGCGGCGACACCATGGGGCGTCCGGTGAAGTGTCCGCGGATGCTTCCGAACCCTCTTGAACCCGAATGAGTTCCGGCATGGACCAACCCCTCGTGGGTGTCGTCATGGGCTCCCGCACCGACTGGGAGACGATGGCGCACGCCGTGAATACGCTGGAGGCGCTCGAGATCCCGCACGAGGTGCGGGTCGTCTCGGCGCACCGCACCCCCGACCTCCTGCACGAATACGCCGGCGCCGCCGAAGAGCGGGGGCTGAAGGTGATCATCGCGGGGGCGGGGGGGGCGGCGCACCTCCCCGGGATGGTCGCGGCGAAGACGGTGCTCCCGGTGCTCGGAGTGCCGGTGCAGAGCCGTGCGCTTCAGGGGCTCGACTCGCTCCTCTCGATCGTGCAGATGCCCGGGGGAGTGCCGGTGGGTACGCTCGCGATCGGGCGCGCGGGGGCGATCAATGCAGCGCTCCTCGCGGCCTCGATCCTCGGGGGCTCCTACCCGACGATCCGGGAGGCGCTCCGCAGCTACCGGGAGGCGCGCACGGAGGCTGTCCTGCGCGATCCGGACCCGCGGAAGCCGGCCGAGTGAGCGGCCCGGAGCGGGGCTTCGGGGGGCCCCTCGTCGGGGTCATCGGGGGAGGTCAGCTCGGGCGGATGCTCGGGCTCGCAGGGATTCCGCTCGGGCTCCGCTTCCGGTTTCTCGAGCCGCGTCCGGGGTGTCCGGCGGCGGCGGTGGGGGAGGTGGTCGAGGCGCCCTACGACGATGTGGCCGGCCTCGGGCGGCTGGCCGAGGGGGCGGCGGTCGTGACCTACGAGTTCGAGAACGTCCCCGTGGAGGCGGCCCGCCGGCTCTCGACGCAGGTGCCCCTGCACCCCCTGCCCGGAGCGCTTGCGATGGCGCAGGACCGCCTCGTCGAGAAGCGGACTTTCCGGAGCCTCGGGATCGAGACGGCGCCCTTCGTTGATGTGGCGAGCCTGGCGGAGCTCGAGGCCGGGGTCGAGGAGCTCGGACTCCCGGCCGTGCTCAAGACGCGGCGGATGGGCTACGACGGGAAGGGCCAGCGGGTCCTGCGCGAGGCCGGCGACCTGGGGCCCGCCTGGGAGGCGCTCGGCGGGAGTCCGCTCATCCTCGAGGGGTTCGTCTCCTTCGCGCGGGAGCTCTCGATTCTGTCCGTGCGCTCGCGGAGCGGGGAGACGGCCCACTGGCCCCTCGTCGAGAACGTGCACCGGGAGGGGATCCTCGTGCGCTCCGTGGCGCCGGCGGCAGGGCTCGGCGAGGGGGGAGACAGGCTCCAGGAGAGGGCGGTCGCGCTCGCGGAGCGGGTGCTCGAGCACCTCGACTACGTCGGGGTGCTCGCGATCGAGCTCTTCGAGGTCGAGGGGCGTCTCCTCGCGAACGAGCTCGCGCCCCGCGTGCACAACTCGGGGCACTGGACGCAGGACGGGGCAGAGACGAGCCAGTTCGAGAACCACCTGCGGGCGGTGCTCGGGCTACCCCTCGGGCCGACGGGGATGCGCGAGGGGTTCGCGGCGATGGTGAACCTTCTGGGCGAGGTACCGCCCCTCGAGACGCTCCCCGATCCGGGGCTCCGGGTGCACCTCTACGGAAAGGCGCCGCGGCCGGGCCGCAAGCTCGGCCACCTGAACCTGGTCGATGCCCGGCGCGACGGGCTCCTGGAGCGGGTCGAGGGGGTGGAGCGCTTTCTCTCGGAGACTCAGGCGGCGCAGGCCTCGCAGAGTCCGTAGAGCACGAACTCGTGGGCCTCGAGGGTGAAGCCGGGGGGGGTGACCTCCTTCAGGTTCCCCGGGCAGCCATCGACCTCGTAGACGCGGTCACACTCCCGACAGTGGAAGTGGTGGTGATGAGCCTTGCCCGCTCGTTCGTAACGTGCCGGTTCTCCGGGGAGTTCCACGGCCTCGAGCCAGCCTTCGTCCTGGAGTGCGCGGATGTTCCGATAGACGGTCGCGATGCCGAGCCCCTTCACCTCCTGGCGTGCGGCCTCGAGGAGCTCCTGGGGGCTCAGGGGGTGGCCGGCCTCCTCGAAGGCGGCCCGGATCGCGCGGCGCTGGCGGGTGTCTCGTTGCATGGAGGAGCTGCACTTCAGGCGGTTCGGATCGGCCGTGGGCCCGCACCGTGACGGACCCGTCGCAGATGGGCCCGCCCGCTGGGGCGCGTCGAATACCCCTCTACGGTATGTCGAAGCGCCCGACCGTTCAAGCCGTCGCGGTCTTCTTGGCGGGAGCGGGGCGCTCCGTCGTGAGCGGAGCGTGCGCCTCCTCAAGTGCCTCGTGCTCACAGGCGCTGCACCCCTCGTCGCGCGTGGCGCAGTGGAGACGCGAGTTCCAGAGGAGCCCAGCCGCGACCCCGAGCGAGGCGATTACCGTGGTGAACTCCTCGGGTACGGGGGCGAAGAGGTGCAGGAGCGAGCCGGTCCAGGCCAGGAGCCCGACGAGGATCAGGACGAAGGGGGCGGCCTGCCGGTGGCCGCGAAGTGCCGCGGCTCCGGTGATGCCCACGAGCACGACCGTGATCCCGAGCAGCGCCCACTCGGCGGCCTCGCCCGGCGCGAAGGCGGGGGCGGTGGCGACGAGCAGGGGCGTGACCAGGCAGTGAATCGCACAGAGGATTGGTGCGATCGAGGTCCAGCCCCAGGGATGACGGAAAATGCGCGCGACCATGGTAGGGAAAGTCCTGACGTGGGCGGGAGTTGTTCGGGGCCGGATATTCGGGAGCAGGCGTCCGACGGCAGAGCACGGGCCAGCGAGCGGGTTGGCAAATGCTAACGATAAGCAAGTATCACGGAAGGCGAAGGGTGCGTCAAGGGGCCGGGGCTTCCCGGGAGCGGCGGCCCTGCTTACCTTCCGAAGGTGAGCGATTGAGGCCGGGAAGTCTCCCGTACTTTCGCGAACCATCCCAACCCACTCGCTGAGGACCCGACCCATCCGAGGTCGGGTCCCGGTTTTTTTTGTTTCCGGGAGAGCCGCCATGCTGGACAAGATCAGGGAGCGAATCGAGGGCGAGATCGAGAAGCTCACGTACGAACTCAACGTGGAACTCCCCGACCGCATCTCGAAGGCGGTCGAGCTGGGCGATCTCCGGGAAAACGCGGAGTACAAGTCCGCGCTCGAGCGGCAGCAGTTCGTCCAGGCGCGCATCAGCCAGCTCGGCCAGCGCATGTCCGAGCTCTCCAAGATCGACCTCAAGGCGATGCCGGTCGACCGAGTCGGCTTCGGATCGCGAGTCACGATCCACGACCGCTCGACGGACATGGAACTGGAGTTCACCCTCGTGGCGGGTGACTTCATGGATCTGGACGGCGGCCAGGTCTCCATGGCGTCCCCGATCGGGCAGGGACTGACCGGAGCCCGCGAGGGGGAAGAAGTCTCGATCCAGCTCCCGATCGGCGAGCGGACCTACCTCGTGAAGAAGCTGGTCACCCTCCCCCAGCAGGTCGGTCTGGCAGGCTGAGCCGGACCTCCCCTGACGTGCGGGGGTGAACTTCCCCCTGCGGTCCTGACGTTTCCGATGACTGATTCTGCACCTCGTCCCGTCCTGCGCCTCGACGGCGTCGAGCGCGCGTACCCCGAGGGTGACCGGGTGCGCTCCGTTCTACGGGGTGCGTCCGCCTCCGTCGCCCCGGGAGAGTTCGTCGCCCTGCTCGGCCCTTCGGGTTCGGGCAAGTCGACCCTCCTCAACCTGGTCAGTGGCATCGACCGGCCGGACGCCGGCACGGTCGAGGTCGCCGGGGTGGCGCTCCACGAGCTCGACGACCGCGCACGCACCCTCTTTCGTCGGGACCGGATCGGCTTCGTCTTCCAGTTCTTCAACCTGATTCCGACCCTCACGGTCCTCGAGAACCTCCTTCTCCCCGTCGAGCTTCGCGGGGAGGTGAGCGCCCAGGACCGTGCGCGCGCCCTCGAGCTTCTGGAGCGCGTCGAGCTGGCCGACCGGGCCGGGGCCTGGCCCGACCGCCTCTCCGGGGGAGAGCAGCAGCGCGTCGCCGTGGCCCGTGCCCTCGTGCACCGCCCCGCCCTCGTTCTCGCGGACGAGCCGACCGGAAACCTCGACAGCGCCACCGGGGCCCGAATCCTGGACCTCCTGGACGAGCTCCTGCGAGCTTCGGGTACGACGCTGCTCGCGGTCACCCACGCCCGCGAGGTGGCGGCCCGAATGGACCGGGTACTCACCCTCCACGAGGGTCGAATCGTGGAAGAGGGCGTCCCGGACGCCACATCATGATCCCCCTCCGGACGCGGGCCGGACTGCGCCACCTCACCCGTCACCCCTGGCAGCTCGGACTGAGCATTCTCGGGGTCGCCCTCGGAGTGGCGGTCATGGTCGCGATGGACCTTGCGATCCAGTCTTCCCGCGAGGCCTTCCGCGTCTCGTCCGAGGTCATCACGGGGCGTGCGACGCACCAGGTGAGCGCCGGTTCGACCGGCCTGCCGGACTCCCTCGCGGCCCGTGTGCGTCTCGCGCCCGGGGTCCGCGGCGCCGCCCCCGTCGTCGAGGGGTGGGTCGTCGCGACCGCACTCCCCGAGCGACCCCTCCGCCTCCTCGGCGTCGACCCCTTCCAGGAGGGTCCCTTCCGGCCCTGGCTCGCCGGGGGCCCCGGGGGGGAGGTCGACGGCTCGCTCCTCCTGACAACGCGCGGGGCAGTCTTTCTCAGCAGGGAAACCGCCGAGGCGCTCGGGGTGGCCGAGGGCGATCCCCTCCCCGTCAGCGCGGGCACCACCACCGGGACGCTGCGCGTTGCCGGAGTCCTCGACCCCGCCGACCGCCTCGCGCGCACCGGGATGCTCGACCTCCTGCTCGTCGACATCGCCGAGGCGCAGGAGCTCCTTGGGCGTGCCGGGCG
Source organism: Gemmatimonadota bacterium (assembly GCA_007125125.1). GTDB lineage: Bacteria > Gemmatimonadota > Gemmatimonadetes > Longimicrobiales > Gaopeijiaceae > SLDT01. The sequence continues at coordinate 6,674 of SLDT01000020.1, read as the reverse complement.
TCTCGACCGTCTCGACCTCCTCCTCGACGAGGACGCGCCGACCGAACCGCTCCGCGCGCTCCTCGCCCCGGGCGCCCGTCTCGATCCGGCGGGGAGTCGCGAGCGCACGATGCAGGAGATGATCCGGGCCTTCGACCTCAACCTGACGGCCCTGAGTCTTCTCGCCCTCCTCTTCGGGGTCTTCCTCATCTACAACACGATGACCTTCTCGGTCGTCCAGCGGCGGGCCACTCTCGGGACCTTCCGCGCCCTCGGGCTCACCCGCGGCCGTCTCGTGCGCGGGGTCCTCGCCGAGGCCGCCCTCCTCGGCGTGGTCGGATCGGCGCTCGGGCTCCTCCTCGGCATCGTCCTCGGAAGGGGCCTCGTTCGTCTCGTCACCCGAACGATCAACGACCTCTACTTCGTCGTCTCCGTCGACTCCCTCGCCCTCCCCCCGGAGGTGCTCCTGAAGGGAGCGGTCCTCGGGATCGGTGCCACGGTCCTCGCAACCCTTCCTCCGGCATGGGAAGCCGGGCGGGTCTCTCCGCGCGAAGCGCTCGCCCGCTCGAGCATCGAGGACACCGCACGACGGAGCGTCCCCCGGGCCGCCCTCGGCGGGCTCGCCCTCCTGGGCCTCGGGGCCGGGCTCCTCGTACTCCCCGGCGACGGGATCGGTCTCGCCTTCGGCGGGCTCTTCGCGATCCTGCTCGGGATGGCGCTCCTCACGCCGGCCGCGACCCTTGTCCTGGTCGGCGCCCTGCGCCCCTTCGTGCGTCGCCTTGCCGGCATCCTGGGCGCGATGGCGGCGCGCGGGGTCGTCACCGCCCTCTCGCGCACCGCCCCCGCCGTCGCCGCCCTCGTCATCGCGGTCTCCGTCACCCTCGGCCTCGGGATCATGATCGAGAGCTTCCGGGGGAGCGTGGTCCGCTGGCTCGACGCCACCCTCCAGGCCGACCTCTACGTCTCGGCTCCCTCGATCGTCCAGGCGCGTGCCGAGGGCACCCTCCCCCCCGAACTCGCCGAGGTCGCCCGCGGGCTCCCCGGGGTGGCCGGGGTGAGTCGCTACCGGGGCATCGAGCTCGTGGCCGAGCCCTGGGGAGCCTTCCGCCTCGTCGCCCTCGACCTCGATCCGCGGGGGCGCTCCGGGATCGACCTCCTCCGCACCGGTCCCCTCGAGGCCGAGGCCTTCCGCGCCTTTCTCGCGGGCGACGGCGTCTTCGTCTCCGAACCCTTCGCCTTCCGGCACCGGAGCGAGCCCGGCGACACCCTCCGCATCCCCGCCGAGGAGGGCACCCTCGCCCTCCCCGTCCTCGGCGTGTTCCGGGACTACGGAAGCGAGGTCGGCACGGTCATGCTCGCCCGCAGCCGCTACGACCGCGCCTGGGGCGACCGCGCCGTGAACTCCCTCGGGCTCTTCCTGGAAGAAGGCGCCGACCCCGCTCCCATCCGCGCGGCGCTCCAGCGTGCGGCGGGCGCCGACAACCCCGTGAACGTGCGCTCGAACCGTGAGCTGCGCGAACTCTCGCTCGAGGTCTTCGACCGGACCTTCGCGATCACGCGGGTCCTCAGGCTCCTCGCCTTCATCGTGGCCTTCATCGCCGTGCTCTCGGCCCTCATGGCCCTCCAGCTCGAGCGCGTGCGCGAGCTCGGGGTCCTGCGGGCGAACGGGATGACGCGAGGCCAGACCTGGGGGCTCGTCACGGCACAGACGGGGCTCATGGGGGTCGTCTCCGGGGTTCTTGCCCTCCCCGTCGGCCTCGTCCTTGCCTTCATCATGATCTTCGTCGTGAACCGTCGCTCGTTCGGCTGGACCCTCCAGATGGAGGTCTCCGGCGCGTTCCTGGGCCAGGCGCTCGTTCTCGCGCTGGCGGGCGCACTCCTGGCCGGGGTCTACCCCTCGTGGAAAATGGGACGGACCTCGCCGGCCCGGGCGTTGAGAGGGGAGTGAGTCGCATGCCACGCTTCGTGCCGCGCGTTCTGGTCGTGCTTGCACTCGCAGGTGTCGTCGCGCTCCTCGTCCGGTTCGTCTCCGCGCCGCCTCCCGACGAGGTGCGCGCGACGCTCTCGGCCGCCGGCGCGATCGCCGGAGGCGACACGGTTGGCTTCGCCCGGGCGACGGAGCCCCGCCCCTTCGTCTTCCCCGACGACCACGGGCCCCATCCGGAGTACCGGACGGAGTGGTGGTACCTGACCGGAAACCTCGCCGACCCTTCGGGCCGAAGGTTCGGCTGGCACATCACCTTCTTCCGCAACTCCCTCGCGCCCGAGTCCGTCGAGCGGGCCTCGGCCTGGAGCACGAACCAGCTATGGATGGTTCATTTTGCCCTCACGGACATCGGAGATGGCAGACACCGGGCCTTCGAGCGCTTCGCCCGGGAAGCAGTCGGGATGGCGGGCGCCCGGGTCGAGCCCTTCCGGGTCTGGCTCGACGACTGGGAGATCCGAAGCCTCGGCGAGGCGACGGGCGAGGGGACAGGGGGCCCCGGCGGCGGCCACGGTGACCCTGCGGCCATCTTTCCCCTCCAGGTGCGGGCGGGAGACGAAGGGTGGGAGGTCGACCTGGTGCTCGAGGCGGGAAAGCCCATCGTGCTCCAGGGGATCGACGGATGGAGCCAGAAGGGGCCGGAGCCCGGCAACGCTTCGTACTACTTCTCCTTCACGCGGATGCCGACGCGGGGACGGGTGAGCATCGCGGGCGAGAGCTTCGAGGTGGAGGGGACCTCCTGGAAGGACCGGGAGTGGAGCACCTCGGCGCTCGGTGAGGAGCACGTGGGCTGGGACTGGTTCTCCCTTCAGCTCTCGGACGGGCGCGAGCTCATGTTCTTCGAGCTCCGGCGGGACGACGGGATGTCCGACCCACTCAACCACGGGGTGGTGGTCGAGGCCGACGGGACGACTCGGAAGCTGGTCGCCGGCGAGGTCGAGCTCGAGGTGACAGGGGAGTGGCGGAGTCCGCTCGACGGAGCGCGTCATCCATCCGGCTGGCGTGCGCGCATCCCGACCGAGGGGTTCGATCTCGAGATCGTCCCTCTGGTCCGTGACCAGGAGATGAACCTCTCGGTCCGCTACTGGGAGGGGGCGGTGGATGTCCGCGGCGAGGGGCCGGATGGCCCCGTCGAGGGGGTGGGGTTCGTCGAGCTCACCGGGTACGGAGAGGTGGGAGGAAGAGCCGGGGGCGGGGGATGATCGGCGCTCCAACGCGGATCCGGGGCCGCTCTACTTCTCCAACAGCCCTTTGACGATCGCACGCAGCGCCCGAACGCCCTCGACGAGCCTTGGTCCCGGGCGACCGAGGTAGGCTTCCGGGACGCAGTGGACCTGCCCCTCCCGGATCGCCGGGATGTCGGCGAAGGCCGGGTTCCGGTAGACCACGTCGGGTCGGTACTTCTCCGGGGCGACACCGCACCACGAAATGATCACGGCGTCCGGGGCGAGGGCCGCGACCTCCTCGTCGTCGAGGGGGCGGCTCGGGCGGTCGACCTCCTCGAGGGGGTTGCGGCCACCGGCCGCCTCGATCACCGCCTGGACCCAGCTCTGACGCCCGGGGGCGATGACTGGCTTCGGCCACCACTGGACAAGGAGGGAGGGACGTGCGGGGGTGCCTTCCTCCGGGAGGGCGACCGGGGTCGACGGGGCGAGTTCCCGGCGCATGCCGGCGACGATGTCGCGCCCTCGTTCGGCAACGCCGAGGCGCTCCGCGACGAGTTCGATGTCGTCGTAGACCTCCTCGAGGGAGGTGGGAGCCAGGACGAGGTGGGGGAGCCCGGAGGCCTCGAGTGTCTCGACGACGGTCTCGTGCCCCGGCACGGTGAGCGAGGCGAGAACGAGGTCGGGCTCGAGCGAGGCCACCCGGTCCATGTCGATCTCGAGGTCCGGGCCGACGCGTGGGAGCGAGGCGAGGACTTCGGCCGGATGGTCCGAGTGGTCATCGACGCCGACGAGCTGGTCCGCGAGCCCGAGGGCGGCGACGATCTCGGTGTTCGAGCAGGCAAGGGAGACGATGCGCATGACGGGAATCTATGCGGATCGGGTGTGGGAGTGCAGGGTGTCGGGGTCGGACCCCGGGCCGAAGGTGCGGGTAGGCAGGGATCCGACCCCGCGGGGTGCGGCTGAAGGGCCGGCGATCCCTCGGCCGGGTGGCCCCGGGGGCAGACCGACTTCGAACCCGAATCACGGACGGCCCATGGCACGGACTCCTTCGACGATGCTTCCCCTCGGTACCGAGGCTCCCCACTTCTCCCTCCCGGACACCCGCGGACGCACGGTGTCGATCCATGACTACGATGAGGCGCCCGGGCTCCTGGTCATGTTCATCTGCAACCACTGCCCCTTCGTGAAGCACCTCCGCGGGGCGCTGGCCGACTTCGGGCGGGAGTACGTCGAGCGCGGCCTCGCGGTCGTCGCGATCAACTCGAACGACGTGGAGCGTTATCCGGATGACTCCCCCGAGCAGATGGCCATCGAGGCGAAGGAGGCGGGGTATCCCTTCCCGTACCTCTTCGACGAGAGCCAGGAGGTGGCGATGAGCTACCAGGCGGCCTGCACCCCGGACTTCTTCCTCTTCGATGGAGACAGGCGGCTCGCATATCGCGGGCAGTTCGACGGGAGCCGCCCCGGGAACGAGGTCCCGGTCACGGGTGCCGACCTGCGGGCGGCGGCCGATGCGGTGCTCGAGGGTCGCGAGGTCGAGGGGGAGCAGCTTCCTTCCGTCGGGTGCAATATCAAGTGGAAGCCGGGAAACGAGCCGGAGAAGGGGTGAGCGGCAACCTCGGCGTACCGTCGCCCGGAATAGGAAAGGCCCCCCCGGATCGAATCCGGAGGGGCCTTCCATCATGCCGTCCAGCCCGACGCGATCGCTCGTGTCGAAGCCCGAACAGCGGCGAACGAAGCAGTGGGCGTCAGAGGCCCCTGCGGCGATCGCTTGCCCGTGTCAGGCTGGAGTGGCTACTGGGACTAGACAAGGGATCACCTCCTTTTTCGGGTCGACATAGGGCGGAGCGCCGGCGGGATCGCGGTCCCGCGGTCCGGAACGGCCCGAGGCGCTCTGGCCCCCTGCCGCCGGCCCAGTCCCCGAGGGGACACCTCATTTTATGGCCCTTGGCCGAATGCCACAAGGGGGGAGGTCGGGACGGAAGGTCCCGCTTCGCCCCCGGACTCCGAACCCCGATCGAACGATGAATGTCATTCCCCTGGGCGCTGCCGGCACCGTGACCGGTTCCCGTTTTCTCGTGACGGCCGGGAAGACCCGCGTGCTCGTCGACTGCGGTCTCTTCCAGGGGCTGAAGGAGCTGCGCCTGCGCAACCGCGAGCCCTTTCCGGCAGATCCGGGCGAGTTGCACGCCGTGGTCCTGACCCACGCGCACCTGGACCACACGGGCTACCTACCGGTGCTCGTGCGCGACGGGTTCCGAGGCCCGGTGCATGTCACCCCGCCAACGGCCGATCTTCTCCCGATCCTCCTGGCCGATGCGGGCCGCCTTCAGGAAGAGGACGCGGAGTGGGCGAACCGGAAGGGGTTTTCGAAGCACCATCCCGCCCTCCCCCTCTTCACCGAGGAGGATGCCGAGGTGGCCTGCCAGGCGCTCGCCCCGGCACCCTTCGGAGAGCCCTGGCGCATCGGCTCCCTGACCTTCCGGTACCACAGGGCCGGGCACCTCCTCGGGGCCGCAATGGTCGAGGTTCGGGACGAGGAGGGTGACTCCGTGCTCTTCTCGGGTGACCTTGGGCGGTGGGGCGACCCCCTGCATCCGGACCCCGACCCGCGTCCGGCGACGCATCGCCTGCTCCTCGAGTCGACCTATGGCGACCGATCGCACGAAGAAGGGGACCCGAGCGCGGTGCTCGCCGGATCCGTGGGTCCGGTGCTGCGGGAGGGCGGGGTTGTGATGATCCCCTCCTTTGCCGTGGGGCGCGCGCAGGTGCTCCTCTGGCTCCTCGACCAGTTGATGCGAGCGGGCGAGCTCCCCGAGGTGCCGGTGTTCCTGAACTCGCCGATGGCGATCCGTGCCTCGAGCGTTCACCTCGAACACGCCGCGGAGCTTCGCCCTTCGGCCGGCGCCTTTCGGGCCGCGCTCGGCAGGGCCCACGCTGTGGCGGGGGTCCAGGAATCGCGCGAGCTGAACCACCGTCGGGGCCCGATGATCATCGTGGCCGGCTCCGGGATGCTCACGGGAGGTCGCATTCTCCACCACCTCCTCGCCTTCGGGACAGACCGGCGCAACCTCCTCCTCCTGGCGGGCTACCAGGCCGAGGGGACGCGCGGGCGCGACCTCCAGCGGGGAGAGCGCAGGATTCGGATCCATGGTCGCTGGCTCGACCTCGCCTGCGAGGTCGAGTGGATGGACGTGCTCTCGGGCCACGCCGACCGTGAGGAACTCATCGCCTGGACCGCCGCAGGAGAGCCGCTCCCGGGGGGCACCTTCCTCGTCCATGGCGAGCCCGGGCCCGCCGACCACCTCCGCAAGCGGCTCGAGCACGAGACCGGGTGGCCGGCCCGGGTCGCCCGGGAGCGGGAGCCCCTCCCCGACTTCGCCGAGGACGCGTGATCAGTGCGGCGCGTAGCGCCGCTCCGCCTTAAAAGGCTGTTGAAGAACCCCGCCCTCAAGGAGCCGTCGGGACGGTTTGGAGCTGGAGCGACGGCTGGTTGCGGCCCCGAGAGGAACAAGCCGAAAGACCGAACCGGGTGATGGAGACCC
>SLDT01000054.1 GCA_007125125.1 Gemmatimonadota bacterium | reverse complement strand
CCGACCCCGACCCGCACCCCGTCCCCGCGCGCGCCGCCCCCGGCGCATCCCCGCCCGCTCGCACCCGGGGGTGCCCGGGGGGGTGGCGATCCTGCTTGGTGCCTTCCTCCTGTTCGGCGCGGGGGGGCTTGCCGCGCAGGATGCGGCCGCGGACACCGCGACGGCCGAGCCGTCGGTTCCGCAGAGCTTCGACTGGCACCTCGAGCGGGCGATGCCGGCGGTGCTCCCCTGGGGGCAGGCGAACGACACCGCGGCCGCCCGGCTCATGCTCGCCTGGACGACGGCCGAGGAGTTCACGAGTCCGCTCGTCGATCACCTCCCCCTGGCCGAGGGGGTGGTCTCGCCGATGGAGCACTTCGGCTATCCGCTCGGGAAGCCGGGCGTGCTCCACACGTCGGGTGAGTTCTACGCCTGGTACGAGGCGCTCGCGGCCTCCTCGCCGCGGGTCCGCTTCGAGTACCTCGACGAGACGGAGGAGGGCCGCCGCTTCGCCCTCGTCCAGATCGGGAGCGAGGAGAACCTGGCGCGCCTCGAGGAGATCCGCGCCGCCTACCACCGCCTGACCGACCCGCGCGCAACCTCCGAGGCCGAGATGGAGGAGCTGATCCGGGACCTTCCGGCGATCTACATGGTCTTCTCGGGGCTCCACTCCCCGGAGACGGGCCACCCCGAGGTGACGGCCGAGCTGGCCTACCGCGTGGCGGCCTCGGACCACCCCCTCATCCGCGAGATCCGCGACAACGCGCTCCTGTTCATCATGCCGGTGACCGATCCGGACGGGCGCGACCGCGTGGTCGAGTGGTATCGCCTGCACAACCAGGGCGAGGCGTACACCTCCTCGGACCGCGTGACGGGCCCTCCCTTCTGGGGACAGTACATCCGGCACGACAACAACCGGGACGGGCTCCAGCTCACCCTGGCCCTCAGCCGGCAGGTGGTGTCGCTCTTCGAGCACTGGAAATACCCGGTCGGACTTGACCTGCACGAGTCCGTGCCCTTTCTCTACGTCTCGACCGGGACCGGCCCCTACAACCCCCGCATCGACGCGATCACCCGCCACGAGTGGCAGTGGATCGCCCATCACGAGGTGACGCAGCTCACCGCCTACGGGATGCCGGGGGTCTGGACGCACGACTTCTTCGACGGCTGGAACCCGGGGTACATGGTCTTCGCCCTGAACAACCGCAACGCGATCGGGCGCTTCTATGAGACCTTCGGCAACTCCGTGCCCGCCACGCAGGTGCGCACGGTCGGGGGCAACCGCACCTCGGAGGAATGGTTCCGCGCGAACCCCCCCTATCCGCGCGTAACCTGGTCGCTGCGCAACAACATCAACTACGCACAGTCGGGGGTGCTCCACTCCGTGCACCTGATTGCCCGCAACCGGGACGAGGTCCTGCGCAACTACTGGCGCAAGAACCGCAATGCGATCGAGCTCGGGCGCACCCGGGCCCCGCACGCCTGGGTCGTCCCGGCCGAGCAGCGCCGCAAGGCCGATGTCCAGCACATGCTGAACCTCCTGCGCACGCACGGGGTCGAGCTCCACCGCGCCACCGCCGCCCTCACCCTGGGAGAAGGCGACGACGCGCCCTCCATCGCCCCGGGCGACATCGTGATCCGCGCCGACCAGCCCTACAGCAACTTCGTGCGCAACCTCATGGAGCTGCAGAACTTCCCCGAGAACGCGCCTCGGCCCTATGACGACGTGGCCTGGACTTTCCCCCTCATCTACAACATCACCGTGATCGAGGCGGAGGACCCCGGGGTCCTCCAGCTGCCCATGACCGAGGTCAACGAGCCGGTGCGCCTCCCCGGCACCCTCGCCGAGGCCGAGGGCGAGGGCCGGAGCGACTGGTGGGTCGTGCGCCCGGAGGCGAGCGCGCACATCCTCGAGGCCCGCTGGGCACTGGGGGAAGGCACCCCGGTCTGGGCCGTGCACCAGCCCCTCGAGCTCCCCGGGCGGGAGGAGCCGGTCGAGCCCGGTGCCTGGCTGGTGGGCGTGGATGCCTTCCCCCGTGACCGGATGGAGGCCTGGGCGGAGGAGTACGGCTTCGAGGTGACCGGGGTCAGCAACGGAGTGGTCTCCGAGGTGGAGCGGTACCCGCAGACGCTGCCGCGGATCGCGCTCCTGCATAGCTGGCGCAACACGCAGGACGACGGCGCGGTGCGGTATGCGCTCGACGAGCGGGGGATTCCCTACACCTATCTCGCCGAGGATCGCCTCGACGGGATGGATCTGCGGGCCGAGTTCGACGTGGTGATCTTCCCGGACCAGGGGAGGAACGCCTCGGCGCGGCAGATCTTCGAAGGGATGAACCCGGCGAGTGGGCCGGTCGCCTGGGAGCCGCACCCGGACTATCCCTCGATCGGGGCCTTCTCGACGACCTCGGACATGACGGGGGGGCTCGGCTACGAGGGGCTGATCGCGCTGCGGAGCTTCGTCGAAGGCGGGGGGACCCTGCTCACGCTCGGCTCGGCGGCCACGATCCCGGCGGAGTTCGCGATGGCGCGCGGGGTGTCGCTGCGTTCGCCCGAGGGGCTCTTCAGCCCGGGGTCGATCGTGCGGGCGAGGGCGGCTGACTCCGGTCATCCGATCCTGTGGGGGTACGGGGAGAGCTTCCCGGTCTTCGATCGGTTCGGGCCGTATCTGTCGGCGTCGGGGCCGGCGTCGTCGAATGTGGTGGTGCGGTTTGCGCCCACCTCGGAGCTCTTCCTGAGCGGGCTCGTTGCGAACCCGCAGGGGCTCGGGAACCAGCCGGCGGTGATCTCGGTGCCGCTCGGGGAGGGGCACCTGGTGCTCTACGGGATCCGGACGCTGCATCGGAACCAGACCCGGGGGAGCATGGCGATGGTCTGGAACGCGGTCCTGAACTGGGACCGGCTGGGTCCGACGGCGGCGGTCGCCGATGACGATGATGCGGATGGTACGTCGGACGGGGACGAGGAGGCGATGGCGGGTGCCGGCGCGAGCGCGGGGGGGCACTGGCACTGACGGGCAGCGTCCCCATCGGGGGGCTTCGGGTTCGCGGCCGGGCAGCGTCCATGGGGGGGTGTCCTGGACACTCGCGCTGCTGGG
>SLDT01000111.1 GCA_007125125.1 Gemmatimonadota bacterium | reverse complement strand
TCGAGGGCGAAGGCCGTCTGCCCCGCCTGGCTCCTCGCCTGGAAGAAGCGACGCACCTCGGTCTCGAGCGCCTCGAGGCTCCAGGCCCCCCGGCGCTCCGACTGCGGGTGCTCGCGCAGGAGGGGGAGCCGGTGCGAGGCCGCGCGCGCGGCGGCGCGGAGGCCCGCGGGATCGCTTCCTCCCACGACGAGGCCGTGGCGGCCGCCGAGCGCGCCGGCCACGAACTCGATGTAGCCCTCGCCCGGGGCCCCCGTCGGGACCCCGAGCAGGTCCTCGGCGAGGAGGCGCTCCGTCGCGTAGTGCCCCACCCCGAAGAGGATGGGAAAGCCCGGCCCCTCGGGGCGGTCGTCCTCGCCCGCGACGCGCGCGAGGGGGAGCCGGAGGCCGGTCGTCTCGAGCCCGATGCGCTGGGCCAGGTTCACGGCGCCGGCCGGGTCGGCGGCCCCGTGCACGGAGAGGTAGAAGTCGGAGCGGTCGGCGAGGAGGTCCTGGCGCGTGTCGCGGAAGAGTCCCGAGGTGGTGTAGATCTCGGAGAGGGTGAAGTCGGGGGTGTTGCGCGACTGCCAGGCGCGGGGGGCGTCGGGGCGCCAGGGGCGCTCGGGGCGGATCCGGTGGAGCTCCTCCGTGCCGTCCGGGGCGACGACGCGCACGTCGAGCCGGTGCATCCCCGCGACGAGGAGGGTGCGCGGATCGGGGAGGGTGTCGGCTTCCTCCTCCGTGGGCTCCTCGGCGGCGCCCCCGAGGAGGCGGCGGGCACGGGTGAGGGCGTCCGCGTCGGCGACGGGGAGGGTCGCGCGCGCCCTTAGCACGCCGGGCTCGGTGGCCGAGACCACGATGCGGTCGAGGACGAGGCCCTCGCGGGGGAGCTCGCCCTCGTCCAGGTAGCGCTCGATGCGCTCCGCGAGGTTCGCGAAGGAGGGCCCGCCCGGGGCCCATACCCCGGGGTAGCGCCCCGCGAGGTACTCCGCGGCCGCGAGGAGACCGGTACGATCGCCCCCGTCGAGCCAGACACCCCCCGCCGGGAGCGCCTCGGAGGGAGGGAGGTGCGCGATCGCGCCCTGCCCCGGAACGAGGTCGGCGAGGCGCGCCTCCGGGTCGATCCCGGCAGCGGCGAGGAGGGCCGAGGTGCGCCCGACGAGGACGAGGGGCACGCCCTCGGCCCCCGCGTCGGCGGCGTCGGGGCGCACGAGGTCGAGGTCGGTGCCCACGCTCTCGAGCGAGAGGCGGGCGGCGAGGTTCGCGGCGGCCGCGACCTCGGCGGAGGTCGGCTCCGCGGGGAGCACGAAGCGCACCTGGACGAAGTCGACATGCCCGTCGCCATTCCGGTCCTGCAGCATGTAGCCCGCCTCGAACAGTCCCCGGAGGTCGGGCACCTCCTGCGCCCCCACCCCCGCGCTCATCGCCCAGAGGAGGGCTGCGGCGGCGAGCGGGGGGGCGAGGGCCCGGCCCGCCTTCCTCCGGGCCTCACGATCGGCCCCCACCCCTCAGTACCTCGGGAGGGGTGCGTTCGGGTCCCAGCCCCGCTCGATCTTCTGCTGCCGGACCATCTCGGCGACGTCCTCGAGGAGCTGGCGGGCGTCGTAGATGATCCCGTCCTTGATCGTCCAGCGGATCCCGCCGACGCGGATCGCCTCGCCCGTCTCGTCATCGAGCTTCACCGCACCCGTGCCGTAGAGCACCTTGAGGTTCTCGAGCGGGTTCTCGGGAACGATGATGAGATCGGCGAGCTTGCCGACCTCGATCGTGCCCACGGGGGGGATCTCGCCCCGCGGCTCCCAGATCTCCTGGGCCGGGTAGAGGGTGGCGGCCTGGATCACCTCGAGGGGGTGGAGCCCGACCTCGCGCAGCAGCTCGAGCTCCTCGATGTAGCCGAAGCCGTAGTTCTTGTAGATGAAGCCGGCGTCGGCGCCCGCGGTGAGCCTTCCTCCCGCCCGATGAAAGTCATGGAGGAAGGCCATCCAGCGCCGATAGAAGGCGCGCCATTCGGCCTCCTCCTCCGTGCCCCAGTAGAACCAGTAGGAGCCGTGCGCGCGGCGGTTCGGCCGGTAGAAGTCCCACATGGAGGGGAGGGTGTACTTGTCGTGCCACTCGGACTCGCGCGCGCGCATGACGTCGCGGTTGGCCTCGTAGATCGTCATCGTGGGGTTGATGAAGAAGTCGAGGTCGACGAACTCCTGGACGAGGGCGTTCCACTCCTCGGAGCCGGGGGGGTGGATCCGGTTCCAGAGGCGGGCGACCTCGGCGAAGCGGTGCTGCTCGTTCTGGTAGTTGTAGTCGAGGCGATAGGGCGGGATCTGGTGGTCCTTCAGGAGGCTCTCGAAGAGGCCGTAGAAGTGGGTCATCCCGGTGAGGCCGAGGCGGGCGGCGTCGATGGCGTTCATGTGCGCGACGCCGGGCTGGGAGAGGTGGGCGGTGGTGCCCATCCCGACCTGGCGGGCCTCGTCGGCGAGCGCCTCCATGAGGGGAGGCTCCATCCCGTGTGTGTGGATCTTGATGCCCTCGACCCCCTGCTCATGGGCCCAGCGGACCCACTCGCGCGCCATCTCGGGGGAGTTGATCCGGCCCCGGTCCCAGCCGCTCGAGGGGCGCTGGTAGTTGACGATGCGGGGGGCGACGATCTCGTTCGCGGCGCTGCGGGCCTGCTCCTGCTGGGAGAGGCCGAAGCCGGTGAGGGCGACGCCGCGCACGGTCGTGATGCCGTGCGCGAGCCAGAGCTTGTAGGCGTAGGAGAGCTCGGGGTTCTTCGGGGCTCCGCCCGCGTGCGCGTGGTTGTCGATGAAGCCGGGGAGCACGTACATCCCGTGGGCGTCGATCTCGCGGGTCGCGCCTCCGGGCCGGCCCTGCTCGCGGATGGGCACGCCGGGGTAGCCGACGGTCTGGATCGAGACGATGCGGTTGCCCTCGATCACGATGTCGGTCGGGCCGGCGGGGGGACCGCCGGTGCCGTCGATCAGGATGGCCCCCCGGATGATGAGGCGCTCGAAGGGACCCTCGCCCTCGTCGGGGCCCCGGTCGGGGGCCGGGATCGTCTGGGCGTCGAGGGTCGCCGGGGCGCCGGGGGCGAGCGGCCCCGCCAGGAGAAGGGCGCCGAGGAG
>SLDT01000040.1 GCA_007125125.1 Gemmatimonadota bacterium | reverse complement strand
GATGAAGCCAACGGCACCCGCCCGCGTCGCGAGCGAGACCTTCTCGGTCCGGTGCACGCTGCGTCCGTACCCCTGCGGCGCCCCGACATCGGCCAGGACGATCGACCCCTCGACGCGGTCGCCGAGCGCCTCGATCTCCTCGGCCGTACCGAAGCCGGCATCGACGAGGGGGGCCTCGACTTCGAAGCTCCCCACATGCCCTAGCGAAAGAATGTTCAGGGGGCCCTCGACGGCACCGGCCGGCGCCGTCACCTGGAGCTCCGCCTCGCGCCGGTCCCACCCCAGCAGGGGGAAGGGCTCCGGTTCCACGACCGGCACCCCGTACACCTCCAGCCTCCGGGCCACGAAGGCCTGCGCCTCCTCACCCGAGGGAAGGGCCGAGATCCGGGCCCCGATCACATCGAGGAGGGTGTCCGCGTTGAGACTCACCTCCTCGCCCTCGAGCGATCCCTGCACGATCGCCCGGAGGACGTCGGCCCCGACCGGCTCGGCCGGCGGGGCCTCGTCAATCCCCGGAGCGCACCCGACCGCGAGCCACCCTGCAAGCGCGGCGGCCGCGGCCGGATGCCTCCGGTTGCGGATCATCGATCCGAGCCGTCCGCGCCGTCGGCGGTGACCGTCTCCTCGTCGGCCATGTAGTAGCCGAACCAGTCCACGTACTCCTGGAGCCGGCGCACGAGGAGCCAGGGCTCGCCCGTGCGGGAGAGACCATGCGCGGTGTCCGGGAAGAGGACCATGCGCACCGGAACGTTGTGCTTCTGCAGAGCTCGGTACCACTGTTCACCACCCTCGAGGGGGGTCCGGTAGTCGTTGATGGAGTGGATGATCATCGTCGGGGTCTCGACGCGATCGGCCCAGACGATCGGCGAGAGCATCATCACGCGGTTGTAGCTCCCCTGCTCCGGGTCCTCGAAAGGCCAGGGCATTCCGCCGAACTCGCCCTCCACGAGGCCCGATGCATCGGATACACCGTAGAAGGAGAGCCAGTTCGAAATGCTCCGATCCGTCACCGCTGCGCGCCACCGCTGGTCGTGCGCAGTGATCCAGTTCGTCATGAACCCGCCGTAGGACCCGCCCGTGATCCCGAGACGGTCGGGATCGGCGAGGCCGCGGTCGACGACGATGTCGACGGCCTGGATGACGTCCTTCGTGTCATCGATCCCCCAGGCGCGCAGGGTCGAGTACTGGAACTCCATCCCGTAGCCCGAGGAGCCACGCGGGTTCGTGTAGAGGACGAACATCCCCTCCGCGGCGACCATCTGGAACTCGGGGAACCAGGTGTCGGCGTAGCGGGAGTGGGGACCACCGTGGATGTAGAGCACGAGAGGGTACTGCTTGCCCTCCTCGTAGTCCGGCGGATACACGAGCCAGGCGTCGATCGTGAACCGCTCCCCGTCCGGGGCCTGGTTCTCGAGCATGTACTCGACGCCGCGCTCCGGGAGCTGGTCGAGCCACTCGCGGTTGTGGGGCACACCCTCGTAGTTGAAGTACTCGACGCGCGAGAGGCGCACCTCGTTCATCCAGTCCTCGTTCACCGCCGTGACCTGCTGCTCGCCCGACCCGTCGATGTTCGCAACGAAGGCCTCCCAGGGCCGCTCGGGCGTGGACTTCACGTAGGCGATGCGACCCAGCGCGGGGTTCATGTCGAAGCCCCCGAAGGTCTGGCGCTCCCCGGTCACTGCCTCCGGCTCACCACCGTCGGCCGCGATCCGCATCATGATATCCTGCCCGCCCACCGCCGAGTTGAAGAAGAGGTGGCGGCTGTCCTGCGACCAGGTGGGGTTCCCGATCGAGTAGACGAAGCCCTCGCGAGCGAGCTCGCGCTCGACCTCGCCCGACTGCGTCGAGGCCACGCGGATGAAGGGATCGGTGCGGTTCCCGGCCGTCATCACGTACGCCACGCGCCGGCCGTCGGGCGAGACCGTGATCCCGCGCGGGTTCCCGGAGGTCTGGTGCAGGAGCTCGGCCTCACCCCCGGTCGCGGGCATCCGGAAGATCCCCGTCTCGTTGTTGTTCCCGCGGCGCGGCTCATCCGTCTCCGGCGCCGGCACCGAGGAGGTGAAGATGATCCACTGCCCGTCGCGCGAGAACTCCTGGAAGCTCTTGTTCCGCTCGTCGAAGGTGATCTGCTCGGGCTCCGCGCCATCGGTCAGCCCGTCGGCCGGGATCCGGAAGAACTGGGTGTAGCCGGAGGGCTGGCCACCCCCACCACCCCCGCTCGGTGGCCCCACGAACGCAAGCGTGCCGTCCCGCTTGTAGTTCGTATGGGTGATCACATAGACGTCGCGGTTGCGCTCCGCTTCGGTCTGGCCGCGCGTCGAGGTCGCGGTCGGGCCGGTGAGCCCGGGGATCCCCGAGGGCCAGTAAGCGGCGCGCCCCATCGGGTTGTAGGCAACCTCCTCCTCGGCATCATCGCTCTGTGCGGTGTCATCGTCCTCGTCCTCGCCCGAGACCTCGCCATTGTCCGAGACGCGGCGCGTCACCAGGACCCACTCCCCGCTCGGGTGGTAGTTCGGCGAGCCGGTGATCCCCGGGATCTGGTACGCCTCGCCCCCCGGCTCGAGGAAGTTGATGAAGTGGAGCCCCCGCTCGTCGCCCCGCACCGTGTTGAAGTAGACCCGCCGTCCGTCGGGAGTCCAGTTCGGGTTCGTCGAGTTCACCCCCTGGGTGCTGAGGCGCTGATGCTGCCCGGTCTCGAGGTTCGTCCACCAGATGTGATTGATCCGGTCATTCGACTCCTGCCGGACGGTCTCGACCTGGTAGAGGAGATGCCGGCCGTCCGGCGAGAGCGCCGGGCTGCTCACCCGCTGGACCGCATAGTAGTCCTCGGGCACGATGAGTCGGGTCTCCTGCGCGAGCACCGTGATCGGTGCGAGCACGAGGAGGGCCAGTCCAACGATGATGCGTCGCATGGGTACCTGCCTGAGCGGGGGGCGGTGGCAACCGCCGGTGAAACCGGGCACCCCGCCGGGCGCCCTCAGGACGCGACGGACCCCCCGCCGCGCAATGTGATGCGTGATTCTAGAGCCCCTTGGCGCTGCGAGCAAGCACGCGCCCTCACTTCGTCGTGCGCTCAAAGAGGGGCAGGTCACTCCCGGGAGCACCGGGCGGCTCGAGGAGCGAGGAATCGTCATTCGCGGGGCTGTTCACGCGGGTCGAGACCTCGCGCGCGGCCCAGGGCCGGTCGGGCCCGGCCGCGAGGAGCTCCCGCAGTTCGTCGACCTCCGCCCCCGGCTCGAGCCATCGCGCCCGGAGCGCCCGCGGGATCACGACCGGCATCCGGTGGTGGAGCGCCCTGATCGACTCCGAGGCGTCGGCGGTCAGGATCGTGAAGGTCCGCAGCACCTCTCCCTCTTCGCCCTCCCAGCGCTCCGAAAGTCCCGCGAAGGTCAGGATCCGTGAAGAAGGGTCTGCCTCCCCCTCCGGCACCTCCGGATGGATCCACCAGGGGACCTTCGCCCCGTTCTGCTTCTGCCACTCGTAGAAGCCGTCGGCCGGGATGAGGCAGCGCCCGCGCCGGAAGGCGTTGCGAAAGGAGGGCTTCTGGTGCGCCGTCTCCGAGCGGGCGTTGATCAGCCGGTTCCCGATCGCGGGGTCCCCGGCCCAGAAGGGGACGAGCCCCCAGCGCAGGCGGGCGCCACGGATTCCTTCTTCCGTGTGGACGAGGGCGGGCGTCTCCTGGGAGGGAGCGATGTTCCAGCGGGGGTGCGGGTGCACGAGCCCCTCGACGGCGAGTGCCGCGGCGAGCGCCTCCTGGTCGACGGTGAGGGTGAAGCGGCCGCACATGGGGTTCCGGGTCGGAGAACATTTCCGGGACGAGGAACGTATCAGGAGCCCGGATCGGTTTTCCTTCGAGCCCCTTCGAACCCCTCTTTGTTCCAGGTCCACCATGATGCCTCTCGTGCAGAAGGCGGGGGTCGCCCTCGTCCTCCTCGCGCTCATGCTCGCCCTCCCCGCCCCGGCTGCGGGCGAGCGCCTCCAGACGCCGTCGGTTGCCGCGTCGGGCGCCCCGGTGGGCACCCCGTCCGGCACGCCCGGCGCGATTCCCTTCGAGGAGGTCGTCCTCGAGAACGGGCTGACCCTGCTCATGGCGCCGGACTCGATGGCGACCGCGGTGGCGGTGACGGTCTGGTACGATGTGGGGAGCCGGCATGAGGTCGAGGGGCGAACGGGCTTCGCGCACCTCTTCGAGCACCTCATGTTCGAGGGCTCGGAGAATGTCGGGCCCGGGGGGCACAGCCGCCTGATCGAGCAGGCGGGGGGGATCGCGAACGCCTCGATCACCGAGGACCGGACGAACTACATCCAGACCGTGCCCCCGCACCGGCTGAACCTCGTGCTCTGGCTCGAGGCGGAGCGGATGCGCTCGCTCCGGGTCACGGAGGAGGCGCTCCGGCGCGAGGTCGAGGTGGTGAAGGAGGAGCGGCGGATGCGCTTCGACAACGCTCCCTTCGGGACCTCGCAGCTCGAGGCGCTCCACTACGGCGCCTATGGCGAGGGGTGCTTCGCCTACGGGCACTCGCCGATCGGGGCGATGGAAGACCTCGACGCAGCCCGGCTCGACGAGGTCCGCGCCTTCCACGAGCTCTTCTACGTCCCGGACAACGCGACGATCGCGATCGCGGGCGCCTTCGACCCCGCCGAGGCACGGGGGCTCGTGGAGGCCTGGTTCGGGGAGCTTCCCCGCGGCGCGCCCCGTCCGGAGGTGACCTGCGAGGAGCCCTTCGCCCACCTTCCGCGCACGACGGAGATCCGGGATCCGAACGCGACGCTCCCCGCCGTCTGGGTGAGCTGGGGGGCGGTGGAGCGGAGCCATCCCGATGCGCCGGCGCTCGAAGTGCTGGGCCGGATCCTCGGGGCGGGACAGAGCTCGCGCCTCTATCGCGGCCTCGTGCGCGGGGAGCAGGTGGCGGTGCAGGCGCAGGCCTTTCCCGCGCTGCGCCGCGGCCCCGGCATCTTCGTGGCCCTCGCGATCGCGAACCAGGGAATCGAGGGGGAACGGCTCCTCGAGCTCCTCGATCGCGAGGTGGAGCGGATTGCCGAGGAGGGGATCACGGACGAGGAGCTCGAACGAGCCCGCAACCAGGTCGCCGCTGCGGCGATCCTCGGGCGCCAGGACGTGATGGGGCGGGCCGAGGCGCTCCAGTCGGCCCGCTTCTTCTTCGGGCGGGCCGAAGCGGCGAACGAGACGGTGCAGCGGATCGAGGCGGTGACGGCCGAGGACGTGCGCAGGGTGGCCGCGCGCTACCTCACCCCGGAGAACCGCCTTGTCGTGCACACCCGCCCCGGCCCCGGAGACGACCGATGACCCCCGATCGTACAGCCTTCCGCCGACCGACTCCCGCCATGCGCCCAGTGCTCCCTGCCTCCGCCAACCCGCTCAAGGTCCTTCTCGCGAGCCTCTTCTTCGCGGGGGTCCTTCTGGCGTCCGGCGCCGGCCCCCTCGCGGCCCAGGACGCCCCGCCCTTTCCGACGGAGCCGCCCCCGCCACTGGCGGAGCGCCCGATCGCCTTCCCCCCGTACGAGGAGACGACGCTCGCGAACGGGCTGAGGGTGGTGGCGCTCCCCTACGGGACGCAGCCGGTCATGAGCGCGCGCCTCTATCTGCCGGGCGGTAACTCGGCCGACCCCCGGGGCCGCGAGGGGTTGGCCGAGCTGACGGCGACGGTCCTGACCCGTGGCACGGAGAACCGGAGCGCCGAGGAGATCTCGGAGGCGATCGAGGGTGTCGGGGGATCGCTCTCGGCCTCGGCGGGGTCGGACTTCGTCACCCTCTCGGTCACGACGCTCGCTGACGACGCAGAGCGGGGATTCGAGCTCCTGGGCGATGTCGTGCTCCGGGCCACCTTTCCCCCGCAGGAGATCGAACTCGCGCGCACTCAGTTCCTCTCCGGGCTGCAGGCGCAGCAGGGCCAGCCGCAGGCGATCGCGCGCCGCCACCTCGCCGAAGCGCTCTACGGGAGGGAGCACCCCTACGGGATTGACGCGACCCCGGCCTCGGTGCGCGAGCTGACGCGCGACGAAGTGATCGCGTTCCGCGACCGGGTGGTCCGGCCCGAGGGCGGGCTCCTCCTCGTGGCGGGTGCCCTCTCGCTCGACG
Organism: Gemmatimonadota bacterium; assembly: GCA_007125125.1. Classification (GTDB taxonomy): domain Bacteria; phylum Gemmatimonadota; class Gemmatimonadetes; order Longimicrobiales; family Gaopeijiaceae; genus SLDT01. The sequence continues at coordinate 5,574 of SLDT01000040.1, read as the reverse complement.
AGGCGCAGGCGCTCGCCGAACGGCACCTGGGCGAGTGGGAGGGACGCGGGGTGCCCCTCGCCGCGCACCCGAGTCCCCCGGAGGTGACCTCGACGCGGATCCGCCTCGTGCACCGCCCCGGGTCGGTCCAGTCCGTGATCGCGACCGGGCGCACGACGACGACCCCGGACGACCCCGCCCTCGTCTCCCTCCAGGTCCTGAACCATCTCTTCGGCGGGGGGCCCGACAGCCGGCTGAACCGGATCCTGCGCGAGGAGCGCGGGTGGACCTACGGCGCCTTCTCCGAGCTGAGCCGCCCCCCGGGGACCGGCTCCCTCCGCGTCGTGACCGAGGTCCGGACCGAGGTCACGGACTCGGCCCTCGCCGAGATCCTGCAGCAGAAGGAGCGGCTCCGGAGCGAGCCCGTCCCTGCGGCGGAGCTCGAGGCCGCGCACGGCTTCCTGGCGGGGAGCTTCCCCCTACGGCTCGAGACCCCGAGCCAGGTGGCCGGGCAGCTCGCGGGGAACCTCCTCCTCGGGCTCCCGATCGAGGAGCTGACCCGGTTTCCCGAGCGTATCCGGGCCGTGGACGGCGATGCGGTCGCCGCGGTCGCCCGCGAGCATGTCGATGCCGGACGCTCGGCGGTCGTCGTCGTCGGGGACGCCCGCCAGATCCTTGACGGGCTCGAGGCCATTGCGCCGGTCGACCTCGTCGACATCGAGGGCGACCCGATCGACCGGGCCGAACTCGCCCCGCAGCCTCCCACCCGCTGGGACCCCTCCCGGCTCGAGCCGGAGGTCCGGCGCTATGAGGTCTTCGTCCAGGACCAGCCGATGGGGACGGCGGAGTACCGGCTCGAGCGGGAGGGCAATGTCTGGCGCTCCACCCAGACGGTGGTCTCTCCGGCGGGTGCGCAGGAGACCGTCCTGTACTTCTCGGCCACGGACTTCGCTCCCCTGGGGATCGAGCAGGAGGCGCCGGCCGGCCCCGGCCAGAACATCCAGGTCCAGCTCGCCGTCGAGGACGGGCAGCTTCGCGGCACGGTGGCCCTCCCCGCGGCGCTCGGGGGAAGCCGCGAGGTTGACGAGGCGCTCGAGGCGGGGGTCCTTCTTCCAGGCATGGACGAGTACGCCCTCCAGGTCGCCGACCTCTCGGAGGGCGCGCGTCTCCGGATCCCCTACATGGACCTCGTCCAGGGCACGACGACGCACCTCGAGGCGCGCGTGACCGGCCGCGAGGAGGTCAGGGTCGCGGCGGGCACCTTCGATGCCTGGCGGGTCGAGCTCACCGGCGGTCAGGTCCCGATGGTCCTCCACCTGAGGGCCGACAGCCCCCACATCCTCGTGCGCCAGGAGTACCAGGGCCAGCCGGTGCGCTTCGAGCTCACCTCCCACTCGACCCCCTGAGCGCCTCGCCCTGAGCGCCCCGCCCCCGACCGGCTCCCTCCCGTCGCGGGGTGGGACAGGACCCGCCCGCGGGCGCGACGGCGCGCTTGTCCTCGTCCTCCTAGGCACCCTCGCGGGGATGGCCCTCCTCGGGCCCACCCTCGCGACCCTCCCGGCGGCCCTCCTCCTCCATACGGCCGCCCTCATCGCCCTGGTCGCGCTCGTGCTCCCGGCGCAGGGAGGGGCCCGCCTCCTCGACCGCCCCCTCCTCCTCCTCGGTGGGGCGTTCGCGCTCCGGCTCCTCTTCATTCCCTCGACCCCCGACCTCTCGGTCGACCCCTTCCGCTACCTCTGGGACGGCTGGCTCCACGCGGGCGGGATCAACCCCTACCGCCACACCCCCTCGGACCCCGTCCTCGCCGGCCGACAGGCCGACCCCCTCTTCGCGGCGATGAACTCCCGCGACTTCCACAGCATCTACCCCCCCCTCTCCCAGTGGCTCTTCCTGCCGGCCGGGGCACTCCATGAACGTCTCGGATGGCCCGGGAGCTGGCTCGTCCTGAAGGGCACGATCACCGCGATCGAGTTCGCGGGCGTCGTCCTCCTCCACGGCGCTCTCCGCCGCTTCGCACTCCCCCCGAGGCTCCTCGCGCTCTACGCATGGAACCCCCTCGTCCTCGTCACCGTCGCCGGGGTCGGACACTCGGAGGGAGGAATGATCGCGGGGATCGGCCTCCTCGCCCTCGGACTGGCCGCGCACCGTCCCGCCCTCGCCTGGGCCGGCCTCGCCCTCGCGACCCTCTCGAAGCTCGTCCCCCTCCTCGTCGCCCCGCTCCTCCTGCGCCACCACCTCGCCCGCCACGGGCCCCGCCGAACCCTCGTCGCCCTCGCCCTCGGCGCCCTCCCGGCACTCCTTCTCACCGCCCCGTTCGTCTTCCCGGGGCTCCTCGAACACCTGCGTGGCTCGGCGTCGCTCTACCTCACCCTCTTCCAGTTCAACGCCGGGATCCACGCCCTCCTCGGCGCCCTCCTCGGCCCCGCCCAGGCCGGCCTCCTCCTCGCCGGCCTCTTTCTCGCCCTCGCCACCCTCATCTGGCTGCGCTACCCCGCCAGTACCCCACGAAGCGTGCTCGCCGGAGGACTCCTCCTCATGGGCGCCTACCTGGCCACTGCCACGACGATCCATCCCTGGTACCTCCTCTGGGGGCTCGTCCTCGTCCCCTTCGTGTCGCGCCACCGCTCCGCCTGGCTCTGGGCCTCGGGCGCCGGCTTCGCCACCTACCTCGCCTACACCGGGGTTCCGGAAGCCCCCCTGGCCGCCCTCTTCTGGCTCGGCGCCGCCGCCTTCGTGATCCGGGAAGAAGCGCCCCGCGCCCGCGACCTCCTCCTGCGCCCGGCCGGCCGCCGGAAGGCACGCCAGATCGAGCCTTGGATCGAGGGCACCCGGATCCTCGATCTCGGTGCGGGTGAAGGCTGGGTGGGACACGCCATCGCCGACACACCCGAGGGCGCACACGCCAGGACCGCCCGCCGGGTCGTCCTCGCCGACATCGACCCCCGCCCCGCCATCGACCTCCCGACCGTGCGCACCGAGCCGGACCGACTCCCCTTCCCGGACCGGAGCTTCGACACCGTGTTGCTCTCCCTCGTGCTCCACCATGCCCGCGACCCCGACGCCCTTCTCGCCGAGGCCCTCCGTCTTGCCCGCCACCGGGTCATCGTGACCGAGTCGACCTGGCGTCACCGGTGGGAACTCGCACTCCTCACCCTCGCCGACCGCACCGTGAACAGGGGAAGGGGCGCCGGGCCCATGGCCACCGCGGAGGAACCCCTCCACTTCGACACCCCCGAGGGATGGAAGGCACGAGCGACCCGGCTCGGGGCCAGGGTCCTCGTCTCACGACGCCTGAACCGGATCGGACACCGGCACCACGTCTTCGTTCTCGAGCCGACATCGGCCCCCTGAGGAGCTGGCGAGGAGGGTGACCGTGATGACCGGCCGGGCCGGCCCCGACCCGGTCAGCCTTCGCCCAGTACGAGGAAGAGATCCGTCCTCAGTCCGTCGGGCGAGGGGCGCCCCCCTCCGCGGGCCCGGGTGAGCGCCTCGATGACCCGGTCGAGCGCCCGATCGACCTCCCGTCGCACCGGACCCTCCGGAATTGCAGCCTCGAGGATGGGGTCGGCCGAGACCCCGCGTCCCAGCGCCGGGGAGTAGGCGATCTCGTCTTCGTGCAGCTCCAGGAGGTCGTGGAGGGCCACAGCGGCGCGGGCGGCCTCGGCGAGGTAGGCAAAGCGCTGGGCTCGATGGCTCGACAGGGCGAGATAGCGCTCCTCGAAGTAGTCTTCGAGCTGATCGAGACTCGTCGCACCCCGGGCTTCCAGCTCTTCGATCCCGAGTCGCACACCCTCGCGGTAGATCGCCTCGTCCGTGGGGGCGAGTGCCACGAGGAAAACCGAGTAGTCTTCCCAGAAGTCCCTGACATGCCGGTACTCGCTCGCATTCGCGAAGTAGAGTCCGGTGAGCCAGGCGCGCGGAGGGTCCTCGGGCAGCCCCCCGGCCGCGCGCAGCGAGTCTCCGACGAAGGCAAAGTGTTCGGAGATGGCGGCAAGCACCACTGTAACGGACTCCTCCAGTGTCTCGGGTGGGGCCGGGGGCTCGGGTGCCGGGGCGATCTCGGACGGCACGGGGAGCACGATCGGCTCCCCGACCTCGGGATCGCCCCCGAGAAAGGCGATCCCCGTGACGAGCACGAGGGCGAGGAGCAGGACCCCTCCCCCGGCGATCGCGAGGGGGCGCAACGGCAATCGACGGCGAAGGGTCGAGTCCGCTCGGGCAGGCTCGCCCGGGTCAGGCCTCCAGATCGCAGGCGAGTCCTCGTCCGGCTCTCCCTCCTGTCGTTCCCGTGCCTCGGCCAATGCCTTCGGGTCGGTCTCCGGAAGCGTCAGCCCACCTTCCGAGGCAAGCATGACCTCCGGGCGCTCCTCCTCGTCTGGCCCACCGACCTCCCCTCCTGGTTCGTCCTGCCGGTCGCGGCGTCGCGCCTTCGCCTCGAATGTGGCCGACCTCGGGTCACCCCTCTCCGGGGGTGAGGGGGACTCGAATTCGAAATCCACGATGTCGAAGTCCAGGCCCAGCGCCTGCTCGGCGGCGTCCGTCCGATCCTCGCCATCGGCCTCCTCACCCCCGGGCTCCTCGCCCCCGACCTCCTCATCGGGCGCAGCCTCGATCTCCGTGGCCGACCTGGGCGAAGCCTCCTCGATCGGGGTCTCGGTGCCGATCTCCGGGCCCTCCTCCCGAGGTCCGGCCCCTGCCCCCGTCTCCGAGGCAAAGAAGACCTCGTACATGTCGGGCAACTCTTCCTCGAATCGCAGCTCCTCGAGAATGAAGAGAAACACTGGCACTTCGGAGAGCTTGGCCCACTCTCCGGTGCCCACATCGAAGAGATCACCCTTCGGGTCGATGTCCGCGTCCCGGATCCGACGCTGGAGTTCCTCGACGGAGTCGACCGCGAACTCGGTACCATCGGGGTTCCGTACCCGGAAGCGGGGGTTCGCGGATGAGCTCATCGGCCAGGGGCGATCGGTCGAGTCGGAGGACGGCGCGGCGCAGCGCCGGCGGCGAGATGGTCGACAGGGCCTTGTGAATCCCCGACGATCCGGACAGGATACGTGAACTTGGAGCCTCCCCACAACCCCGATCGACGAAGCCCGCCATGAATCTCTCGCTCCTTCCCCTCCGGTCTTCGCACCTGCTGCTCGGGGCGATCGCTCTGCTTCACCTGCTCGGGGGGTGTGCCTCACCGGACGATGCGGGCCAGGCCGACGACCTGCTTCCCCCCGAAGACGCGCTCCGTGTCGTGGTCTCGATCGACCGCCCCGTCTACCCTCAGGGCGACTCCCTCGTCGTCTCCGTGCGACTCTCCAATGCCGCCACCGAACCGGCGCGACTTGCCTTCTCCACCTCTCAGCGCTTCGACTTCGTGATTCTCGACATGGCTCGGGAAGAGGTCCTGCGCTGGTCCGAGGACCAGCTGTTTCTCCAGGTCACAGGAGAAGAACTCCTGATGCCGGACGAACCACCGCTCTCCTGGAGCGAGCGCATCCCGGCTCCGCTCGAGCCTGGTCGCTACCTCCTGCGTGGGGAGGTTCCCGCCGCGGGAGCCACCCTCTCGGCCGAGCTTCCCTTCGAGGTCGTCTCCGGTGCGTGACG
>SLDT01000173.1 GCA_007125125.1 Gemmatimonadota bacterium | reverse complement strand
CTGATCGACGGCATCACCACGAACCCCAGCCTCATGGCCCGCTCGGCCGCCGGGCGCGATCCGATCGAGCACTTCCGGGAGATCGCCGAGATCGTCGACGGACCGATCTCGGCCGAGGTCGTCGCCCTCGACGCGGCGGGGATGATCGCCGAGGGGAAGCGCCTCGCCGGGCTGCACGAAAACATCGTGGTGAAGGCTCCCCTCACGGAGGAGGGTTTGCGGGCCTGCCGCGCCCTCTCCCGGGAGGGAATCGCGGTGAACGTGACCCTCTGTTTCTCGGCGGTCCAGGCGCTCCTGGCGGCGAAGGCGGGGGCCCGTTACATCTCCCCCTTCGTCGGGAGACTCGACGATGTGGGACAGGACGGGATGCTCCTGATCGAAGAGATCCGAACGGCGTACGACAACTATGGGTTGAGCACGGAGATCCTCGCTGCATCACTTCGCCACCCTCGCCACGTCCTGCAGGCGATGCTCCTCGGTGCGGACTGCGCAACCCTCCCGCCCGCCGTGCTGTATCAGCTCCTGAAGCATCCGCTGACCGACGCCGGTCTCTCGAGCTTTCTGGCCGACTGGAAGACCCTTGGCCGGGAGCTCTGAGCCCGGACCAGGACGTAAAGAGGACAATGGACGCATCGACCGACCGCACTCCAGTGCCGTTCCGATTCCCTGCCCTTCGGCTCCTGGCCACGCTCGTGGTCCTGGTCCCGGCCTGCGCTCCCGACGCTGAGGCGGGCACCCGGACCGAAGGGACCGAGGCGGCCGGGCACGCACTCCAGGAGGTGCCCCGGACCGCCCCTCTCTCGATCGACGAGTCCCGCGAGACTGCGGTCGTGCGGGCCGCGGCCCGTGTCTCGCCCGGCGTCGTGACGGTGAACGTCCTTCGAACGCAACAGCTCCGCGATCCCTTCGCGGAGTTCTTCGGCGGCTTCTTCGGCCCAGCTCCCTCCCGGCGGCAGGTTCCCTCCCTGGGCTCGGGCTTCATCACGGATTCGTCGGGGCTCGTGCTCACGAACGACCATGTCGTGCGCGGGGCCGAGCGGATTCTCGTGACCCTCCCCGACGGGCGTGATGCTGAGGCCGAACTCCTCGGCGGGGACGAGGCGACGGATGTTGCGGTGCTCCGGATCGAGCTCGACGACCTCCCGGTGGTGCCGATCGGCCGCTCCGACGACCTCCGGATCGGGGAATGGGTCATCGCCTTCGGCAATCCCTTCGGAAACCTCATCTCGAACCCGGAGCCGACGGCGACGGTGGGTGTCGTGTCGGCCGTGGGCCGCCACGTCGTCCCTTCGCGAGACGACCGCGGCTTCTACCTTGGAATGGTGCAGACCGACGCGGCAATCAATCCAGGGAACTCGGGCGGTCCCCTCGCAAATGCACTGGGCGAGGTGATCGGAATGAACACCTCGATCTTCTCGCGCGGGGGCGGGAGCGAAGGAGTCGGTTTCGCGATTCCCATCGAACGGGTCCTTCGGATTGCCAGCGACCTCGTGGAACACGGGACAGTGCGTCGCGCATGGGTCGGCCTCGACACCGAACCCGAGCAGGCCGATGAGTTCGGCCGTACGCGCGGTGTGCGGGTGGCACGGGTCACCGAGGGCTCGCCCGCTGCTCGGGCGGGAGTCGGCACGGGCGACCGGATCCTCTCGGGGAATGGACGCCGGATGGTCTCGCCCCTAGACCTCGAGGCCCTCCTCCTCGATCTGGGGCCGGGTGAGACGGTGACCCTTGCCCTCGATGGGCGCACGTCGCCAGCCGAGATCCGGGCCGAACCCTTCCCCGAACTCCCTACCGAGAGGATCACCGTGCTCCGGGAGCTCGAGCTCGTGACGCTGACCCCGGGACTCCGTGACCGGGAGGGGGTGCGCAGCGAACGGGGCGCCCTCGTCACCGGAATCGCGCCCGGACTGCAGCGCAACCTGGGGCTCCGCGCGGGCGACGTGATCGTGGGGGTGAACGGGCGCCCGGTGGAGTCGGCCGAGGAGCTCGCCGAGCTTTTTCGCCGGATTCCCCTCCCGGCCCGGATTCAGCTTATCTTTGAACGCAATCGGGGTCTCGTCAGCACGACCCTCCTCCTGGGTGCCCAGTAGCGCCCTGCCACCGCCCCTCGATCCCGGACCGCATCCCACGTGAGCCTCCCCGAGCAGGAGCGTTATCACCATCCCCTCGCAGACCGCTACGCCTCGAGAGAGATGCAGCGGCTCTTCTCGCCCCTCCACCGATATGGCACCTGGCGTCGGCTGTGGCTCGCCCTGGCCGAGACGCAGCGGGAGCTTGGGCTCCCGGTTCCGGAAGAGGCGATCGAAGAGATGCGCGCCGGACTCGACGACCTCGACCTCGAGCGGGCGGCCGAGTACGAGCGCCGCTTCCGCCACGACGTGATGGCGCACGTGCACCTCTTCGGCGACGTGGCTCCGGCAGCACGAGGGGTCATCCACATGGGGGCCACATCGGCGTTCGTGGGCGACAACACGGACCTGATCCTCCACCGGGAGGCCCTCGAGCTCCTGCGGGCCCGGATCGTGCGCACGATCGAGGCGCTCGCCCACTTCGCCCGGCGGCACCGCGACCTCCCGACCCTCGGCTACACGCACTTCCAGCCGGCGCAGCCGACCACAGTCGGGAAGCGCGCGACGCTCTGGATCCAGGACCTCGTCCTCGATCTCGAGGAGTTCGAGTTCCGCCTCCGTACCTTGCGCCTGCGCGGGGTACGGGGCACGACAGGGACCCAGGCCTCCTTCCTCGAGCTCTTCGAGGGCGACCACGCCCGCGTCGAGGCGCTCGACGAGGGGGTGTGCCGCCGGATGGGCTTCGACGAACGCTACGGGGTCAGTGGCCAGACCTACCCGCGCAAGGTCGATCAGGCGGTGCTCCAGACCCTGGCCGGCGTCGCCGCTTCGCTCTCGAAGTTCGGAAACGACCTCCGGCTCCTCGCGCACCTGCGCGAAGTCGAGGAACCCTTCGAGGAAGAACAGATCGGCTCCTCGGCGATGCCCTACAAGCGCAACCCCATGCGGGCCGAGCGCATCTGTGCCCTCACCCGCCATGTCATCGTTCTCGCTCAGGATCCGGCCCACACCGCCGCGACGCAGTGGCTCGAGCGAACCCTCGACGACTCGGCGAACCGCCGCCTCTCGGTACCCGACGCCTTCCTCGCCCTGGACGGTGCACTCGTCCTCGCAGAGAACGTCGCGGCAGGACTCACGGTCCACCCGGCAGTAATTCGGCGCAACCTCGAGGAGCACCTCCCCTTCATGGGAATGGAGACCCTCCTCATGCAGGCCACCGCGGCCGGGGGCGACCGGCAGGAGCTCCACGAGCGGATCCGCCGCCATGCCCTCGCCGCGGCCGGGAAGATGAAGGAGGGACTTCCCTCGGACCTCCTCGACCGGGTCGCGGCCGACGACGCCTTCGGGCTCGATCGCGGCGAGCTCGAGGCCCTCCTCGATCCCGCGCGCTTCACCGGCCGGGCCCCGGAGCAGGTCGATGCCTTCCTCGCGGAGTGGGTCGAGCCGGTCGTCGCGCGCCTCGTTGCCGAGGCGGGTGCGGTCGTCGCCCCCCCCGAGGTGCGGGTCTGATGGCCACCGCATCCGGCGAGGCGCGGCTCCGCTGCGACCTCCCCCTCCCCCTCCTGCACCGGGGCAAGGTGCGCGAGATGTACGAGGCGGGCCCGGACCACCTACTCATGGTCGCGACGGACCGAATCTCGGCTTTCGACGTGGTCATGAACGAGCCGATCCCGCGCAAGGGCGAGGTGCTCACGATGCTCACCGCCTGGTGGCTCGCCCGCCTCGAGAGGTCGGGGATCCCCGGCTTTGCCCACCACGCGGTGAGCGCCGATCCTGAGCGCATCCTCGAGCAGCTCCCCGAGCTGGGCGACTCGCGCGACCGCTGGGCCCGTCGCGCCCTTCTCGTCCGGCGCACCGCCCCCTTCCCGGTCGAGTGCGTCGTCCGGGGCTACCTCTCCGGCTCGGCCTGGCGCGAATACCGGAGCGAGGGCACCCTCGCGGGAGAGCCCCTCGCCCCGGGAATGGTCGAGAGCGGGCGCTTCGACACCCCCCGCTTCTCCCCGGCGACGAAGGCCACCGAGGGGCACGACGAGAACATCCCCTTCGGCGGGGTCGTGGACCGGATCGGCGCCACGGACGCCGCACGCCTCCGCGAGCTCTCCCTCGCGATCTACCGCTTCGGTGCCGAGGTCGCCGCTGAGCGGGGGATCCTCCTCGCCGACACGAAGTTCGAGTTCGGGCGCACCCCGGAGGGCCGGATCCTCCTCATCGACGAGGTCCTCACCCCCGACTCCTCGCGCTACTGGCCGGAAGAGGGGTGGCGCGAGGGCGGCACCCCTCCATCCCTCGACAAGCAGCCGGTCCGCGACTACCTCGACGGGGTCGAGGGTTGGGACCACGCCCCGCCTGCTCCCCCCCTCCCCGACGAGGTCGTCCTGGCCACGACCGAGCGCTACCTCGAGATCGTCCGGCGCCTGACGGGGGTCGAACTGGACGAGCTCGAGCCCCCGGCGTTCGAGGGCGCCCGCGACCCTTCCTCCGGCCGGAACCCCTCTTCCGGCGAGGAGCGGGCGTGAGCGAACCAGCGGCGACCGGCCCGGCCCGGAAGAGGGCGCTGCAGCGGGGAATCATCATCATCCCCTCGGCCTTCACCCTCGGGAACCTCTTCTTCGGGGTGTACGCGATCGTGGCGGCGACCCGGGGCGACTTCATGTGGGCGGCCTGGTGCATCGTCTTCGCGGCGATCCTGGACATGCTGGACGGCCGGATCGCACGGTTCACCGCGACCGGGTCCCGCTTCGGGGCGGAGCTCGACTCCCTCGTCGACGCGATCTCCTTCGGGGTGGCCCCGGCCCTCCTGGCCTACCACCTCTTCTTCGCGGAGGGGCCATGGAGCTGGGTCGTCTCCTTCATCTACGTCACGGCCGCGGTGATCCGGCTGGCCCGGTTCAATGTCGAGCAGGGGGGCGAGGCGAAGCGCACCTTTCACGGGCTCCCCTCCCCGACCGCGGGGATGATCACCGCGACGGTCTACCCCTTCTTCACGGCACCCCTCGTGGCGGAGTGGACGGGTGGGCTTCCATCGCCACAGACGATGGGAATGGTCATGATCGGGCTGGCCCTTCTCATGCTGAGTCATATTCCCTACCCTCTTGTACCCAGGATCTCCTTCCGTGGACCGAAGGCGGCTACTTCGAGCGTCCTGCTCATGGGGGCTGCGGTTGCCGCGGTGGTGATCCCGGAGTACTTCATCTTTCCCTTCCTCGCACTCTACACCCTGCTGGGTGTGGGCCGGGCGGTCGGGATGGGGCTGCTCGAGCGGCTCCCCGACCAGGATCCGCTCCTCGACGAGAACGGGTCGGAAGATGAAGCGGCAGCCGAAATCCGAAGTCTCGACTACGGTGAACTGGCCCCGGGGCGATACCCCCCCGGCCGGCCGAACGACGAACCCTCGGAGAACGAACCTTGAGTCTCTTCCATGCGACAGTGCGCGTGACCCCGCGTCCCGGCCTCCTCGACCCCGAGGGGAAGGCGATCCACCATGCCCTGGAGTCCCTGGGCTACGACGGGGTCGGGGAGGTCCGCGTAGGAAAGGCCATCACCCTGGAAGTCGAGGCGGCGTCGAGAGACGAGGCGCTGGCCCGGGTTGACGAAATGTGCCGGAAGCTCCTTGCGAACCCGGTCACGGAGGACTATCGGATCGAGCTTTCCGAGGAGGAGGGAGGGACGCCGTGAGCGTCAAGCTGCGGGTGGCCGTTGTCACCTTTCCGGGCTCGAATTGCGACCACGACTGCTACCGGGCCTTTCGCCTCCTGGACGGGGTGGAGCCGGAGTTCCGTTGGCACCGGGAAGCGGAACTCGACGGCGTCGATGCGGTCGTCCTCCCCGGTGGATTCTCCTATGGCGACTACCTCCGTGCCGGCTCGATCGCCCGTTTCTCTCCGATCATGGAGTCGGTGGTCCGCTTCGCGCGTGAGGGGGGTCCGGTTCTCGGAATCTGCAACGGCTTCCAGATTCTTTGCGAAGCCGGGCTCCTGCCCGGAGCACTCCTGCGCAACAATGGGCTCCGGTTCCGGAGCCACGACGTGCACATCCGGGTCGAGAACCCCGGGACCCCCTTTACATCGCGCTACGAACCCCACCAGGTGTTGCGCGTCCCGATCGCGCACGGCGAGGGGAACTACCACGCGGCACCGGAGGTCCTCGCCGAACTCGAGGGAGCCGGCCGAATCGTCTTCCGCTATTGCACGCCCGACGGCACCCTCAGCGAAGCGGCGAACCCGAACGGGTCGGCACACCACATCGCGGGGATCGTGAACGAGGCGGGCAATGTCCTCGGAATGATGCCCCACCCCGAGCGGGCCGTCGAGCCCGTCCTCGGGAGTTCGGACGGAGCCCCCCTCTTCGAATCCCTTCTCGACCACCTTGCGGCGGCCGCACCCCACGCCGGAGAGTTGACCACGTGAGCCCGACGAAGACGGACCAGGACGCTGCCACCCCGGAGGCCGCCCCGCGGCCCCGCCCCGGCGACCCGGAGATCACCCCCGAGGTCGTCGCCGACCACGGACTCTCGCCCGATGAGTACGAGCGGGTTCTGCGGATCCTCGGTCGCACCCCGACCTTCACCGAGCTCGGGATCTTCTCGGCGATGTGGTCGGAGCACTGCGGCTACAAGAACTCCAAGCCCCTTCTCCGGCTCCTCCCGACGGAGGCGCCCTGGGTCATCCAGGGTCCGGGCGAGAATGCGGGGGTGATCGATGTAGGTGACGGGCACGCCCTGGCCTTCAAGATCGAGTCCCACAACCATCCCTCGGCTGTCGAGCCCTACCAGGGAGCGGCGACCGGAGTCGGGGGGATCCTCCGCGACATCTTCACGATGGGCGCACGACCGGTCGCGGTGCTCGACTCGATCCGCTTCGGCGACCTCGACTCCGGGCGCAACCGATACCTCTTCGCCGGCGTCGTGAGCGGGATCGGGGACTATGGGAACTGCGTCGGCATTCCGAACATCGGAGGCGAGGTCTTCTTCGACCGCGCCTACGACGGAAACCCCCTCGTGAACGCAATGGCGCTCGGGATCATGAAGCGCGAGGAACTCATCAAGGGAGAGGCCAGCGGAATCGGCAATACCCTGATGGCGGTGGGCGCACGGACCGGCCGCGACGGAATCCATGGGGCGACCTTCGCCTCGGAGGAGCTCTCCGAGGACGCGGACGAGTCGAGCCGACCCCAGGTGCAGGTCGGGGACCCGTTCACGGAGAAGCTCCTCCTCGAGGCCTCGCTCGAGCTGATCAGGAGCGGCCATATCGTCGGAATCCAGGACATGGGTGCAGCGGGGCTCACCTCCTCGGCCTCGGAGATGGCTGGCCGCGCCGGGAGCGGCGTGGTCCTCGAGATGTCGAAGGTCCCGGTGCGGGAACCGGGGATGACGCCCTACGAGATTCTCCTTTCGGAGTCCCAGGAGCGCATGCTCGTGGTCGCGCTCCGCGGCCGGGAAGACGAAGTGCGCCGGATTCTGGAGAAGTGGGAGCTCGAAGCCGAAGCCGTTGGCGAGGTCACCGACGACGGCCACTTCCGGATCGAGGAGAACGGAAGGGTGGTGGCGAACATCCCCGCCCTCCCCCTCACGGACGGTTGCCCCACCTACGAACGCGAAGGTGTCGAGTCGGACGAGATCCGGGGCCTGCGGGAACAGAACCTCTCCGAGGTACTCGAGCCTCGAGGTGACCTTTCCGCTGCCTTCCTCGATCTCATGGGATCCCCGAACCTCGCCTCCCGCCGATGGATCTACGAGCAGTACGACACGACCGTGCGCACATCCACGGTGGTGCGCCCCGGGGGCGATGCGGGGGTGATTCGGCTCCCGCACGGAAAGCGCGGTGTCGCCGCGACCACGGACTGCAACGGGCGCTACTGCTGGCTTGACCCACGAGAGGGGGCGAAGGCCGCCGTCGCGGAGGCCGCCCGCAACCTCGTCTGCGTGGGCGCACTCCCGACCGCCATCACCAACAACCTGAACTTCGGGAACCCCCTGAAGCCGCACATCTACTTTCAGATGCGCGAGGCGGTGCTCGGAATGGCCGAGGCCTGCTCCCTCTTCGAGACTCCGGTCACGGGCGGCAACGTCTCCCTCTTCAACGAGACGGATGGCAAGGCGATCTACCCCACGCCCGTCATCGGAATGGTGGGGGTCCTCGATGATGTCGAGCGCGCCCTCGGCCATGGGTTCCGCGACGAGGGCGACGCAATCATCCTCCTCGGCGAGAACCGCGAGGAGATCGGCGCCTCGGAATATCTCTACCGGAACCACGACCTCGTGGCCGGCGCCCCACCCCTCGTCGACCTTGTGGCGGAGCGCCGCCTCCAGCATGGGGTGCTTGCGATGGTCCAGAAGGGCATTCTCCTCTCGGCGCACGACTGCGCGGAGGGAGGGCTCGCGGCCGCCCTTGCCGAGTCGGCTCTTGCCGACCCGGAACGGCCCCTCGGCCTGAGGGTCGAACTCCACGACAGAATCGCGCCCGTCGCGCTCTTCTTCGGCGAGACTCAGGGAAGGATCGTGGTCTCGTGCGCTCCGGACGACGTGGACGAGGTCCTCGGCATGGCACGCAACCATGGCGTACCGGCCCGGGTCCTCGGCGCGGTGCGTGCCGCAGAACAGGGCTTCCGCCTCGACGCGCCGCTTGGTAGCATTCGGGTCGACACCGCGGCCCTCTCGGAGCGATATTTCAACTCGATCCCCGCAATCATGGACACGGACGGGGACCTTCCGGACGCTGCAGGAGCCAGTCATGAATGACCCTGCCAGGCAAACCCGACCCGGCCACCGCCTTCCGATCGTCTCCGCGCCGGGGTACCCGGTCGACATTCCAGCCTCGACCCTTGACCCGCTCCCCCGGGAGGAGTGCGGCGTCGTCGGTGTCTCGGGGCTCACGAATGCGGCGGAGCTGACCTTCCTCGGCCTCTACGCGCTCCAGCACCGCGGCCAGGAGTCCGCGGGGATCTGCGCGGTCGACCGAGACGGGACCTCGCGGGTGCGCAAGGGAATCGGCCTCGTTGCCGACGTCTTCTCGGCCCAGGACCTGATCGAGCTTCCCGGCCGGACCGCGGTCGGCCACGTTCGATACTCCACGGCCGGGGGAAGCCGCGTGCAGAACGCCCAGCCGATCGTCGTGCGCTACAGCCAGGGGGACCTCTCGATCGCGCACAACGGGAACCTCACGAATGCGCAGGAGTTGCGATCCCGTCTCGTCGAGGAGGGAGCGCTCTTCCAGACGACCTCTGATTCCGAGGTGATCGTGCACCTCATCGCACGTTCCCGACACGAGTCGATCGAGTCCCAGATCGATGATGCTCTGACCCATCTCGAGGGGGCCTTCTCCCTCGTGATCACCGTCGGCGACACCCTCTACGCGGCGGTCGACCCGCGCGGCTACCGCCCCCTCGTTCTGGGGCGCAAGGGGAAGGGTCACATCGTAGCCTCCGAGACCTGTGCCCTCGACATCGTCGGCGCCACTTTCGTGCGTGACATCGAGCCGGGCGAGGTGCTGCGAGTGCGGGGCGAGCGGGTGGATCGGCTCCGGAGCCTTCCGCCCGCGCCAAAGCCGGCACCCTGCGTCTTCGAGCTCGTCTACTTCGCGCGTCCTGACTCGCGGATCTGGGGCACGAGCGTGGACAGGGCACGACGAGCCTTCGGGCGCCAGCTCGCGCGCGAGCACCCGGTCGAGGCCGACTGCGTCTTCGCGGTCCCCGATTCGGCGAACTCCGCGGCACTCGGCTACGCGGAGGAGAGCGGAATCCCCTACGAGCTGGGACTACTGCGCAACCACTACGTGGGACGCACCTTCATCCGCCCCTCCCAGGCCGACCGGGATTTCGGGGCGAGGATCAAGTACAATCCGGTACGCGAGGTCGTCGAAGGCCGTCGAGTCATCGTCGTGGATGACTCCCTCGTGCGGGGCACCACCTCCTCGTCGCTCGTGAAGTTCCTCCGTGAGGCCGGGGCGCGCGAGGTGCACTTCCGGATCGCAAGTCCTCCTGTGCGCTTCCCCTGCTTCTACGGAATCGACATGCCCTCGAAGGAGGAGCTCATCGGCTCGTCCCACTCCGTCGAGGAAATCCGCAAGGTTCTGAAGGTCGACTCCATGGGGTACCTCTCACTCGAGGGCATGCTCAAGGTGGTGGAGTCGGCCGGACCCTTCTGCGACGCCTGCTTCAGCGGGGAGTACTCCGCCCCCCTCGTGGATGTGGAGCGGGGGCTCGCCTCGATCACGAACCCGCCGGGCTGCTGAACTAACCCCCCGCGCCCGCTCCGAGCACCTCCGGCCCTTCGGCATTCGGGCTCCTGAGCGCCGTACCCCTCTCATCGATGCCGACGACCACGAGGGGGTGGGCTCCCGAGGGGAAGTCCAGCTCCGGCGTCCAGTTCAGGCTCCAGCTCCAGCTCCGACCTTCGGGGCCGGCGCCCTCGTTCGTCATCACGGCCTCATCCGCGCTCCCGAGCCAGCGTAGCTCATTGCCCACGAGAGCGTAGAAGTGCACCCGCTCGAAAGGCCGCCCGAACACCCCGCCCTGCCCGCGAGCGGTGGCCGTGAGGATCACGTCGTCCGGGGCCACACCAGTGCAGCTCCCTCCACCCGAAAGTGCCCCCCGGCGGGCACAGACGGTCGCGCCGTCGGCCGCCAACTGCCAGCGTCGCACTCCCTCAGCGTCACCGCGGGCGGTCACCGAGAAGCTCACGAGCTCGCTCTCGACCGTCGGCACGATCGACCCATCCCGGTTCGTGGCATTCCCGGCGGCATCCTGCACTCGGACCCGGGCGCCTGTCAGGGGGTGCAGAACGCCCGAAGGAAAGGCGTCACCGGGCCCGCCGCCCGCGACCTCCACTGCCGCCACCACGGGCATGCTCCGCCGGGCCGTCACCGAAGCGACAGGAGACCCGTCGAAGGGGTGGCCGAGGGTGTCCGGAGGAGCGAATCCCACGTCGAATCCGGGCTCGCCATTGCTCGGACCGAAGTGGAGGACGAAGGTCGCCAGGTGGAGGTCGACGTTGTCCGAGGCCGGCGCCGAGAGGCTCATCGTCGATCCCGCTTCCGGGCCCGTCGGACGCTCGAGGTTCTCGACCTGGGGCGCTGTCACATCCCGGAGGACCCGGGAGAGAAGCTCGGGCGAGCTGTTCCCCGCCCGGTCCAGGACCCTCGTGCGATAGAAGAAGTATCCCTGGCCCGATGCGGGCAGGGCACGCACGAGGGGGTCCGGCTGGGGAGAGCAGACTGAGGTTCCCGGAAAGGGACAGGATGCAGCCCCATCGACCCCGGGGGCGATGTAGCGCAGCGTGGTCCGGGCAGGGAGCGACGAGAAGCCGCTCTCCCGGTCTTCGGCGCGTACGATCCACCCCGACTCCGAGGGCGGGTTCACCGCTCGGTCCTGCAGTGAGGCCGAGGCGAAGCGCACCTCCGGAGGCGTGCGATCGACCCCGAAGACCGCGCCCCCCTCGATCCCCTCCGGGTTCCCTTCGGAGGGAGCGAGCGGGATGATCCGCCGGTTGTCGAGGGCATCCCGGTAGAGTGCGACCGCCCGATAGGCAGCATTCGAGCTGCTCTCCTGCAGCTCGGCTCCGGTTTCGACCGCCGGCCGCGCCGCGAGTTCCTCGTTCGTGAGCGCGGCCGGACCCGCGTGGAAGGTGACGGATTCACCCCCCACTCCTGCGTCACTCT
>SLDT01000021.1 GCA_007125125.1 Gemmatimonadota bacterium | reverse complement strand
TCGGCGCTCGCCGGGGGCCGGGTCGCCGCCGCCGGGGGCGGGGTCGCGGGGGCGGGAGCAGCGGGTGCAGGGGCCGGAGCAGGGGCCGGAGCAGCGGCCTCCGGCTCCGCCACGACCTCCATCTCTGCTTCGCTCGCGATGGGCTCGCTCTCGAGGTCGGCTGCTGACTCCGCGTCCGTGCCGCAGCCCGTCACGAGGAGGAGTGCCGAAAGGACGAGGACGGGAACTTTGAGGCGCTCGCGCACGATTAAGATCTCCTGGTGGCCCCCCCGCCCAGACCCGGGCAGGGGCGGTGAACGACGTTCGAACCTCGGGGAGAGTCCGTCTCCCCTCAATCCGTGTACACCCCGGCGAGCCGAATGAGCCATCTTCGCAGCGTTCTTCCGTACTTCCGGCCCTACCGGCGAGGCCTCTTCTTCGGGCTCCTCCTCGTCGCCATATCGAACGTGTTCACCGTCCTCGGCCCCTGGATCCTGCGCATCGCGATCGACGCCCTCGACGACCCGGACACGACCGCGCGCACGATTGTGAACCTCTCGCTCCTCATCGTTCTCGTGGCCCTCCTGGGAGGGGCTGCGAAGTACGGGATGCGGGAACTCCTGAACGGAATCAGCCGCCGAATCGAATGTGACCTGCGGGCCGACTTCTTCCGCCACCTCCTGCGCCTCGACGCCTCCTTCTACTCGGAGCAGCGCACCGGTGACATCATGGCCCGCGCCACGAACGACACCTTCGCGGTCCGGCAGGCGGTGGGTCCCGCGGTCATGTACTTCGTGAACACCGCGGTGATGACCGTGTTCGCTCTCTCCCTCATGCTCCTGATCTCACCGCGACTCACCGCGCTCTCCCTCATCCCCATGGCGCTCCTCCCCCCGGTCGTCCTGGGCTTCGGGCGCGTGATCCAGCGTCGTTTCGGGCGCATCCAGGAGCAGTTTTCCCGCATCTCGACCCTCTGCCAGGAGAACCTGACCGGTGTGCGCATCATCCGCGCCTTCGGGCAGGAAGAGGACCAGGCCGGGCGCTTCGAAGTCATGAACCGGGAGTATGCTCAGCGCAACATGCACCTCGTGCGGGCTTCGGGGCTCTTCCACCCGATCCTCGGACTCCTCGTCGGGATCGCCCTTGTCGTTGTCCTCTGGATCGGAGGAGGCGAGGTCATGCGTGGTGCGATCACGGTCGGAGACTTCGTGGCCTTCACCTTCTACCTCAACCTTCTCGCCTGGCCAATGATCGCGCTCGGCTGGGTCGTGAACCTCTTCCAGCGAGCCGAGGCCTCGATGGAGCGCATCAACCAGGTTCTTGACCGCCGCCCCCTCATTCTCCCTGAAGAAGGTGTTCGCGAGGCCGAGGCCGCCCGGGCCAGGATCGAGTTCCGGGGCGTCTCCTTTCGCTATCCCGGCGACGAGCGGTGGGTGCTCCGCGACGTGAGCTTCAGGGTCGAGCCAGGCGAAACCGTTGCGGTTGTGGGTCCGACCGGGTCCGGCAAGAGCTCGCTCGTCACCCTCCTCCCGCGCCTCTACGACCCGCAGGAGGGCATCATTCTCCTGGATGGCGTTCCCCTTTCCGAGTACCACACCGGAAGCCTCCGCAGGATCATGGGGGTGGTGCCCCAGGATGCCTTCCTCTTCTCGGAGACGATCCGGGAGAACGTGGCCCTCGGCCTCGACGGGACAGAGGGGCAGCCTCCCTCGGGACCGGACCCCGAGCGGGAGCCCGAGAACGAACTCGACCGGAGGGTCCTGACCGCCTCGCGAGTGGCTCAGCTCCACGACCAGGTCGAGGAGTTCCCCCGTGGCTACGACACCTGGCTCGGAGAGCGGGGGATCAACCTCTCGGGCGGGCAGAAGCAGCGGGCGACCCTCGCGCGCGCTCTCGCTCGGAACCCCCGCATCCTCGTCCTCGACGACGCGCTGAGCGCCGTCGACACGGAGACGGAGGCTCGGATCCTCGCCGAGCTCAAGGGCGAACTCGAGGGTCGGACCTCCTTCCTGATCTCGCACCGGGTCACGGCTGTCATGCACGCCGACCGAATCCTCGTCCTCGACGAGGGCCGTCTCGTCGAGGAGGGTCGCCACGACGAGCTCCTCGAGCGGGACGGGGTCTATGCCTCGCTCCTCCGGCGCCAGCTCCTCGAGCAGGAGGTCGAGGGGGTCAGATCCGCTCGAGCAGGAAGTCCGGCGTGAACTGGACGAGCCAGGCCGTGAGGAGGGTGAAGGAGCCGGTCACCAGAAGGAGGCCGAAGAGAATGAGGAGGACCCCGGACCCGATCTGTACGGCGGGGAGGTAGCGCCGGAAGCGTTTGAACCCCGCCAGGAAGCGGTCGAGGGCAAGGGCCGCCAGGAGAAAGGGCACGGCGAGCCCGAGTGAGTAGACGAAGAGGAGCCAGACCCCGCTCCAGAAGGTCTCCTGCATCGCGGCATACGTGATGATCCCGCCAAGGATCGGGCCGATGCACGGTGTCCACCCCGCCCCGAAGGCGAGTCCCACCCCGAAGGAGCCGATCTTCCCGATCGGCCGCTCCGAGACGTGGAACCGCACCTCCCGCGTGAGGGGCATGAGCTTCAGAAGCCCGGTCAGGTGGAGGCCGAAGAGGAGGATGACAAGCCCCCCGATCCGGGCGACCCACTCCTCGTAATAGAGGAAGAACTGGCCGAGGAAGGAGGCCGAGGCCCCGAGGAGTACGAAGATGACCGTGAACCCCCCGGTGAAGAGGACGGCATGCGTCATCACACGCCCCCGGTCGACCCCCGACTCGAGGTCGTCGAGGCTCATCCCGGTCACGAAGGTGAGGTAGGAGGGCACGAGGGGGAGCACGCAGGGCGAGAGAAAGGAGAGGAGCCCCCCGGTGAGGGCGATCATGAAGCCGACCTCGATCACCGGCGGCCCTCCTCGAAGTGGTAGCCGAGGAGCTTGTAGAGGAGCTTCGCGACGAGGAAGTCGGGAGCGTGCATCCCCGGGATCGGTGCGAGCTCGACGAGATCGAGCCCGACGACCGTGCGCTCGCGAAAGACCCGGCGCAGGAAGGCGAGGGTCCGGTACCAGTCTCCACCCCCCGGCTCCGGAGTCCCCGTCGAGGGGACGAGGGACGGATCGAAGTAGTCCACGTCGACCGTGAGATAGACCTCGGGGCCGAGCGCGTCGATCGCCCGGTCCATCCAGGTGTCGTCGCGCCACATCTCGTCGGCCCAGACGATCGTGATCCCCTCGCGCGACCGGGCCACCTCGACCTCCTCGGACGAGACCGCCCTGATCCCGACCTGGACGAAGTCGGCGGCCTCGAGAGACCGGTAGGCGAAGGAGGCATGGGACCAGGGCGCCCCCTCGTATCCGTCCCGGAGATCGGCGTGGGCATCGAGCTGCAGGACGGAGAGCCGCTCCGCCCGACGCTCGGCCGTGGCGAGGATCGCGGGCGCGCTCACCGCGTGCTCCCCCCCGAGCATGACGGGGAAACGCTCTCCGATGGCGTCGAGGAAGCGCCCGTAGACGGAGCGCAGCTCCTCCATGGCCTCGGTTGATCCCGCCCTCGTGAGCTCGACGGAGGGAAGGGTGTGGATGCCATGCAGGCCGGGCTCGGTGTCGAGCTCCTGGTCGTAGAGCTCGATGTAGCGCGACGCCTCGAGGATCGCCCTCGGCCCGCCGCGCGTTCCTCCCGAATACGAGGTCGTCGACTCGTAGGGTACGGGGAGGATCACCGCCCCTGCCTCGCCGAAGTCACCCGGCTCCTGTTCGAGCCCGAGAAAGGTGTGCGGGAGTTCCCAGGGGATGCCCGCGATCTGTGGGCTGGCCGGGGGGTTCGAAGAAGCCGCTGCTCCCCTTCCCTCCACTTCGGGGTCGCGCCGGTTCGGCATGGTTGGTTGCTCCGTGCGGGATTGGTTCTGCAGGGAAATGGGAAGCCGCTCGTTCAGGACGCGGGGCTCAGATGGTCTCGATCGGGCAGGTCAGGCCGTCTTCATCGAGGGTCACGCCGGCCTCCCGGCAGGTGGCGCAGAGTCCATAGATCTCGAGCTTGTGCCGCGAAGGCTCGAAGCCGAACTCCTCGCGGATGCGCTTCTCGACGACCCGCACCTCGGGACTCCTGAACTCCGTGACCCCCCCGCACTCGAGGCAGATGAGGTGCTCGTGCTCGGGTTGGCGCGAGAGCCGGTGCTCGTAGCGCTTGAAGCCCTCCCCGAAGTCATGCTCGGCCACGAGCCGGCTTCGCACGAGGAGGTCGAGGGTTCGGTAGATCGTGGCCTTGCCGATCCGCTCCCCGGACTCCCTCAGGCGGCGTTCGATGTCGTCGACCGACAGATGCTCTGCCGTGCCGAAGACGACCTCCGCCACCGCCTCCCGCTGCTGGGTCACCGGGAGTCCCTGCTCGCGCAGATATCTGCCGAAGAGGCGGACGAAAGGCGTCGGTGCAGGCTGGGTCGAGGAGGCTCGGCTCATGCTCGGTTTCGCTCGCGAGTGGGGAGGGAGGCAACATCCGATCCGCTCACCGACGCGCGTCGAGCCAGGAGCGATGCGAAACGCTCCGGGTCTCCCTCGATCAGGTGATCGTCCGGGTCACCGGGATCTTCCGCGAGCCGGCTCACCACCCCCTTCATGATCGCGGGCATTCGTTCCTGCGGGGCCTCTCCCTCTTCCTGGTAACTTGTCTCGAAGCGCACGCCCTCTCCTGTCTCCTCCGCGATCCACCCGAGCGTGGCCAGGAGGCGGCCCTCGCCACCAAGGTATGCGGCCACCGCGACGAGACCGGTCTCGCGGCGCCCCCTGCGGAGGGGTGGAAAGATCCAGATTCGGTGCATGCTCCCAGGCTCGACTTGCTCCGCGAGTGCCGCAAGGGCCCGCGGAAGCGCCTCCGGGACGCCGGGATCCCTGTCAGATGCCATGGTACGTCACTTCCCTTCTCCGGGTTCCTCGACGGGGACTCCCTCGAGATGGCGGCCAGCCTCTCTTCGAATCCGCTCCACGAGCTCCTCGACCGTCCCGCTCACGAGGGCTCCCGCGGCCCGCACATGCCCTCCCCCGCCAAATCGGCGGGCGAGTCGGTTCACGTCCACGACGCGGTTCGATCGAAACGACACCTTGGCCGCCTCGTCATCCATCTCGCGGATCAGGACCGCCACCTCGACCCCTGCAATCTCTCGTGGCACATCGACGAAGCCGTCCAGGTCCTCCGGGGTGCACCCGAGTTCTCGATAGTCCTCCCGAGGTACGATCATCCACGCGAGGCGCCCTCCCCGATCGGTGCGCAGGGTGCCGAGACAGCGGCGGAGCAGTTCGAAGCGCCGTCGGTGATGGGAGCCGTATACCCTCTGATGGAGCCGGTCGGGGCTGGCTCCCCGCTCGACCAGCTCCGCCGCGATCCGGTGGATGGCGGGCGTGCTGTTCGAGAAGCGGAACGAACCCGTGTCGGTGAGAATGGCCACGTAGAGCCCCTCGACGGCCTGCCTGCTCCATGGTCCGTCTGCCTCGGCCAGGAGGTCGAAAACGAGCTCTCCGGCCGCTCCAGCCCCGGGGTCGATCAGGCGCACCCCCTCGATTGCGTCGTCTCCGGGGGGATGATGGTCGATCACCACACGGGGAACCCCCCGAACCAGCCCGTTCACTCGTCCGATCCGCGACACCTCTCCCGTGTCGACCACGAGGCAGAGATCCGCATCGCCGCCCCGCTGGGCGGCTTCCTCGGAGTCGGCCGGAAGAATCCGTTGCTCATCCCCGATCAGGAAGCGATACTGCTCGGGAAAGGGCGTCGGGTTCACGATCCACCCCTCCACCCCCATGGAGGCGAGCAGCTCGAGGAGGGCCGCCTGGCAGCCGGTCCCGTCTCCGTCCGCGTTCAGGTGTGTCGTGAGGAGCACGCTCCTTGCGCCGCGAAGGGTCTCGAGCACCTCGCGGACGGCGTCCCTGCGATGCTCGGGTGTGGTATGGCTCATCGGGTCTGCTTCGATCAGGTGATTCACGGTGTTCGACTTCCGGACTCGCGTCGGACGCCGATCTTCTTCAGCACCTTTGCGGCGTTCGACTGGAGGAAGGCGGAGAGCGCGGCCCGCCTTCCTCCCACGACGCCCTCGGCGAGAGCCCTGAGGAGGGCCTCGGGCCGGTTCGGGTGGACAGGGAGTTCGAGACGCGCATTGCCGACCTCCCCGACCGTGTGCGCATCGGACCCGGCCCCCCCCGGCAGGCCATGCCGGCGTGCGAACCCGAGGGCCCGCTCGTTCGGACCACTCCGCAGGAGCCGGGCGTTGAAGACTTCGACGACGTCGAGTTCCGGGGCCAGGGACTCGGCAAGGCGGCCGTCGCCCCCCTTCCCGGAGGCAAAGGGATGCGGAAGGTAGACCAGTCCCCCCTGTTCCCGAACTCGCCTGCAGACCTCGAGGGCCGGGGTGCCTCGCGGGATCTCTTCCCGGAGGTAGAGGCCGATGACGTCGACACCCTCGGCGGTCCGGACCTCCTCACCGGGGATGATCTCATCGGGGTGGTCTGCCGCGAACTCGAGCGCGGTGCCGAGGTGGTCATGGTCGGTGATCGCGATCCGCTCGATCCCGAGCGATCGCGCGCGCTCCAGAACCTGAACGGGATCCGAAAGGGAATCCCAGGAGCCGCGGGTGTGCAGGTGGAGGTCGAGCGCCATCCGCCCTCCTCCCGGCCCCGCAAGGGCGGCGGCACGCAGCGTCGCGAGGAGCCGCGCCGCCGCGGTCTCGAGCTCGGACATGCCCCGGTCATTCGAGAGCACGTGGTGCGAGCGGGCGCGCTTCGCCGCAGGGTCTCCCTGGGCACCGAGGATGCGCTCGGCCTCCCCCCCCTCCAGTCCGCGTTCCTCTACGAGGCGGCGACGGCGCTCCGCGCGAGGGGCATCCACGAAGACGATCCGGTCGAAGTCACGCTCGAGCCCCACTTCGAAGAGCAGGGGGACCTCGGAGACCACGATGCGCGCACCACGCTCCTCGAGCGCCCGGACCCGCTCGGAGCGGAGTCGGGCGATTCGGGGATGCAGGATTTCCTCGAGTTCGCGGCGCGCTCTCGGGTCGCGAAAGACGATGCCCCGGAGGGCGGCGCGATCGAGGCTGCCATCGGGGGCGAGGATGTCTTCGCCGAACCGTTCCCTTACCGCTGCCAGCCCCGGCGTGCCCGGACGTACGACCTCGCGAGCCAGTTCGTCTGCATCGAGGACCGCGACGCCGGCGCTGCGCCAGATTCGTGAGACGGTCGACTTTCCCGACGCCGCGTTCCCCGTGAGCCCGACCTGGAGGGCGGCCCGGGCTGGAGATGTACCGGGCCGATCCGCAAGCTCCTTCATGCTCGAGCCCCCGGCCCCGGGGTGACGTCGGCCCTGTCGGCGCAGGGGGTCCGCCTCCGCCGCCGAGAACGCTGGAGAAGGCGCCGGACGAGCAGGCCGAGGACCAACGCGGCCAGCATGGAGGCGAGTGCAGGCACCGCCGAGCCCTGGACCCCGCGGAGGGCCCGCCAGCCCTCCGCCGAGGCGATGCCGATCGACACGTAGAGGAGGGCCCAGCCGACGATGCCCACAAGGTCGAAGGCGACGAAGCGGAGGTAGGCGACCCCGCTCGCCCCGGCTGTCGCAGGCATGAAGGTCCGGACGAAGGCGACGAGCCGTCCTCCGGAGATCGCGACAAGGGCATGGGACCGGAAGAGCCTCGAGGTCCTGACCTGGGCCATGGCCACGCGTCGCCCGAAGGGGCCGGGGACGCGAAGGAGTGCCGAGGAACCCTTCTTCCCGAGCCAGAAGCCGGCCGAGTCCCCGGCGATTGCTCCCGAGATGGAGGCGGCGAGCACAAGCTCCCACGCCAGGTAGCCCTGGTGTGCGAGGAGGGCGCCGGTCGCGAGGGCCACTCCGGCCGGAACCATGATTCCGAGGGGGACGGCGGTTTCCGCGAAGGCCATCGCGAAGAGGAGGGGGGGGCCGCTCCGCAGAAGGAGCTGGGGGGAGAACTCGATCACGGTCGGCGCGTGGGAAGGCGACGCCCCTCGCGCTCAAGGTCGTCATCCGTACCGAAGGTGCGGTCCGGCCCCGCGGAGACGACGAGGAAGCGGTCGGCTCGGACCTCGAGCCGGTACCGCGTGCCCCATGCGTCTTGCCGACTCCGCTCCTGAGGGTAGCGCTGGTTCATCCAGGCGTCGAACTCCCCGCGGGCGGTGGGGAGGGCCCCCCGGGTTTCCTGGTGGAACTCCAGGTCCTGCACCATCTGGTTCATCTGCTGGTGCGAGATCCACCGGTGAGCCGGGTTCAGGAGCGGACGGGAACGCTCTACGAGGCGCTCGCGAGCCTCGGGCACGAAGGTCGCGATGCCCATGACGACAGCGAGCAGGATCAGAAGCTTCTTGAGCACGGCACCGGACGAAGCCTATGGCCCTCGCCGCATGCGGCGCGTCCATCGAAGGTAGCGTGCTGTCTCCCGCAGAGGAGGGCTGGCATCGGGAGATCCGTAGGCCGTGTCGAGCCGCCAGCGGAGGTAGTCTGCCGGAGGCAGTGGAAGGAAGGGCGGTCGGCGATACCAACCCCGCCGGCGGATCGACCAGGCAAGACCGAGGGCCGCAGGAAGGAGGCGGGGACGTCGGAGAAGGAGGCGGAGCATCTGTCCGTACACGGATGACTCCTCGCAGGGGATCCGGAAGGCGGTTGAGTTCGGGAGCGCGGTGCACCTTCGGGCACATGGCCCTCGAAGTTAGCACAGCGGCGCCGTTCACCCAACAGGAGTTGCCCGGTGGGACAGGTGGGGTCACCTTTAGGGGAGCCATGACCGAACCGAATTCCTTCATCAGCCGCGAGTATCCGGTACTCCACTCCATCGATCGGGGTCGGGTCGAGGCGGGGGCAGCCGTGGGGCAGGTTGCCCACCTCTCCCTCGCTCTTCTCGTGACCGGGATCCCGTCGTTTCTCGCGACCGTTCCGGTGCCCCTCGACGAGGTCGACTCCATCTCCCGTTCGCTCTCGGAGGGTGATGTGCGCGTTGCGGTCGTCGGGATGTCCGTGGGATCGGATGACCTCCCTCCGGGGGAGCATCCGGACCTCGAGCCGTGGAAGGCGCCGGACGCTGATGACGAAGGGTTGCCCGGTGCGCTCCTCAGCCTGGTCTGTCGGGACGGGCGGCGAATCGGGGTGGCGCGGATCGTGGCCCGGGAGAGGAAGGCCTCTCCCGACGAAGTTGCTCGTTTCGTGCTCAGGCAGATCGCGAAGGGGGTTCAGATTCCAGACCTGGCATCAACCGGATGAAGATTCAGCGCTTTCCGCAGGGGACCCGGGTACGGCTGCGCCGGGGCAGGTATCCGATCGACCCCTCCCTCCTGGGTCGGGAGGGCACCGTCGTGGCCCTCCACCGCACGCACGGTTCCCGCTACCGCGTCCAGCTCCACGACGAACAGGAGTTGCGACTCTTCGACGAGTCCGAGCTCGAGGTGGTCCAGCCGGTTGCCGGTGTCGAGGAGGCTGGTGCCCACCAGGGCGGCGGCGGAAGCGACGCCCCGAACTGACGAGTCCTTCGGGGGGAGGCCGGACGCTTGGCCGACCACCCCCGCGCGGGTATGTTCCTCAGGCTCTTCTCAATTCGACTGTGAACCCCGGACCAGGTGGGGCAGGGATGACGACGCACGGGATGACGGAAACGGCGACCAGGCAGGAGGTGCTCGCGGGCCTCGGGCGCGATGAGCTCCTCCGTTTCTACCGGATCATGCTTACATCGCGGAGGATCGATGACCGCGAAATGAGCCTGAAACGACAGAACCGGATCTTCTTCCAGATTTCCGGAGCCGGTCACGAGGCGATCCAGGTGGCACTTGCCGACCATACGCGCCCCGGATCGGACTGGTACTACTTCTATTACCGAGATCGTGCCTTTGCCCTGGCACTGGGCCAAACCCCTCTGGACCATCTTCTGCAGGCCGTGGGTGCAGCCGACGACCCGGCCTCGGGTGGCCGGCAGATGCCGGCGCACTTCGGAGATACCCGCTTTCGGATCGTCAGCACCTCTTCGCCCACGGGCACGCAGTTCCTCCAGGCAGTGGGCTCGGCCGAAGCGGGTTGGCGCGCCCGCCAGCTCGACGAGCTCAGGGAGCGGATCGATCAGTTCGACGACGACGAGATCGTCGTGGTCTGCACCGGCGACGGCACGACCTCCGAGGGGGAGTTCTGGGAGGCAGTGAACACCGCCTGCAACCTCCGCCTGCCCGTGCTCTTCCTTGTCGAAGACAACGAGTATGCAATCTCCGTCCCGGTCGAGGTTCAGACGGCCGGCGGATCGATTTCGAAGCTCCTCACCGGCTTCCCGGACCTCCTCATCCGCGAATGCGACGGGACGGACGTGATCGATTCGTGGACGACCTGCAGGGAGGCCGTGGCGTGGTGCCGCAGTGGCCGCGGGCCCGCCCTGGTCCACGCCCACACCGTGCGCCCCTACTCCCACTCCATGTCCGACGACGAGCGCATGTACCGGCCCGAGGCCGAGCGCGAAAAGCAGGCCCTGCGGGATCCGCTCGTCCGGATGCGGAACCTGCTCCTGCAGGAGGGTCTCGCCGAGGAGGAGGAGCTGGATGCCCTCGAGCGCGAGGTTCAGGAAGAAGTGGCCCAGGCGGCCGACGAGGCGCTGGAGCACCCACAGCCCGACCCCGCGACTGCCACTCGCTGGCTCTTCAGCGAGGAGGTCGACCCGACGGGTCCGAACTTCGACACGGAAGACGACCCGTCGTATCAGGGCGACAAGGAGTACACGGTCGTCGATCTGCTCAACGCCTGCATGCGCGACGAGATGCGGCGCGACCCGAGGATCGTGGTGTTTGGCGAGGACGTCGCAGACGCCTCGCGCTCGGAGGCGCTCGACGAAGTGTCCGGGAAGGGTGGCGTCTTCAAGGTGACGCACGGACTTCAGAGGGAGTTCGGGGACGTTCGGGTCTTCAACTCGCCGCTGGCTGAAGCGAACATCGTCGGGCGTGCGATCGGGATGGCACTGCGCGGATTCAAGCCGGTGGTCGAGATCCAGTTCTTCGACTACATATGGCCCGCATTCCACCAGATTCGCAACGAGCTCGCGACGATGCGGTACCGCTCGGCGAACCACTGGTCGGCGCCGGTCGTGATCCGTTGCACCTACGGAGGTTACCTGAGGGGAGGAGCGATCTACCACTCCCAGACGGGTGAAACGCTCTTCACGCACACCCCGGGGCTGCGCGTCGTGCTTCCATCGAACGCGGAAGACGCGAACGGCCTCCTGCGGACTGCCATTCGGTGTGACGACCCCGTACTCTTCCTTGAACACAAGCACCTCTACCGCCAGGTCTACAACAAGGGTCGGAATCCCGGCCCGGAGTACATGATTCCCTTCGGAAAGGCGAAGGTGGTGCAGGAAGGAACGGACCTCACCCTCGTGACCTGCGGCGCGCTCGTGAAGCGCTCCCTCGACGCGGCCAGGCAGGCCGAGCGTGACCACGGCATCCGCGTCGAGGTCATCGACCTGCGCACGCTGAATCCGCTGGACATGGACCTCATCGGGGAGTCCGTGAAGAAGACGAACAAGGTGCTCGTCGTGCATGAGGACTCCCTGTCATGGGGCATCGGCTCCGAAATCGCGGCTCGGATCGCGGATGACCTCTTTCCCTGGCTCGACGGGCCGGTCCGGCGCATCGCATCGAAGGATACCTGGGTTGCCTACGCTCCCGATCTCGAGCAGGTCATCCTTCCCCAGGTTCCCGACGTCCTCGCGGGCATCCGGGAACTCGCCGCCTGGTGAGGCCCGGGCCAGCCCCGGCACCAGCCC
>SLDT01000212.1 GCA_007125125.1 Gemmatimonadota bacterium | reverse complement strand
CGCTCATGTCTCGGCCCACATCGCCGATGGCTCGGTCCTTCGCGTAGTCCCGGAACGCGTCGAACACGCGGCTCGCGGTGACCTCCGAACGGGTCCGCATGGTCAGCCAGTAGTTCAGATAAACGTCGAGTTTCGGCCGAACCAACCGACCCTGTCGAACTTCAGCCCGCCACCACCGGTCGTCGAGGGGCTTCCACACCCGTTCGTACTGCTCCTTCTGGGAGCCACCATCCTGCTGAACATGGTAGAGGAAGTAGTTCTTGATCAGATCGGAATCGATGAGCGGCGTACCACGAGCGTTCAGCGTCTCGAAAATGACATGCGCGTCATCCGAGCCCTCCAGGTCGATTACCACGAGGTTCAGGAGACCCGCCAGCGTTGTCTCCAGCGCACGGGAAAGAAGGCTCGTTTCCTCGACTCCGCCTCGAAGCCATTCCTCGATCTGCAATTGGAAGTAGTCATGAGCCTGCACGATGGCCGAGTCGGCGAATTCGTCCGTACCCTGCCCGTTCGTCATGGCCGCCCGGAAAGGGTCCTGGTCACTCATCGTAGGCCAGACCTTGAACCCCTGGTCCGGATTCGACCCCGTCAGGTCTTCATCGTTGAGGACGAGTTTGGAGAGCCGTTTCGCCTCACCCACCAGCCCCATCCCTTCGCACACCTCCTGGGCCGCATCGAGGAGGATCTGGAGCGTCGTCAGACGCTGCTGACCGTCGATCACGTACCGCTGTTCGATCTCAAGGGTTGAGGTGGCCTGCTGCTGCAGGACCACGGCCCCAAGGAAGTGTGGGGCCACGGCCCTTTCTGCCTCGGCCATTCGCTCCGGTCCGAACTTCGCCAGAGCCTCAAGGAACCTCTCGGAGGTCGCGCGAACATCTTCCCAGAGCGGCTCCCATTGATCCTCCTGGTTCCAGACGTACGGACGCTGGAAGAGGGGGATCATGTACCGGATATCCCGTTGGAAAAGCTGCTTGGGTGTCAGAATGTCAGCCTTCACGTGCGTTTTTCCTTTTCGTTGTCTCTGCGGGTTCAGGAGGCGAGCTCACTCAACGGTGCAGCTTTGACTTCGGGCCTCCAGCACGGCCCCCTACTGCACCCCCATCGCCTTGAACACCGCATCCTTCGGATCCGCGTAGAAGCTCGTCTGGAACTTGGCGAACAGCTCGCCCGGCACCGTCTGGATGTCGCCGACGCTGGCCATGGGAAGAAGGATGCGCTTCGCACCCGCGTCCGCCGCGACCTGCAGGCACTCGGCCAGGTTCTCCACGGGCACGATGTTGCCCCCGAGGCTCATCGTTCCGAGCACGACCATCTGCGGTTCGATCGCCTTCCCAAGCAGCCCAGAGCACAGGGCCACATACCCTGCCAGCGTCAACGCGGTGGACGGGCCCGTGTTGTGGGACTCCACCACGTGCAGGTGGTAGTCGTTGTCGCCCGGCTTTGCAGACGCCTGGACCTGTCGGGCATTGGCGCGGAAGTAGTCGAATCCGACCTTCACGGACTCCTTCGAAGCGGTATTCGAGCCGAGGCCGGACAGCTTGAGCTGCCCGCTTCCCGACGTGATCTGGGTTTCGAGCCGGTAGAGCCCGAGATGGCCGCCGCTCCCTCTCGCCACCGTGTGCAGGGCTCCGGGGCTCAGCGGGCTTTCGGGGATCAGCGTCCCTCCCCCCTGCTCCGCCACAACCACGAACCGCTCCTCGTTCGTCTCGAGGTCGATGTAGCTGAAATGCACATCGAAAAATTCCATGCCGCCGATCCGCTTGAGCTGCTCCTTCACGCGCCGGCGCACCTCGAGGGCGTACTCCAGGCAGTGCCGGACCGCCTCCTTGTCGTACTCTCCATGGGGGTACAGCAGCTTGAGGAGCCCCGACACCGTGTGCTTCACGGCGATGGTGTCCCGCTGGTTCAGGTCGCGCCCCAGCCGGAAGTAGCGGTTGATCGCGTCGCCGTAGTTCTCCTTCCGCATCTCGCGGAAGAATTCGGCCAGGTAGTCGACGATGAACCCGTAGTTATCGGTGAAGAACTCGGGCCGCATCTTCGGGATCTCCCACCCCGGGATGTAGGCATGGAAGCGGTCGAAGAAGGCCGAGTCGATCATCACATCGGGGAAGGGCGCCAGAAGGTGGCTCGTCTTGAGCAGCGTCTCGACGTTGTCGATGTTCCCCACAAAGACCATGGCCGCCGAGGCGTTGAGCGAGTCCCGACCCCGCACGAACGATCCCGAGGCCATGTAGTCCTTCATGATCTGGACGCCGTCATGGTCCTTGAAACGAATCCCCGCCACCTCGTCGAATGCCACGACGTCCCACACCCCCACTAGACCGATCTGCCGGCGCACCAGGTTGTAGAAGAGGTTCGCAACCGTCGTCTGCCCCCCCGACACCAGGATGCTGTTGGGGCTGATTTCCTTGTAGATGTGACTCTTCCCGGTGCCCCGGGGCCCCAGCTCGCACATGTTGAAGTTGCTTTCGACGAACGGGATCATCCGGGCGAGGAGATGCCACTTCACGCGTTCGTCGAGGGTGGTCGGCTCCATCCCCGAAGAGCGCATGAGCACGTCCAGCCACTGCTCGGTGGTGAAGTGCCTGCGGCCCTCCCGCAGCTCACCCATGTCCATGTTGGGCATCTGGATCGGCTTGAGTTGCCGCACGGAAAACGGCGAACTCTTCTGTCCCTCCTCGAAGAAGTACTCGAGGGTGACGAGCGCCCAGATCCCGCCCACCAGGAGCTTCTCGTACTCCTTCACGAAGTTGGTCGGCACAGTGACGCCGGTAATGCCCAGGCTCACCAGGTGCGCCTCGTACGCGTCCCGCTTTTCGTTCAGCTGCACACTGATCTTGTCGATTACCTTGTAGGTGCCCTTCTCGCGGATCAGCGACTTGATCTTCTCCGCCTCGTCGGGCCGGACGAAGTTGTCGGCCAGAATGCGCTTCACGGTCTCGAGCCCATCGGCCACGACCTCGGGGTCCTGGGATGCGCAGTAGCTCCCCAGCAGATACTCGAGCACGAAGACGGGCACGTTCGCGCCCTCCTTCACGAGCTTCGTGAGGTCCTTGCGCACGACCTTCCCGGCGAAGTGCCGGTTGAGGAGGTCGTCCAGCGAAGGGGCCGTCAGCGGGTCCGTCTCAGAAATCACTCTCGAAGCTCCGGTCGATG
>SLDT01000149.1 GCA_007125125.1 Gemmatimonadota bacterium | reverse complement strand
GTTGCGACCCAGCATCGGCAAGAACCTCCTCATCGAAAGGTGGCGTGATGGCTCCATGAAATATACCGATCTGGTACCTGGACCGCGAGCCGGATGATGCCTTTTTTCAACAGCCTTTTAGGTCTGCGTCCCGATGTCCCGGTGACGGGCAGCCATCTGCCCTCGTCGGGGCATCGGGACGATCTCTCCGCCTCCTCGGCTTCTCGATCCGAAGTCGGCCTCGACGCACGGCTGGCCCCTGGTCAGGCGGCTGACGAAGAGGTGAACGCCCCCGAACCTTGGGGCAGGACGGGAGTAGTACAGGTTGAGGTTTTTCCTTACCTTACCCTCACACTCTCTCACCGAAACCACTCTTCCGATGCAAACCCGTTCGATGCTTCCCCGGGGAGCCGACAGCCGCCAGAAGGACAGCGGAGCACCAGTCCCGGTGTTTCCGCGGTGTTGTTGTCCCTGCTCGGCGAGTGAGCCGGGGTCGGCTGCCCCTCGAACGGTGTCGAACATGATGTAGACGCTCCTTCGAAGACCAGGGTCCTCCGCCTTCCCGGCCTCGCCTCGCGAGACCGGGTCTTTTTTTTCCCTGGTCAGGAGCCGAGAGACGGAGACCGAGGTCGGAGGCACAGGATCTGCCCCAACACACGAACCGCTCCCAACAACGTTTGACGACCACAGGAGATAGCACCATGTCGCACTCCCTCCCAGCAGTGCGAGCCGAGCCCGCCGTCCCCCGGGGAGAGCGCCTGATCGCCGAGACCGGACGCACCCTCGAGCTCGAGCTCGAGCGCGGCCGAATCGAGGAGCTCCGCCTCGGCTACGAGCGCATCGGGAATCCGGACGCCCCCACCCTCGTCGTCCTTGGCGGGATTTCGGCGCAGGCGCACGTCTGCGCGCACGACGGCGACCCCCGCGACGGCTGGTGGGAACGCCTCGTGGGCGGAGGCCGGATCCTCGACACCGGCGCCTTCAACCTGATCGGGATGGACTGGGTCGGGGGCCCGGGCAACTCGAGCGCTCCGCCGGCCCGTGCCGACGAGCTGGCGATCCCCGCCGTCACCACGGGCGACCAGGCCCGCGCGCTCGGGATCCTCCTCGACCACCTCGGGATCGAGCGAGTGCGGGCCGTTGTGGGAGCTTCGTACGGCGCGATGGTGGCGCTCGCCTTCGGTGCCTTCCTCCCGGAGCGGGCAGATCGGGTCGTGGCGATCAGCGGGGCGCACCGGAGCCACCCGATGGCGACCGCGCTGCGTGCCCTCCAGCGCCAGATCGCGATCCTCGGGGCCGAGAACGGGGACCTGCGCCGCGGGCTCGTCCTTGCTCGATCCCTCGCAATGACGACGTACCGCTCGGCCGAGGAGTTCGACCAGCGCTTCGCGATGGAGCCGGTCCGCACCGAGCGGGGGTTCCGCTTCGAGGTCGAGTCGTACCTCCAGCACCAGGGCGAGACCTTCGCCGATCGCTTCGACCTGGCGCACTTCCTGTGCCTGTGCCAGTCGCTCGACCTGCACCGGATCGAGCCCGGTGAGATCCGCGCGCCCACGACCCTCGTCGCGGTGCGCGAGGACACCCTCGTGCCCCTCTGGCAGATGCGCAAGCTCGCCGAAGGGATCGCCGCGCCGGTCGAGCTCATCGAGGTCGACTCGCCCTACGGCCACGATGCCTTCCTCGTCGAGGACGAGCTGATCGGGATCCCCCTCGCGCGAACCCTCATGCAAGTGCCCGCCGATCGTCAACAGCCTTCTAGCGACAGTGCACGCCGGTGAGAAGACGCCGGGCGCATTGGAGCTCGACGCGGGCTTGATCGCGACGACCGTTCACGTCCAGCACCTCGAGCGTGACGGCGTGGACGCCAGGACTCGTGAAGCTGAAGGAGGCCTCGTCATCGACCCCGAACTCCCGTGCTCCGGATTGCCAGGAACGTCGAACGATCAGTCCTGATCCACGCCGGCTCGTATCCGCGAACCGGCAGGCCCCTCCCGCGCACGAGTAGACCAGCGACGCGGAAGGACCGGGTCCGAAAGCCCCGAGTGAGGTGGCGACGTGGCCCCCGCCCTCCGGCAACGGAATCCAGAGTGTGGGCATGGTGAAGGGAGCTGACTCGAGCGGGGTGTAGCTGTAGCCGACGATCCGCCGATGCGCGTCCACGCCGGCCGCCCATGATTCGGTGTAGCCGTCGACAGGCTCGAGCGCCACGGGACCCTCCACGGTGCCGTCCGGACGTACCGTCCATGACACCGCGCGGGCAGGCCCGCCCGATCCGTTGGGGCCGGGGGCGCTGTGACCGACGACAGTGACGGCCTCGCCGTCGGGAGGACTGTCGAGGGCCCAGGCTCCGCCCTGCCGATGCCCACCGAGTAGTTCGAGCTCGACCTTTTCAGCACCGGCCGGGCGAAAGAACGGACGAAGTGGCGATCCAGCATCTCGAAGGTCGCCGAAGTCACCGACCGCTATCCCCGACTCGTTCATCGCCAATGCTCGACCCGTGCCGATCAGCTCGGCTTCCGATATGCTCCGATCCGGACCCACGCGCCAGAACACCAGGGTGCCCGTATCGCTGCCATAGCCCCCGATCAAACCGGCGTCGCTGATCCAGCGACCAGTGTTGCCATCTTCCCCGGGCAGAGTCGGCAGCAGGACCGGTGGCTCGGAGGAGTTGCGCGGATCAAACCAGACCAACCCACGTCTGATGGGCTGCGCTGACCCGGGGAATGTGGCTGCCCCGACAACCAGGCCCGAGTCGTTGATATCTTCGGCCCACGTGTCGATCGCCCCCGGGGGGCGGGACAACAGCTCGGCTTCGCCTTCGACGAAGAGCAGGGGCCGCCTGCCCGCCTCCAATTCTTCATACCCCACTGCGTGGCCCCGGCTGTTGATCCCGGTGGCCACCGAAGCAAACCAACCCCAGGCGACGATCGTATCGGGCAAGTGCCGGGCGTCGAACGTGTATGGGCCGGCCACAGTCCCGCCGGACGCAACAACCCAGCGGACGGCCTGCTGGTAGCCCCACTCGTTCCGGATTGCCCCGGTCACGACCCCGCTGTCGTTGATGGCCATCGCCCGTCCGGACCCCCAGGGACTGGGCACCGCCCCTGCCTGCTCCGCCCCGAATCTGGCTCGCTCGACCTCGGCCTCGAAGCTGGATCGCTCCCGCTCGGCCGACACCTTCGCGGACCTCCACGACTCCCACGCCGCCCCGGTTGCCGCTGCGGCAAGGGCCAGCGTGGCCAGCGCCACCCCCAAGCGGTGTCGCCGAGCAAACTTCCCGGCCCGGTAGCGAACCGAAGGAGCTCGGGCCAGGATGGGCAGGCCGCTCAGGTGCAGGTCGATGTCGTCTGCCAACTCACCTGCCGAGGCATAGCGCTCGTCCGGATCGGCCTGAACTGCCTTGTGAAGGATGATGTCCAGATCTCCTCGCAGACGAGCCCGCAACCCGCGTACGTCCGTTCCCCGGAGGCGAGCGACTTCTTCGGGCGCCAGCTCATCTCGGCCCTCGTCTCCCGATCCATGGGTCGATGTGGTCTTCGACCCGTCGAGGAGAGCAGCGGTCGGAGACAAGCGATGCTCGCCTTCGATGATGCTCTCGATCTCTCCTGCCTTGTGGCCGGCCACCGGATAGGGGCGTCGTCCGACCAGGAGCTGATAGGCCAGCACCCCGAGCTGATATGCGTCGCTCGTGGTCGTGACCGGCTCACCTCGCAACTGCTCCGGGCTGGCGTACTGAGGCGTCATGAGCCGCAGTCCGGTGCGCGTGAGCGGGCCCTGTCCGGCCACCTCCGTGTCGTCGAGCAGCTTGGCGATCCCGAAGTCCAGCAGTTTTGGCGTGCCGTCGGGCTTCACGAGAATGTTCGACGGCTTGATGTCTCGGTGCGCGATAAGCTTGCCGTGCGCATGCTCGACGGCACGTGCGACCTTCACGAGGAGGCGGAGGCGCTCCTCCACGGTCAGGTGATGGCGATCACAGTAGGTGGTGATCGGGAGGCCATCGACGAGCTCCATGACCAGGTAGGGTCGACCTCCGGGCGTCGCACCGCCGTCGAAGAGTCGGGCGATGTAAGGGTGTTCAAGCGAAGCAAGGATCTGTCGCTCGGCTCGAAAGCGCGCCAGAACGTCATCCGTGTCGAGCCCCCGCCTCAGCACCTTGACCGCAACCTGCCGGTTGAACTCGCCGTCGGCGCGCTCGGCGAGGTAGACTGCGCCCATGCCTCCGCGGCCGATCTCTCGCAAGAGTCGATAGCGACCCAGGCGTCGGGCTCCCGTGTCCTCCTCCTCGGTCAGCTTCGTCCTGTCTCCGAGTGGTGCACCCGATCTGGCCGCGAGCGCTGCCAGGTAACTGTCGGCACCCTCCGCGAAGCTCAAGAGCGACAGCACCTCGGCGAGAACCTCCGGCTCCCCGTCGCACATCCGTCGGGCCCAGGCCGCGCGATCCGTTTCCGGGAGCGCGAGGGCTTCGAGGAACACCTCCTCGACTCGGGCGCGAAGAGCCTCGCTCATGACTCCAAGCCCGGGTCGGCCGGACCGAAGCCCGCATCGCTCAGCTCGCGGCGCAGCCAAGCGCTTGCGAGCGCCCAGTCCCGGCTCACCGTGGCACCTGACACCCCCAGAACCTCGGCCGTTTCGGCAATTGTGAGTCCCGCGAAGAATCGATGCTCGACCACGCGGCGCTGGCGTTCATTCATGGCACCGAGTCGGTCGAGCGCCTCATTCAAGGCGAGCAGCTCCTCAGCCACCTCCGGTGCAACTGGATTTGCCTCCTCGAGCGGGACCACGACCGCCCCTCCTCCCCGCTTCTGCGCCAGCCGTTGCTCGGCGTAGTTGATGAGGATCTGCCGCATGGCCAGGCTTGCGACCGCAAAGAAGTGGGCACGATCCCGCCAGTCAACGGCCTCCGCCCCGACGATCTTGAGGTAGGCCTCGTGGAGGAGCCCGGTCGTTTGCAGGGTGTGGTTCCCTGCCCACCGCATACGCTGCACCCGGGACAGCTCCTTGAGCTCGTCGTAGGCCAGCGAGAACAGATCTTCACGCGCCCCGGAACTGCCTGCACGCGCGAGGGCGAGCAGGCGGGAGATTTCGGTCTCGTCTCGTTGGGGCATGGATCACTCGACGGTCAGGAGGCGGATGGCCGACCAGGCCGTACTGTCACATCGCGTGAAGGTTATCCTACATCGCCCCGGGGTTGCCCGACAGGGTCGACGGCCGCGCCCCCTCCATGCGTCAGTGCAGGCGTGCCCCGAGGGGTGCCTCGCGGTCCGGGCCCACGAGGATGACCGCGCCCTCGGCGTCGCTCACCCCGAGCACGAGCACGTCGGAGCGAAAGGGGCCGATCTGGCGCGGCGCGAAGTTCACGACCGCGAGCACCTGGCGGCCGGGGAGATCCTCGGGTGCGTAGCGCTCCGTGATCTGCGCCGAGGACTGCTTCTCGCTCAGCTCGCTCCCGAAGTCGATCCAGAGGCGGTAGGCGGGCTTGCGCGCCTCGGGGAAGGTCTCGGCCCGGACGATCCGCCCGACCCGGATGTCGACCTCCAGGAAGGTCTCGAAGTCGAGCGCCACGGATCAGCCGTAGCTCGTGCCGCGGATACGCTCGAGCTCGCGGTGGATCGGCCACTCGCCGAAGGCGAGCATCAGGATGACGACGATGTTCGCGATGGGGATGACCATGAGGAGGCCGAGCCAGCCCGGATGCCCGGCCTTTGCGAAGATCTTCCACCAGACGACGAGCATCAGGACGAAGATCCCGAGCATGAAGAGGCCCCAGAGGGCCATCAATCCACCAAAAATCGTGCTCTCGTCCATCGATCGACTCCCGGTTCGAGGGGTGTGCCATGCCGAAGGGGTCCCCGGGGCACCGGACCAGACCGTGCCCCTCGCCTCGACAGGGGCGAGATCGCCGGACAGCATGATACGACCTCGCGGCCGGGTGCGCCACCGGATGGGGAAACAGGCCACGGTCCCCCGCGGCCCCCCGCGATGGAAACGTCTGCGTCCGCGTCCCGGCCAATCATGCAACGGGATCAGCCACGCCGTCCCGTGGACGAACTGCTCTCGAACACCCACATTGGGTGTGAGGCGGATCTCCAGCCCGCTGGAGCGAACGGCCCTTTCGACTTCTGGACCAGGCTCGTTCCTGAAGGAGGCCAACACATGCGCCGAATGACCCTGCGACTTCCCAAGTCACTGCATCGCGCGGTCAAGGACATCGCCGAGAGGGAGGGCATCTCGGCCCATCAGTTCATCATTCTGGCGGTAGCGGAGAAGGTCGAAGCCCTCATGACCGACGAACCGATGGAACCCCGCGCGCCTGACCGGGCGAGGCAGGAAGGGTCTCTGCGAGAGGTGCCCGGCGTGACGCTGGATCCAGTGGCTCGGAAGGGGGGCGAGGTCCGCATCGAGCGTCGCGATGGAAGTGAGTTTGCGCTGCGACCGGTCCGGTCGGACGCATCCCCTCTTGACGTTCCGGGTGTCGACACCGATCTGACTCGCGATGACATCATCGCGGCGATTCGGGAGTCCAGGGAAAGAAGCCCGCGGCAGGACTGAGCCACGGCGTTCCGTGGGGTTCACTC
Organism: Gemmatimonadota bacterium; assembly: GCA_007125125.1. GTDB lineage: Bacteria > Gemmatimonadota > Gemmatimonadetes > Longimicrobiales > Gaopeijiaceae > SLDT01. The sequence goes on along the minus strand of SLDT01000149.1, from coordinate 5,328 downwards.
GGCCACGCCGCCACCAGCGAACCGCAGGGACGCATCGATGCCCGCACTCTTCAGCCCCCGGCGGCCCGAGAAGTCAGAGAGGGCACGGCCGGGTCCGGGGAGGGCTCCTCAGGAGCACCCAGCCCGAGCCCGGACCCACACGCACCCGCGGGGGCTGCGTCATCCGAGGGGGAATCGTGAGCGCATCGCGGGTGATGCCCTCTTCATGGCAGAACCTCCGGTACACGGCCGCCAGGGCGACCTCGTAGAGCTCCACCAGCTCCTCGAGGGAGAGCGATTCGACGGGTGGGGGCGGCTCGGTCTGCGCCGTGACCGGCACCGGCGCAGCAAGGAGGGCGAGCGGCAGCGTCACCGCGATGATGGATCCCGTCAGTTTCATGTCTTCCTCCCTGCTCCTGCGTGAAACCTCCTGCCCCCGGGACTCCACCAAAGGGCGCGGAGATCAGTGCTGCCAGCCACCGAACCCGATCCGCTCCACTTCGACTGCCTCGATCCGGATCACGCCCAAGTTCGCTGGCCTTGACGGTGTACAGGATCCCGTCGCTCGTGAGGTAGCCTGGCTTGATCGCGGTGGCCGCTACCACTGCTTTCCCCGCCGGCGGGCACCGCCGAAGGCGCACCACCAGGACAGAGGTGTCAAGAACGGTCGCCAGGATCCCTCTGGCGGTAGGCCCTCATCTCGGCCAGGGACCATACCAGGTCTTCCCCCTTGAGGGACTCCAGCAGGGCGTCGAGCTCGGCCTGATCCACGGTCCGGCTCAGGGAGCGCTCGATCGTCTCGGTATAGGTGGCAGCCCCCAGGGCAGCCTTCGCCCGCCCCAGGAGTTCGCGGTCGATGTCAAGGGTGGTACGCATGGATGGTCTCCCAGAGATATGCATGCAGCACGATCGAAACATGCATCCCCAGCGACTCCGCCGAAAGAGGTGCAGGCTGGCTGGTCCGGTAGGGGGACCTCAGCAGCTCCGGAGGATATCCAGAGCCGTCCCCCGGGGTCGACCATCGCAGACTGCGCCACGAGCGGCGCGGCTGCGGCGGGAGCGATCACCACTTCTGCGGTCACCGCGCGGCGCCAACGCCAATGATCGGGACCTCCCCCCGGGCGCTTCCACGCTCACTCCGAACCCGCACCCTGCCAGCCGTCGAACCCGATCAGTTCCACTTCGAACGCCTCGATCCGGATCACGCCCAGATCGTCGACGGTCGTCGTGTACACCGTGCCGTCCGCGGTGGCATAGGCCACGGTCGGGAGCCGCGTCCGGGCAAGCACGGCCCCGGTCGGCAGATGGATCACGTCCACCCGTGCGTCCACCAGGTTCTGGTCCACCTCGGTCGCAAGACGGTCATCAGGGAACCGGTCGTGGGGGCGCAACTCCGCCTCTTCCCAATCGAGCGCTGGCGCGTTGAACACGACCAGAAGGAGGTCGTCTCCCAGCTCGTGAATCCCGCCCAACCTGAGAGGACGGGGCATGAGAACGAGCGGAGTGTCGTCGTGCAGCGACTCCTGCATGGACAGATGGAGCCGGGTGTTCCACGACTCCGGGCCCCGCACAGCCACGATCCGCGTCACCTCGCCCTTGTCATCAATGCGCTCCAACCTGTAGTTCGTCACAACGGCCACCCACAGACCACCGGACTTCGATCGTCCGACAAGTTGGAACCATGCTTGAGGCGGTACCGCCTCCTCCCGCCCTGACGACGCGCGTGCGGCCGCTGGTAGGCCAAGGGGACCAAAGGATCTGAGGTGGTCGCCACCGTGGTCGAACAGGTGCAGGGGATGGCTCCGAAGGTCAAGTGCCTGCACCTGACCGGACACGAGGATCCCGGCCTCGTTGACCTGAACGAGCTGAGCCGGAGGAAACGCCGGGTTCAGCCCGACGGCCCGGACCGATGCCCCGGCCGAATCGAAGACGTTCACGAAACCCGCGAAATCGACCACCCACAGGCTGTCGCCCGCGTCCACGTGGAGGCTCGCGGGTGGCGTGCGGAACTCCCCGGGGCCCTGTCCCGCACGCCCGACCGTACGCACGATCCTGCCATCGGGTTCGTACAGGATGACCTGGTGGAGGCCCGACATGCGGACCGCCGCATAGAACCGACCGCGCGAGTCCCGCTCCACCATCACTGGCGTATCTCCCAGCAGGACGGAGTCCTGGATCGAGCCGAAGGCGCCCACGGGGTTGAGCCGGAGCTCGCACTGCTCGCACGCCGGGATCGTGTCCTCGAAGACCGTAACCGGGACCCCCTCGTAGGGCCCCGGCTCGGTCTCGATGTAGGAGCGCACGGCCGACGGTTCGAACGCCCGCCCGCCCTCGTCGCCGCGGTCCGCGGGTGCAACGCACGCGCCCACACCACCGCAGGCGAGCACGATGGCGAGGACCAAGCCCCCCCGAACGGCACCGTGGTAGTTCATCCGCTTCATGGCATCTTCTCTCCAGACTGAGGCAGCCCCCTCGCTCACCTGGCGCGATAGCCAGAGCCTTCAAGGATAATCTCGCTCGCGCAAGTAGCGTACCTGAAGTTCTGACTATCCGCCCTCCGCCCGGCCTGATGCACCATCTCTGCGTCACGAGGATCGGGGCTCAGCGCGCCGACTCCCGGCACCGCGCACCATCATCACCCCGCACCTCCCGATCCCTCCCGCTCACTCCCTTCCCGGCGGCGCGCCGTTCGCGGGCGGAACGTCGTCTCCGGGATCCTCTTCCTCCTCCCGCTCCACCGGGAGCACCGGCCGCGTGCGGAAGACATTCCTGAGCACCCACCCGTCGAACGCCTCGGCCTCGCGCTCGACCCGCGCCTCCCCCTCGGCCAGGTACCGCGTCACCGCCGTCGTGTGCGCGAGCCCCGCCCGCGCCACCAAGTCGAGCCACTCGCCCCGCGCCGTCTCGTCGGGCGCCTCCGTCGTCGCCGAGAAGGTGTTGATCCGGGGGTTCCCCGGCCCCGAGCCCGTCGCGCGGCTCCCCTGGAGCGAGAGGTACATGAGCACCCCCTCGTGGAAGTGCTCGCGGAACCCGTCCACCTCCTGCCGCCCATAGCGCGCGTAGCGCCCGTACTGCCGCTCGCTCATCGCGGCCACCTCCGGCTCGCCCGTGATCGACCCCGCGATCGCATCCAGGATCGCGAACTGCGCCGTCCTGATCTCCGGATGGTCGGGATCGTCGACCCAGGAGAACCCGGGAATGAACCACCCCCTGGGCGTCCACCAGGTGCGCTGCGTCGTCGTGCGCCCCCGCACCCAGGCCGCGTACCCCGAGAAGTGCTGCACCCACTCGTGCGAGGGGTAGCCGTGCAGGTTCAGGAAGATGTCCGGGAGCCACTCCCCCATGATCCGCGGCCGCACCTGCGACTCCGGGTAGACCGGGTCGCTCGACCCCGCCCCCGTCGTCATGTCGACCCCGAGCGCCCCGAGGTACCCCGCGTGCAGGGTGAAGTCGGGGTTCACGAGCTGCATCTCCCAGGCGAGCTGCGCCCCGTCGGGGTTCGCCATCGGGTGGATCACGACATTCACCCGGTCCAGGAGCGCCCGGTACTCCGGATCCGTCACGAAGAGCTCCCCGAGTCTCAGAAGGTGACTCGTGCTCGACACCTCGTTCGCGTGCTGTCGCCCCGAGAGGAAGACGGTCGGGCGCACCGCCGTCAGCTTCGCCACCGAGACGAAGTCCGCCTCGACCGGCGCGTGAAAGTCCGCCGCGAAGACGTTCTGCCCGAGAAAGGAGCGCGCCGCGTGGTAGACCGTCACCTCGGGAAAGGTCGCGAGCCGCGCCAGGATCGAGTCGCTCTCGGCCGGGGGCATCGGCGTCTCCCACTGCACCATCGGCGAGCCGTCGTGGCTCCACCCGCGCGCCAGGAGCACGGGGTTTCTCGTCGGCATCGGATCGGCGCTCACCGGGAGCACCGCGCTCCGCCGGAAGTCGTCCGCGTCGTCGACCAGAAACCGGAACGCAAGCTCGCCCACCCCCTCGAAGGCGAGCCCCCGCTCGAGCACCCCCGCCCCGTGCAGTTCGCGCACCCGCTCCACCATGCCCTCGAGCATCCCGACCGGGAGAAAGGTCCGGTCGATCGCCGCCTCCGAGGACCGCCCGCGGTACTCCGCGAACCGGTCGATCGAGTCGCGCGCCATCACCTCGAAGAGGGCGCGCCGGAGCCCCTCCTCGCCCTCCCGCACCGCGATCCCCCGCAGCTTCGGCGCCGCCGTCGGGAGGTTCGAGAGCCCGTAGCGCCAGCGCCCCGGCTCCTCCCCCTCGGCCCGCACCCTCAGCACGAGCTCGGCCGACGCCCGCGTGCGCCCCGTCAGGCGGATCCGTGCGTGGCCCGGCTTGCCTTCCCCCGTGGGATCGATGTGGGGGAGCACCCGGCCGGGGTAGCTGAGGCTCCCCACGTTGTAGTGCTGGCCCAGGTGCGCCATGAAGGCGAGCGTCGTGAAGTAGAGGTCGTTGTGGAGCGACTCGAGCGACGAGATCACCTCCTCGTCGACCCCGATCCGGTGGTTCGGCTCGCTCAGCCGCACCTCGATCGAGAGCTCGTCGAAGAAGGGCGCGTTCCCGGACGAGATGCGCCCCTCCTGGAGGTCCATCACGTAGTCGCGCAGGCGTGGGAGCACGATCCCCTGCCACTCGTCCCAGAAGGCCTCGAGATCGGTCCGCACCCGCTCGCTCACGACCGTCTCGCCCCCGAGCTCCACCTCGACCCAGCCCGTCGTCACCCGAATCCGCTCGTAGTCCGGGAAGAGCTCGAAGTAGGCGCGCTCGACCCAGCGGGGCGAGAACCCCTCCTCGTGGACCACCGCCCCCGCGCCATCGAAGGCCCGCAGGAGGTAGACCGGCTCGGCCGCGTGCGTCGCCCGGAAGACCACCGCGTCCTCGGCGATCCCCAGCTCGCGCGCGAGCACCCCCTCGACGGGGAAGAGCTCCTGGAGCCAGCGCGTGTCGGCCTCCATCACCGACCAGGGGAGCTCCTCGGACTCCTCGAGGTGGTGGTAGCGGATCTCGATGCGCTCCACCCCCTGCCCGCGCAGCCGGGGGAGCACCGCGTCCTCGATCCAGGAGAACCCCTGCTTGTACGCGTTCAGGACCCGCACCTCGACCGCCCCCTCCGGCACCCCGCGCGCCGCGACCGAGTCCGTGATCTCGCGCGCCAGCGCCCGGCGCACCTCGGGCGGCTCGCTCACCCGCACCTCGATGCGCCCCCGGCTCTCCGGCCCCATTCGGAGGAAGGCACCCTCGGCCAGCACCCTGCGCACCTCGTCCACCTCCCACGCGAACTCGACCTCGTGGTCGAAGATCGCCTCTCCCGCTCCGAACCCGGTGTGGAAGAGCTCGACCCCCACCTCG
>SLDT01000126.1 GCA_007125125.1 Gemmatimonadota bacterium | reverse complement strand
GCTCGAGGGGGAGCACCTGGCGGGGCGGCGGAACCATGCGCACCGCCTCTGGTGCCTGATGAGCCTCGAGCTCTCGCTTCGGGGCCTGAAGGGGGTGCCCGTCTGGTCCGGTTCGTGCAACGGGGGTGGTGCATGAGCAACACGATCCGCGTCTCCGTGGTGGTTCCCCTCTTCGACGAGGAGGGGAATGTGCGGGCGCTCGTCGAGGCGGTGCGGGAGGCGCTCGAGGGGTGGGCCTGGGAGCTGCTCCTCGTGGATGACGGGAGCCGCGACGGGACGGCGCGGGAGATCAGGGGTGCGGTGCGGGCCGATTCTCGGGTGCGGGGCGTGCTGCTGGCACGAAACGTTGGGCAGACGGGCGCAACACAGGAGGGACTCGATCGGGCGCGGGGTCGCATCGTCGTGACGATGGACGGGGACCTGCAGAACGATCCGCGAGACATCCCGGGGCTCGTGGCGAAGCTCGAGGAGGGATACGACCTCGTGACGGGGTACCGGGAGCGGCGCCAGGACCCGTGGCTCACACGGCGGGTGCCCTCATGGGTGGCGAACCGGCTGATCCGGTGGGTGACGGGGGTGCCGGTGCGGGACAATGGCTGCTCGCTCAAGGTGTACCGAAGGGAGCTCGTGGAGCGGCTCTTTCTCTATGCCGAGATGCATCGCTTCATTCCGGCGGTGGCGGTGGCGACGGCGGGGGCTCGGGTCGCCGAGGTACCGGTGCGCCACCATCCGCGACGGGTCGGGGCCAGCAAGTACGGGCTCGGGCGGAGCTGGCGGGTGGCGAGCGACCTCCTCGCGGTGGCGGTGCTTCGGTCGTTCCGGGAGCGGCCGCTGCTCCTCTTCGGGGGGGCGGGGCTCGTCGCCGTTGTGCTTGGAGTGGTGCTCGCCCTCGGTGGGCTGGGCGCAGGTCCGGGCGAGGCCGGGCTCGTGCTGCCGACCCTCGGGGCGCTGGTCGCGGGGCTCGGTGCGTACCTCGCGATGCTCGGGCTCCTGACCGAAGCGGCGGTGCACCACGCGGCGAGGCGGGCGCCCGCACGCTCGATTCTCGTGCGTGAGGGGGTGGAGGCGCGATGATGGAGGTCGAGGCGCTCATGGAGGGTGACGCCGAGGCGCGGGTGCCCGGGGTGAGTGTGGTCGTCCCCGTGGCCGAACGACCCATCGCCCTCGACCGCCTCTACGCCGAGTTCTCCGAGCCGCTCCGAGCTTCGGGGATGCCTTTTGAGTTCCTCTTCGTCGTGGAGCCGGGGTGGATCGAACTCGTGGGGGCGCTCGAGGCGCTCGCGCTCCGGGGTGAGCCGGTGCGGGTGCTCCGGGTCGGACGGTCGGCGGGGGAGACGGCGCTCCTGCGGGTGGGAGCGGAGCGGGCCGCCTTCGAGGTGGTGCTCACCCTTCCGGCCTACCCGCGGGTCGTGGCCGATGCCCTCCCCGCCGTGCTCGCACCCGTGCTCGAGGGGGGCGCGGCGATGTCGGTCGCGCGGCGTTGGCCGAGGCGGGACTCCTGGCTGAACAGGCTCCAGAATCGGACCTTTCACATGCTCCTGAAGAGTGTGGGCGGTGAGCGGCTGAATGATGTCGCCTGCGGGGTGCGTGCGCTCCGCAGGGAGCTCTTCGGCGCATTGCCACTCTATGGCGATGCGCACCGGTTTCTCCCCCTGATCGCGATGCGGGCGGGGTGGGAGGTCGTGGAGGTCGAGGCGACGCAGCACCCGGACGACCGCCAGCCGCGGGTGTACTCGCCCGGGGTGTACGTGCGGCGGGTGCTGGACGTGCTCGGGGTGGCCTTCCTCATGCGGTTCACCGAGAAGCCGCTGCGGTTCGTCGGGCTGATCGGGAGCGGGGCGGTGCTGGCGGGGTTCCTCGTGCTCGGCGTGCTTGCGTTGCAGCGGATCCAGGGTCAGGCGCTCGCCGACCGGCCGATGCTCCTCGTGGGGGCGCTGCTGCTCGTGCTCGGGGTGCAGGCGGTGGCGCTCGGGCTCGTGGGCGAGATCATCGTGCATGTGAATGCGCCGGGGGCGCGCAGGCGCCGAGGGGTGGAGGCCTTCGGCGAGGATGACGAGACCGGTGGGTGAACGTCGGAAGGTGGCCCTCGGGGCGGCGGCCATCGGTGTGTTTGCCTTCGCACTGCGGCTCGCGAACCTCGACCACACGCCTTATGTGGACGAGATGAACCACGTGATCGCGGCGGCCTCGCTCCTGAGCGACGGGGCCCCGCTGCTCGTGGGCGACTACGAGTACACGCGGGCATGGCTCATGACCTGGATGGTTGCCGCAAGCTACCTCGTCTTCGGCGAGGGGCTCGTGGCGGCGCGGGTGCCCGCCCTCCTGGCCGGAACGGCTCTGGTCGTGGGGGTCTTCGCCTGGGTGCGGAGGTCGGTGGGTCCGTGGGAGGGATGGACGGCGGGGGTGCTGGTCGCGCTCGCCCCGGAGGCGATCTACCACAGCCAGCTCGCGCGTTTCTACAGCTTCCAGGCGCTCTTCGTCCTGGGGGTGGCATGGGCCGCGTGGATGCTCGTCCGGACGACTTCGGTTCGCCGGGGAGCCCTCCTCCTGGCGTTCGGTGCACTGTGCGCCGCAGGAGCACTGCACATGCAGCTCAGCTCCATCGTCGGGCTGGGGGCAGTAGGGCTCTGGTTCGTGGGGGCGGTCGGGCTCGCGGCGGTGGGGTACGCGGGAGGCGGGCTTTCGGGACTGCGCGAGGCTGCGACCGGGCCCCGCTCGAGCCGGCTCCTTGCGGTGGGGGGGGTGATCATCGCGGGCGGTGTGGCCCTCCTCTGGTTCCACCTCTCGGGGAACCTCGAGCGTGCGATCTGGGCCTTCGGGAGCGCGCAGGGGGCATGGGCCGAGCCCCAGGCCGCGAACCTCCGCTACTACCACAACTCGATGCTCCTTCACTACCCGCTCCTGTGGGCGCCCTTTCCCCTGATCGCCCTCGTGGCGCTCGTGCGGCGGCCGGGGCCGGCATCGCTCTGGCTGCTCGTGTTCGGGACGATCTTCGGGGCGCACACCCTCGCCGCCTGGAAGGCGGACCGCTACATCTTCTACGCCCTTCCCTTCTTCTTCATGGCTGTGGCGCTGGTGGTCGGTCCCCTGCTCCGATGGGTCTGGCTCGAAGTCGCACAGGGGGCGAGCCGAGTTGTGGCGACATGGTCAGGTCGCGGAAGCGAGGGAGCCGACGCACCGCGCTGGGCGAGGGTCGTGACTGGGGCCGCGCTCGTTCCCGTGCTCCTCTTCGCTGCCTGGGGAAACCCGGCCTTGCCCTACACGGCTCGCATGATCTTCGGCTCCGATGCGGGGTGGCCCTTCGAGATCAAGTACCGGGGCGAGCCCGACTGGGCGGGGGTGGCAAGGGACCTCGGAGAGCGGGTCGAGGAGGTCGAGGTCGTGATGAGCTCCACGGAGCTGAAGGCGCTCTACTTCCTGGACCGAAACGACCTCATTCTGTCCGTGAACTACCTCGGGCGGGAGCCGTCCGGAGAAATGCGTGCCCCCTTCAGTCGGAACTGGAAGAGCGATACCCCGATGATCGCGCGACCCGAGACGCTCGAAGCGGTGGTCGCCTGCCACGCTTCGGGGCTGATCCTCGTCGAGGACAACCACTGGGGGCAGGGGTGGTCGGTCCCGCCGGAGGTCGTCGCCCTGATCGAGGAGCGAGCCGAGCGGATCGAGCTTCCTCCCGGGCGGCGGGTGCACGCCTTTGGGTGGGAGGAGGACCGGGCCGGAGCGCTGGGGGGCGAAGGGTGTGACGCCGTGCGGCGGGAGCTCGGGGCCGGGTAGGGTGCGCTCGGCCGGGCCGGGCGCTCCTCGCTCGAGGGCCGAGCCGGGCTCAGGGGCCGTTCCCGGCTCCGGGTTGCGGCTCCACGAACACCTCCAGGTCGCGGACGAGGGGGCGCCAGGCGGCTTCGGGCATCCCCGGGCGGGCCCGGTAGGCAGCGAGCTCGATCGCACAAGCGAGAACGGCGGCCGGCACGAGTTCTCGGGGAACTCCCTCGAACTCTGCGCACTCGGCGAGGAGTTCAGCCGCGGCATCGCCCCCCTCTTCTCCGGCCCGCACCCGCCGTGCCAGCTCGAAGAGGGGCTCCACGCCCGGGGTGCTCCGGGTCGGCCCCGACGACCAGATCAGGTGCAGCGCATCGAAGAGGGGGAGGTCGACGGCTGCGAACCGCTCGAAGTCGAGGAAGCACCATCCCTCCCCGACCCGGAGGAGGTTCCCCGGCCAGAGGTCACCGAATTGAACGCGAAGTGGCAGGGATGCTTCGTGAAGCTGCACTCGAAGCGCCTCGGCCGCACGGGGGGGCAAGCCGCGACCGGAAAGCACGCGGAGCGCAGGCGCAAGTCGGTCGACCGGAGCCACCGGGTGCCTGCGCGGACGCTCGAGTCCAAGCTCCTCTCCGACCTCGACGATCCGGCGCACGCGTTGGAGCACGTCTCGCGCCTCTTGTCGCCACCGCTTCGCATCGTCCGGGCCACGCATGGACCGGAAGGGCTCGCCCTCGATCTGCGGGGTACGGTGGATCCTGACTCGATCGGAGGCGGCGGTCGCCGTTCGGGGCACGATGCCCCGGAGTCGCGGCTCGTTCCCCAGTGCGGCCATCGTGCGGCACTCCCATTCGAACCCCTCGTCGAGGGGCGAGCGGCACTTGATCCGCTCGACGGGGCGACCCCGTTCGTCGAGCACGACGAGGTGGAAGCCGTGCCAGGTGAAGGCCTCCGGATCGGCGAGGGTGCCGGGGATCGCTCCCGTCGCCCTCACGACGAGGACGCGCCGCCAGAAACCGGCGTCGCCGGTCTCCTCGATGCCGACTTCGGCCAGTAGCTCCGTCAGGTGCGGGTTCATCGCTCGGCGATCACGAGGGCCCAGGGGTAGAAGCGACCTCCCGACCCGACTTCGATCAGCGCCCGCCGGAGGAGGGCTCGCAGGCCACCCGCCCACCCCCCACGCGCGCCACCGCGGAGGCGTTCGGCCGCCCGGATCGCTCGACGATCGAGGGGGACGAGGGTGTCGGCATAGCGGCCCGAGGGGGCAGAGAGATGGACTCGGGCCTGGCGGAACCCGGCCCGGGCGGGCTTCCGGGCGAGGGCGACGGGGCTGAGCCCGGAGTGCCTTCTTCCCGGCAGAACGAAGACGGCATGGCCGCCCGGGCGGAGGAGCTCGGCGCAGCTCCGCAGCGCAGGTACCGCGGCGCTCCCGTCGGCCCAGTCGGTCCGGCTGAGGAGGACGAGGTCGAGAGTGCCCGGCCCGCAGGCGTGGCGTGCCTCCTCGAGGCTCGGGGCTCGCTCGACCGAGTCGCACCAGAGGTCGAGTCGGGGATCGCGGTGTGGGGGGCCCGCGACGACCTCGAGCGCGCTACCGCCGAGGCTGGGGCAGAGCCAGGGCCAGGGGGTGTTGGCCGGAACGGGGGCGGCCGAGCGCTCGGGTCCCGGCCCCTTCATGTGCGGGGCGGCGCGGGGACGGGCTCAAGGGTCCGGGAGGTCGGCGCCCGACGCCCGTCGGTGAGCTCGAGGATGTGGCTCGCGACCTCGATGACCCCGGGTTGGTGGGAGATTGCAAGGATCGTGACCCGGTCGGCGAGAGCTCGGAGGGTCTCGAGGATCGCCCGCTCGGTCTCGGGGTCGAGGCCGGTCGTGGCCTCGTCGAGGATGAGGAGGCGGGGTTCGTGGACGAGCGCGCGTGCAATTGCGATCCGCTGCCGCTGGCCCCCGGAGAGGCGTGCGCCCCCCTCGCCGAGGACATCCTTGAGCCCCGCGGGACGAGCGGCGACGAAGTCCCAGGCGCCGGCGGCCTCCAGTGCTTGGCGGACCGCGTCTTCCGGAATCGAGTCATCGCCGAGGGTGACGTTGCGAAAAACGGTGTCGTGAAAGAGGAAGATCTCTTGAGGCACGTACCCGATCCCGTCCCTCCAGCGGTCGAGATCGATCTCGTCGAGGGGCACGCCGTCGACGAGGACCCTGCCCCGCTCTGGCTCGTGGAACCCGACGACAAGATCGGCGATCGTGCTCTTTCCCGTCCCCGAGGGCCCGTGGAGGGCGGTGAAGCTGCGGGCGGGAATCTCGGCCGAGAAGCCGCGCAGGACGGGGGTCGACCCGTACGAGAAGTGCACGTCGTCGAGGGTGATTCCTTCTCGGAGGGCGGGCGGGGGCCGGTCGCCCGGTCGCGGCTCCCGCTCTTCGCGGGCCTCCTCGACCTGCTCCATCAGGGACCAGAAGGCGCTCTCGCCGACGGTGAGGATCTGGTAGCGGCCCTGAAGGGTGCGCACGTGGGCCATGAGCCGATAGAAGACGAAGGCCATCACGGTGATGGCCGCGAAGGTGAAATCGCCAAAGGAAAAGGCGGCAAAGAGGCCGAGGGCCAGCATGCCGGTCACGATCGGCTCGTGCAGGAGGCGGAGGGTCTCGGAGGCGTTGACCTCCTTGCGGAGGGCATCGTTCAGCCCGCGGGTCTCCCCTTCGAGAAGGGGGCGCAGGTGCCGCTCCTTGCCCATCGCGCGCACCGGCTTGATCCCCCGGAGGGCGTCCGTGAGTCGGCTGATCAGAGAGCGCATCAGGTCGGTCTGGTCCTGGCCCGCCTCCCGCGCCATCCCGACGAGCCCCCTCAGAACGAAGAGCATCAGACTCCCGGCCACGAGCGCGGCGAGGGCGATCTGCCAGGAGATCAGGAGGGCGATGATCGAGTACGCGATCACCTGGATGACCCCCGCCACGATCGAGCAGCCCTCGCGGTAGGCTGCCGCGGCCCGCCGCGCCTCCGTGCTGATCGCGTTACCGAAACGACCCGCTGACTGGGAGATGTAGTAGCGCCAGCGGGCCTCGAGGAGGGCGCGCAGGAGCTCCATGCGCAGATCGGTCGTCACCTGGGCGATCGTGAACCCGACCTGCCGCATCGCCGTCCAGACGAGAAGTGCCTTCGCGCTCATCGCCCCGAAGATGATCAGGAGGAGCACGCCGAGGGTCGGTTCGAGGCCGACGCGCCCGAGAAGGTCGACGAGGACCAGGCTCACCCCCGAACCCGCTCCATCCTCGGCACCGGTGAGGAGCTCAAGGAGAGGAAGGAGCGTCACCACCCCGACTCCCTCGAGGAACCCCGCGAGGGTGAGAAGCACGACCATGATCGCACTTCGGAGCGGGTACGCGCGCAGGAAGTACGCGAAGAAGTCGACGGATCGGGGATCCAGGAGTCTCATGGTTCGCGAAGGGGGGACCGAACCCCGGGCAGATGGTCGGGCCGAAGAGAATTCACCATTAGCGTCGGATCGAGCAGTCATCCCTGACCGGGCCCGTCCGTCACACGGTCGTAGATCCGGGCCAGCGCCTCGGCTGCCTTTCGAAGGTCGAGGTTCTCCTCGGCATGCCGGCGAACGCGCGCTCCGTCCGTCGTGAGTGCGTCCGGAACTTCGACGTATCGCCGGAGAGCAGCTGCGAGCGCAGGCGGGTCACGCTCCGGTACGAGCGAGTCTGCCAGGTCGCCAAAGGTGTAGGGGATGTCGGCATGTCGCGTGGCCACGACCGGCATCCCGGTTGCCATCGTCTGCTGGGTGATGAAGACCGTGCCCTCGGCATCGCCCGAGGCCGCGGTCACGCTCGGCGTGGCGAGCACATGGCAGTGTCGTGCAAGTTCGACCAGCTCGCCGAACGGGAGGAAGGGATGCCGGGTCACGGCATCCTCCAGTCCCCACCGACGGATCCGGGCCAGGATCTCAGCCTTCGTCTCGGCATCGCCCGGCTTCATCGCGGCGTCCCCGACGAGTTCCAGATGCACGGGCACCCCGTTGCCTTCGAGGAGATGGAGCGCGTCGATCAGGTCCGGAACCCCCTTCTTCTCGCGGAAGGTCCCGGCGAAGAGGATCCAGAGTGGCTCGTCGGGGCTCCGGACCCTCGCCTTGAAGTGGAGCGCATCGAGATCGACGCCCAGATTGTGCACGACCAGCTTCTCTCGATCGCAACCGAGTGCTTCGAGTTGGGGTCGCCAGGCCGGGTTTCTGGGGAGCTCGTAAGCCTCTGCACCGTAGATCCCCACGATCCACGGGAGTTCCATCGCCTCGCGCAGGGTGTGGTCGCCCGTTGCGACCCAGCCGAAGTGGCTGTGAAGGAGCACCGGCTCGCCACGCCGCAACCGATGGAGGTCGGGCGGCCAGGGCTCACTCCCCCGGGGCTTGTGCCAGACCCGTCGAGGCAAGGTCTCGGGGCGCCACTGCCATGCCTTGAGTTCGGCGGACTCCGATCGGTTCTCGACATGGTCGGTCAGGATCAGAGGACTGCACCGTGTCAATACCCGCAGGTGATCGTACATCCAGTTCATCGTGCGCGCGACGAACCGGTCGCAGCGCTCGAGGGCTGCGGGTGCGGTCATGTTCGGATGAAGACATTCCTGCAGTGGAAGCTGGCAGGCCCGGTCAAGTGGAGACTCCGGCAGCATGAGGATTTCCGGATAGGTGTCGGGGACCGAGCACCCCCTCGTCACTCGGAAGCGGTGACCCACACGCTCGACATCCCGGTCGGCATGGGGCGACTCATCCCCGCACGCCGAAACCAGCGCGAGGCTTCGGCGGCTTTATGACCTGCAAGTTCCACGCCATTGCCGACCGAGTCACTTCACCCCTGAAGGAACCACGGCGCTCATCTGGCTGTCCGAAGGCCGGCCATCAGGACACTAGCAAACTGATCGGAAACCCCGCATAGGACTTGCTGAGGAGGTCGCGTGCGGGGTGTCGGAATGGTAGATTGTAGAGGGGGATAAGCCAAGCGCGAGTAGGACGAGAGGGGGTCGGATGCTGGGACTGGAAAGTGGACAGCGATCGTTCTTCGATGCGGGGATGGTGGTGGAGAGCCTGTTGGAAGCGGGGAGCTTCTATGAGGTGCTCTACCGGCTGGGTCCGAAGCTGCTGTCGGATGAGGATTTCGCGGACTGCTACGACGTGACGACGGGCCGGCCGAGCGTGCCACCGAGCCGGATGTTCAAGCTGGTGCTCCTGCAGGCGTTCGAGGATCTCTCGGACCGGAAGGCGATCGAGCGGATGGCCTTCGACCTGAGGTGGAAGGCGGTGCTGGGCCTGGAGGTGCACGACCGGCCGGTCGGCCAGGCCACGCTGGTGGAGTTCCGAGCCCGGGTGCAGCTGCACGAGAAGATGGAGGAGGCGTTCGGACGCTTCGTCGAGAGGCTGTTGCAGGCCGGAGTGATCTCGGCGGACGGAGTGCAGTTGGTGGACTCCTCGGCGATCTGGGGTCGAGGGGCGGTGCAGGACACCTACAACCTGATCGGGAGCGCAGTACGGAAGCTCCTGGGGGTGACGGCACGGCGGCAGAGTTGGACCTCCGAAGAGTTGGCGGGAGAGTTGGGGCTGGTGCTGACGGCCCCGCACGAGAGCGGGAGTCTGAAGGGCCGAGCGGAGATCGACTGGTCGGATCCGGAGGCACGCAAGGCGCTGCTCAACGAGCTGGTGCAGGAAGCGAGACAGGTCCTTGGGACAGCGTCGAGGGAGGATCTCGCGACGGACCCCGGGGTGGCCGAGGCGGCTGCGCTTCTGAGGCGGATCCTGGTACAGGACCTGGCACCGATCGCCGATCCAGACGGCGGCGATGATCCGGAAGACGACGACACCGATCAGGCGGTGCTCGAGCTGGATCAGGAGGTGGAGATCCGACAGGGAGTGGCTCGGGACCGGGTGGTGAGCGTCGGAGACCCGGAGATGCGCCATGGGCACAAGTCGCAGAACCGGCGCTGGGACGGCTACAAGGCGCACGTGAGCGTGGAGGCGGAGCACGGCTTCATCACCGCGTTGGAGGTCACCGCAGCCAATGTGCACGACGGGGAGGCGGCACCGTCGCTCATCGAACGCCAGAGGGAGCAGGGACTGGAGCCGGAGGCCACCGTGGGGGATATGGCCTACAGCACGGCGGAGCTTCGACAGTGGGCCGCCGACCAAGGCACGGAGATCGTTGCCCAGGTTCCCCCCGCTTCGGCTCGAAAGGGCTGCTTCTCGAAGGAGGACTTCGAGATCGACCTGGAGGCAGAGACGGTGACGTGTCCTGCGGGCCACACCACGGCCCGCTGGACGGCGATCTCGAACGGAGGGCGCACCTTCAGCTTTGACGGCGCCATGTGCGCAAGTTGTCCCCTCCGAGAGCAATGCACGCCGAAGGACCCGGACCGGATGCGGCGCAGTGGGCAGGGACGATCGATCCGGTGGCATGCGCTGGAACCGGTCCTTCAGGCGGCTCGGGCTGCCGAGAGAACCCAGCGCGTGCAGGACCTCCTGTCCGATCGATGGAAGGTCGAGCAGGGCATCGCCCGGCTGATGCGGCGCGGACTTCGCCAGGCCCGCTACATCGGCCAGGCGAAGGTCAGGTATCAGGCCCTCACCGCCGCCCTGGTCACCAACCTCGTCCGGCTGACGAGCCTGATGACCCAGCGTCCAACCCCACCCCTCGCCTGGAAACCGGGATGACCCGCATCCCTTCGCGGGAGCACCTCAAGCGACCGGCCCAACCGCCGCTCAGACCTCAGATCAGCTCCCATCGACTGACAAGATCGCTCGAGTCACTCTCGGGTCTGAATTTGCCCCGGTCCCGAAAGTCCCCTTTCCGATCGGACTGCTAGGAGGGTTCGCTTCAGAGTTCGGCCCCGGCACCCCCATGGGATTCAGAGGTGACGCGGGCCCCGTGGCTCGCCTCCTGGAGCCCGGGTGGAGTGGCGTGTATGATCCGGGACCGGTCTTATTGCGCCGTCACGGGCGGCGCTCGGATGCCGATCGCGAACCCCTCTATCGCAAATGCAACCGTGGCCGGGGCGCCTACCCGGCAAAGCGCGTTCTGACAGGCAGCCTCAGGTATCAGTACATGAAACGGTGGTGGTGGCACCTGACCAGTGGGGGGCGTCCAGCCGTGCACCTGCAAGAATTCATCGGAGCGGCACGATACCTCCTTCATCGAATGCGTCGATCTCTCTCGTAGCTCTTGGTGGACCGGATCGTGGTACATATGATCCGGCACAAAACTTGCCTCGCTTGGCTGGTGTGGTTTTTTCGGGCGCTCAAGCATCTTCTCACCTTGGGATGCCTTGCGTCGAATCGGTCTCTCGGAGTTCCTGCCAGTCATGGATTCTGTTGTAACCTCCACTAAAGTCACGGTATCCATCGCCACTCGGAACAGGGCCGATTCTCTTCGTGCGGTGCTGGAGGCGATGACGAGACTCCGCAACCCGGAAGGGTTCAAGTGGGAGATCCTTGTCGTCAACAACGCATGCACGGACCACACGAGCCAGGTTGTGGCCGCCGCACAACAGCGCCTGCCAGTCCGTGAAGTGACCGAAGAGCGTCCCGGGCTGTCACACGCGCGAAACCGTTCGATCCAGGAAGCCGCCGGGGAGATCATCGCTTTTACCGACGACGACTGTCTCGTCGATCCGGACTGGCTCACGAGCATCGTCGACGCATTCAGGGTGGAACCCGACCTCGATGGATTGGGTGGCCGCGTAGAACTGCACGATCCTCGCGATCAGCCGGTCACGATTCGAACGTATCGGCAGCGGATACCCCTCACGTCCACCGGCCAACTGTTCGCCCTGATCCCTGGCTGCAACATGGCGTTTCGTCGCCGCGTCTTCGACTCGGTTGGACTTTTCGACTGGCACCTGGGGGCTGGTGCTCCGGGTGCTTCAGCCGAGGATGTGGACATGGCCTATCGATGCCTGCGAGCCGGACTGAAAGTGGTCTACCTCCCTCAGATTCTGGTCCATCATGCACACGGTCGGCGTACGGACTCTCAGGTGCGGGCGTTGCATCGCAACTACCGGATCGGCCGAGGCGCCTTCTACTGCAAATGGATCCTGGCAGGAGAACGCGAAGTCGCAAAGATGATGATGCGGGAAGCCCGGGATCTCCTGTTGCTTGCAACCAGGACCATGACTCAAGGAAATGACCCAGCGACGCGGC
>SLDT01000257.1 GCA_007125125.1 Gemmatimonadota bacterium | reverse complement strand
TCCGACCCGCAAAGCGCGATCCGGCTCAACCAGTCGCTGGCCTCGGTGTTCGACGAGGCGGCCACCTACCGCATCGACCACTACCTCGGCAAGGAGCTGGTGCAGAACCTGCTGGTGCTGCGCTTCGCCAACGCGATCTTCGAGCCGCTGTGGAACCACTCGTACGTGGACCACGTGCAGATCACGGCCAGCGAGACGGTGGGCGTCGAGGGCCGGGGCAGCTACTACGACGGGCCTGCGGGCGGGGCCGGAGGACGTCGGGGGTGGCTCACGGCGCTCGGCAGATCGTGTTAGACTATGCCCTCTGCACCGGAGAAGATCCAGACGCGGGCGGCTGCAGGGGCCGCCACAGCCCCGGGAAACGTGAGTCCGACCGAGATCCAGCGCGAGATCGAGAGGCGCCGAACCTTCGCGATCATCAGCCACCCCGACGCGGGGAAGACGACGCTGACCGAGAAGCTCCTCCTCTACGGGGGGGCGATCCACCTGGCGGGTTCGGTCAAGGCGAGGCGGGCCGCGCGACACGCGACCTCTGACTGGATGCAGATGGAGCAGGAGCGCGGGATCTCCGTGACCTCGTCCGTGCTCCAGTTCGAGTACGAGGGGATGCGGATCAACCTTCTGGACACCCCGGGCCACCAGGACTTTTCCGAGGACACGTACCGGACCCTCCTCGCGGCCGACTCGGCGGTCATGCTTCTCGACAACCGAAAGGGGGTCGAGGAGCAGACCCGAAAGCTCTTCGAGGTGTGCCGGCTGCGGCGGACACCGATCTTCACCTTCGTGAACAAGTGCGACCGGGTGGGTGTGTCGCCCCTGCAGCTCCTCGACGACGTCGAGGCGGACCTCGGAATCGCTTGCGCGGCCGTCACCTGGCCGATCACGGACGGGACGAGCTTCCTCGGGGTCTACGATCGACTTGGGGGGGCGCTCCACCTCTTCGAGAAGGGGGGAGACCATGGGGCGACCCGCCTTCCCGACCGGGTGACGGGGCTAGACGACTCGAAGCTCGAGGAACTGCTCGGGGGGCCGGCACGGGACCGTCTGGTCGAGGAGGTGGAGCTGCTGGACGCCGCGGGGGCAGCCTTCGACGAGGGAGCCTTCCTACGGGGGGAGGTGTCGCCGACCTTCTTCGGGAGCGCGTTGACGAACTTTGGCGTTGAGCCCTTCCTTCGGCGCTTCCTGCGCTTTGCGCCGCCCCCGCCGCCGAGGGAGGCCGAGGGGGGGGAGGTACCTCCGGACCACCCCGAGTTCTCGGGCTTCGTCTTCAAGATCCAGGCGAACATGGACCCGAAGCACCGGGACCGGATCGCCTTCGTGCGCGTCTGTTCGGGGCGCTTCGATGCGGGGGCGACGGCGGTGAACATGCGCTCAGGGCGGGAGGTGCGGCTCGCGCGACCGCAGACCTTCTTCGCGCAGGAGCGGGAGGCGGTCGAGACGGCGTGGCCGGGCGACGTGGTGGGTGTGCACGACCGGGGGAACCTGCGGATCGGGGACTCCCTCTCGGCGAAGGGGGGGATCGAGTTTCCGGGGATGCCCGCCTTCTCGCCGGAGAGCTTCTCGCGGGTGATCGTGCCGGATCCGCTGCGGCGCAAGCACCTCGACAAGGGGCTCCTGGAGCTCTCGGAGGAGGGGGCGATCCAGGTCTTCTTCTCGGACGGGGACGCGGGGCCGGCTCCGGTGGTGGGAGCGGTGGGTGCGCTGCAGTTCGACGTGCTCCTGCACCGGCTCGAGCACGAATACGGGGTGGTGGCGCGGCTCGAGCCCCTGCCATACCGGGATGCGCGCTGGGTGACGGGCCCGGAGGCCGAGATCCGACGGGTGGCGAGTGGGTACGACAGTCGGCTCGTGCGGGATCGGGCGGGGCGGCCCCTGCTTCTCTTTCGCAACGAGTGGGTGCGGAGTTCGACGGAGGAGCGGGAGCGTGGGAAGGTGGCGTTTCACCGGATGGCCCCGGAGGCTGCTTGACGGATTGAAGAGGTGGTCCGTAGCTTAACGGTCACATTCAACCTGCAAGGCGTCGGATCGAAGAGTGCCCTCCCGGAGCAGGTTGAGATTCGGCCGGAGGGGGCTCGCGACCAGCCGGAAGTCCGCTGAGGGCTTCCGTCGAACCCTTCACGAGAGGTTGCCATGAGCCGTTCGTCCGAGTGCGTCCGTGCGGTATCCCGCTTCCTGATGGCCAGCATGATCGGGTTGCTCATCCTTCACGTTTCTCCCCCCGTGGAAGCGGCGGCGCAGGATGCGACCGGGGTGCTCCAGGGCCGGGTGACGGCCGAGGCGACCGGGGGCCCGGTGAGCGGCGCGCTCGTGGAGCTTCGAGGCGCCGATGGGGGACTGGCTGGTCGAGGACTGACGAATGCCGATGGACGCTTCGTCCTGAGTGTGCCGGTGGGAACGTACACGCTCTCGATCCGGGCGATCGGCTACGAGACCTTTGCCGAAACAGGTGTCCAGGCGCGGGCCGGTGCGGTCGAGACACTGGCCTACTCACTCCGGGCGGCGGGGGTGTGGGAGGTTCCGGGGGTCGACGTCTCGGCGAGCCGGATCGAGATGTCCCGCGACCGGGTGCCCGCTGCGACGTATGGTCAAACGGCCGAAGAGATCCAGGCGCGGCCGGTCGTGACCCCGACGGACCACCTGCGAGGGGTTCCGGGGATCGACGTGATCCAGCAGGGGATCCAGTCCACGAACGTCGTGGCGCGCGGGTTCAACAACATCTTCTCCGGGGCGCTGCATACCCTCACCGACAACCGGATGGCTGGGGTTCCCTCGCTTCGCGTCAACGTGCTCTCGTTTGTCCCGACGACTCAGGAAGACATCGAGAGGATGGAGGTGATTCTCGGACCGGGGGCGGCGCTCTACGGGCCGAACACCGCGAACGGGGTTCTGCACATGATCACCCGGTCACCCCTCACTGACCAGGGGACGACGGTGAGCGTGATGGGCGGGCAGCAGAGTGTGACCTCCGGCTCGTTCCGTACGGCGCACCTCCTGACCCCGCACCTCGGGGTCAAGTTCTCGGGCCAGTTCATGCGGGCCGACGAGTGGGAGTACCTGGATCCGGTCGAGCTGGCCGAGGCCGCGAAATTCGCCTCGGATCCGCAGTTCTGGCGGCAGGACCTGATGCGCGCTGCCGGGATCGATGCTTCCGAGGCGCAGACACGTATCGATCGGATCGGGGCCCGGGATTTCGGGATCGAGCGCTGGTCCGGTGAACTGCGGGCCGACTGGGAGCCGATGCCGGGGTCGCGGCTCTCCCTCACGAGCGGAGTCTCGAATGCGGCCAACCAGATCGAGCTGACCGGGCTTGGGGCCGCGCAGATCGAGGACTGGCGCTACACCTTCTACCAGGCGCGCTTCACCTGGGAGGGGCTGTTCGCGCAGGCCTACCTGAACCAGAGCAATGCGGGGAACACCTTTCTCCTGCGCAATGGGTTCCCCATCGTGGACCGCTCGCGCCTCTTCGTGGCCCAGGTCCAGCATGGCGCGAGCCTCTCGCCCCGACAGAGCTTCGTCTACGGCGTCGACATCCAGTACACGGATCCCGAAACGGAAGGGACGATCAACGGGATCTACGAGGACGAGGACGACACAACGGAGATCGGGGTGTACGTGCAGAGCGAGACGGAGCTGATGCCGCGGCTGAACCTCGTCGCGGCAGGGCGCATCGACAGCCACTCCGCACTTCCGGACGAGGTCTTCTCGCCCCGCGTTGCGCTCGTCTACAGCCCGAGGGACGGACAGTCGATCCGAGCGACGTACAACCGTGCCTTCTCGACCCCGTCATCTCTCAACCAGTTCCTCGACCTCGGAACGGCGATCCCGAACGAGGGGGCGGCCCGCCTCGGGTACAGTGTGCGAGTGCAGGGGACGGGCACGAACGGCTTCCGCTTCCGTCAGGGCGACGGGTCGTACCTCATGCGCTCCCCCTTCACCCCGGCAGGGATGGGTGGACCGGAGCAGCTCCTGCCAGCGGGTGCGGTGGCGAACTACTGGGGGGCGGCGGTGCAGGTCGTGGCGCAGCAGGCGGCGGCGGCGGGGACCCCGCTCGATCCCCAGCTCGTGGGATACCTTGCCTCGCTGACCCCAGACGCCTCGCAGATCACCCCGAACTTCTTCAACCCCAGCACCGAGGCGACGGGCCGACTCTCGGCCCTTGACCTTGCGGACGTGGAGCCGATCCGGGAATCGACACAGTCGACCTTCGAGATCGGATACCGGGGCTCGCATCTCGAGGGACGGCTCGAGGTCGCGGGTGACCTCTGGTACTCGGAGCGGAAGAACCTCGTGACCCCGCTCACGGTGCAGACGCCCTTCGTGACGCTGAACCCCGAAGAGACGGTGGCCTTCCTCGTGCCGGCGCTCATAGGCATCGGGA
Source organism: Gemmatimonadota bacterium (assembly GCA_007125125.1). Lineage (GTDB taxonomy): Bacteria > Gemmatimonadota > Gemmatimonadetes > Longimicrobiales > Gaopeijiaceae > SLDT01. The sequence continues at coordinate 7,568 of SLDT01000257.1, read as the reverse complement.
TGTCGCAGGCCGAGGCGCAGGCGACGGCGATCCAGCTCACCCAGGGACTCGCCCAGGTTCCCCTCGGCGTGATCTCCTCGGACGATGTGAATGCGAACGGGGCTCAGCTCCTCTCGACCTACACGAATGTGGGCGACAACCTGGACCTCTGGGGCGCGGACCTCTCGGCCCGCTACCTTCTGACCGACCGGCTGGGGGTCTCGGCGACCCTGTCGCTCGTGAACGAGGACACCTTCACCTCGGACCGCGGCCAGCTCGTCACCCTGAACGCGCCCAAGCGGAAGGGGAGCCTCGGGCTCCTGCTCCGGGACCCGGCACTCGGACTGAATGGTGAGCTGCGAGCCCGATTCAACGAGGCCTTCCCGGCGGTCTCCGGAGTCTACGAGGGTACGGCCTGCCTTGATGGCGCTCCCGCCACCGCCGAACCCTGCGTCGATTCCTACACCCTCCTGGATCTGAACCTCTCCTATGACCTCCCGATGGTTGCGGGAACGACGGTGCAGCTCAGCATCCAGAACCTGCTCGACGAGGAGTATCGCAGCTTCCCGGGCGTGCCGACGATCGGCCGGATGGCACTCCTGCGCCTTCGCTACACCTTCTGACGCCTGACGCTTCTGACGTCTGATGCGAGAGACCCGCGGATGAACGAGACCCAGTCGGCGCCGGCACCCGCGAACTTTCAGCTACGCTGCGAGTTCTGCCTCGAACGGGTGGCGGTGCCGGCAGGGGTGCGGGAGCTCCCTCACCCATGTGCGGGATGCGGACGGCCGATCCGGATCGACCGCCCCCGCAAGGTGGCGGCCGAGGACTTCGAGGCGTCCGTGATCGGTTCACCCCTCCCGGTCATCGTGGACTTCTTCGCGGACTGGTGCGGACCCTGCAAGTGGCTCACGCCGACCCTCGACGAGGTCGCCGGCGCTGCGGCAGGTCGCCTCCTCGTCGCGAAGGTCGATGTCGACCAGGCTCCCGAGCTCGCCGAGCGTTACCGAATCGGGAGCGTTCCGACCGTGCTCCTCATCCGGGGCGGTGAGGAGATCGAGCGTAGCATCGGGGTCGAGCCGGAACGGGTCCGGGCCATGGCGGGACTCCCTTCGGACTGATCGTTCCGGGATCCTCGGGATTGACGTCGGGGAGGTAGGGGGTTTGAATACTCGCATGATCCAATCCGACTCCCACATCCGAACCGGCGGGGGGCGATGACCGTCCGTATCGGTGTCCTCGGGGGCAGCGGCTACACCGGCCGCGAGCTCCTGCGCATCCTGGCCCGTCACGAGGGGGTCGAGGTCACCTTCGCGACCTCACGCTCCGCGGTCGGTGATCCAACCCCGATCCCGCGGCTCCGCTTCACGGAGGCCGACCTGGAGCGCGCGGAGGACCTCGACGCGCTCTTTCTCTGTCTCCCGCATGGTGCGGCCGCCGAGTGGGTTCAGGCGCTCCCCGAGGGGCCCCGCATCATCGACCTGACGGCCGATCACCGCCCCGGGTCCGGGCGCGAGAGTGCGGCGGTCTACGGGCTCGCCGAGCTGAACGCGGACGAGGTCGCGGGTGCCCGACTCGTAGCGAACCCGGGGTGCTACCCTACGGGGGTGATCGGTGCGCTCCGCCCGCTCCTCGATGAGGAACTCGTGGATCGCGACCGCCTTGTCGTCGTGAATGCCGCCTCCGGGGTGACTGGGGCGGGGCGTACCCCGCGCACTGACCTCCTCTTCGCCGAGGTGGAGGCGAACTTCCGCGCCTACGGGGAGGGCAACCGCCACCGGCACCTGCGCGAGATGCGTGCGCTGCTCGAGGGAACGAGCCTGCTCTTCCAGCCTCACCTCCTCCCGGTGAGCCGCGGCATTCTCGAGACGATCATCGTGCCCGTGCCCGAAGGGGTCGGACCGGAGGCGATCCGTGCCGCCTGGGAGGAGCGCTACGGCACGGAGGGCGCGGTCCGCGTGCGGGAGCGCCGGCTCCCGGAGCTGCGGGATGTCGTGGGAACCGACCTGCTCGCGCTCGGCGCGGCGGCGGTCGACGGCATCGACCCGCCCGTCGTCACGGTGGTCGCGGCCCTCGACAACCTCGGAAAGGGTGCCGCTGGCCAGGCGGTGCAGAACTTCAACCGGATGTTCGGACTCCCCGCGAACCAGGCGCTCCGCCTGAGCCCGCCATGAGCGTCCCCACCGACGAACCCGCCCTCGTCGGACTCTACCGCCAGCCGGACTTCGTCCTCGAGCGGGGCGAGGGGTGCCGGGTCCGCGACCGGGATGGAAGGAGCTGGCTCGACTTCACCTCGGGGATCGCGGTCACGGCGCTCGGCCATGGGCATCCCGTCGTCGCCGAGGCGATCCGCGCTGCCCTCGACCGGGGGCTGATCCACACCTCGAACCTCTATCGGACCGGCCCGGGCGAAGCTCTGGCTCGCGCCCTGGTCGAGGCCTCCGGACTCGATCGTGCCTTCTTCTGCAACTCAGGCGCCGAGGGCGTCGAGGCCGCGATCAAGTTCGCACGCCGCCGCGCCCGGGAGCTCGGGGGCGCCGAAAAGCACCGGATCACCGCGCTCCGCGGGGCTTTCCACGGGCGGCTCTTCGGGAGCCTGGCCCTGACCGACCGGCCGGACTACCGGACCCCCTTCGAGCCCCTCATGCCGGGCGTCGACTTCGTCGACCCCTTCGACAGCGACGAGCTCGAGGCCGGGCTCGACCCGGCCCGCACCGCTGCACTCTTCGCGGAGCCGATCCAGGGGGAAGGCGGTGTCCGCCCGCTGCCCGAGCAGTTGCTCCAGCGGCTCCGGGCCATCACGGCCGAACGCGGAATCGCCCTCGTCCTGGACGAGATCCAGTGCGGGCTGGGGCGCACCGGCGAGCTCTTCGCGCACACGCACGCCGGGATTCGCCCGGACATCCTCGTCCTTGCGAAGCCGCTCGCGGGAGGGCTCCCGATGGGGGCGGTCCTCCTCGACCGGGCCGTGGCCGACTCGCTTCATCCGGGCGACCACGGGACCACCTTCGGCGGAGGCCCCCTCGTCGCCTCCGCGGCCCTCGCCGTTCTCGAGGTCGTGCGGGACCCGGACTTCCTGACCGGGGTCCGAGCGCGGGGGGGCCACCTCGAGACCCTCCTCCGCGGGCTCGCCGACCGCCATCCCGGCCGGGTGCGCGAGGTGCGCGGGAGAGGCCTCATGCTGGGGCTCGAGCTCACCGCTCCCGCCGCCCCCGTCGTGGCGGAGGCCCGCCGGCAGGGGCTGCTCCTCGTGGGAGCCGGTGAGCGCGTGATCCGCTTCCTCCCGCCCCTGACCGTGACGACGGCCGAACTCGACGAGGGGCTCGCCATCCTCGAGGCCGCGCTTTCCGAGACCGAGCCCACGACCGTGCACACGACCGGGGGAGAGCCCGAATGAGCAGGAACGAGCAGAACGAAGCCGCGACTCCCGACCCCTCCGCCAAGGCGCTCTGGGGTGGCCGATTCGAGGGGGCGATGGACCCGGCGATGGTGCCCCTCAACCTCTCCCTCGATGTCGACGCTCGGCTCTGGCGCGAAGACATCCGGGGGAGTCGCGCCTGGGCGCGGGGGCTCGGCCGGGCCGGGGTGCTCACCGGCGACGAGGCCGATCGTCTCGTGGCCGGGCTCGAGGCGGTGGAGGCAAGGCTCGAGGAGGGGCTGCCGGTCGATCCGCCGGACGAGGACATCCACTCCCTCATCGAGCGGCTCCTCGGCGAGGAGGTCGGTGCGCTGGCCGGGAAGCTCCACACGGGCCGCTCCCGGAACGACCAGGTCGCGACCGACATGCGCCTCTGGGCACTCTCCCGCCTCGACCTCCTCGATGCCGAGCTGGCCCTGACGGGGGAGGCGCTCCTCGCGTTCGCCGAGCGCTCCGTCGACCTCGTCATCCCGGGCTACACGCACCTCCAGCAGGGACAGCCGGTGCGGGCCGCCCACTGGGCACTCTCGCACCTCTGGCCCCTTCTGCGGGACCGGGACCGGCTCCGGCTCGCGCGCCGTGCGGCGGCCGTCCTCCCCCTCGGTTGCGGTGCCCTCGCGGGGTGCCCCTTCCCGATCGACCGCGAGTTCCTGCGGCGCGAGCTTGGCTTCGACGAGATCGCCCGGAACAGCATGGACGCGGTCAGCGACCGCGACTGGATGGCGGAACTCCTCCACGGGGGTGCGCTCCTCGGGGTGCACCTTTCGCGCCTCGGCGAGGACCTCGTGCTCTTTGCCTCGCGCGAGTTCGGGCTCCTGCGCGTGCCGGACGGCTTCAGCACCGGGTCGTCCCTCATGCCGCAGAAGCGCAACCCGGACGTCGGGGAGCTCATCCGGGGGAAGGCAGGCCGGTTCACCGGCAACCTGATGTCGCTCCTCACCCTCCTGAAGGGGCTGCCGACCGGCTACAACCGCGACCTCCAGGAAGACAAGCGCCTCGTCTTCGACACCGTCGACCAGCTCCTCCTCGTGCTTCCCGCCGTGCGCGGGACGCTCGCGGGGGCGGAGTGGCGTCCGGATCGCGCCGCGGCCCTCCTCTCGGAGGAGCTTCTCGCGACCGACCTCGCCGACTACCTCGTGCGGCGGGGGGTGCCCTTCCGGGAGAGCCACGAGGCGATCGGACGGGTCGTGGCCACCTGCGAACGCGAGGGGTGTGCACTCTCGGCGTTGCCCCTCGACCGCTACCGGGCGCTTCACCCTGCCTTTGACGAGGACCTCTACTCCGTCTTCGAATGGGAGAGCTCGGTGGAGTCTCGCGCCGCTCCGGGGGGTACTGCGCGGGTGGCGGTCCTCGACCAGATCGAGGCGGCGCGCAGGCGGCTTGCAACCGGAGACGGGCGGCGGGGGTAGGCGGGACGCCGGATGCCGGACCGACCCGGTCCCCGTCCGCTTCCCGATACGAACACGAACTCAACCGGTAAGCTCCATGCTCCGTGTCTCCGTTTCTTTCCTGATCCTTGCCACTTTCCTGCTCGTCGGGACTCCCGCGACAGCCGCCGCCCAGGACGGGAGCGACGACGTGACCTGGCGCAACACTTCCGAGATCTCCTACCTGCTCAGCGGGGGGAACAGCGTGGCGAGCACGCTGGGGCTTCGCAACGGGCTGCGCCGGACGACCGCTCGCGGGGCGCTCCGGGTCGACCTCAACGCGCTTCGCACCGAGTCCGTCCGGATCTCGCGCTTTGCGGTGGGGAGCTCTCCCGAGAGCTTCTCGGTCGAAGAGGAGCGCGAGCGGGAGCGAACCGCGGAGCGCTATGGTGTTTCGACGCGCTACGACCTGAACCTCTCCGAGCGCTTCTACACCTTTGCGGGGGCGACCTGGAACAGGAACACCTTTGCGGGCTTCCGGGGCCGTTCGGTGATCGTGGCAGGTGCGGGCAACCAGTGGGGCGCAGGGACGGACTGGGAGGTGAAGGTCGGATACGGGCTCACCTATACCCAGCAGACGGACGTGACACCGGATCCAGACCGGGCCTCGTCCTTCGCCGGGCTCCAGCTCACCCTGGACTATGCACACGAGCTGAGAGACGGGATCGAAGCGGAGGTGAAGTGGGTCGTGGACGGGAACGCCCGGGAGACCTCGGACGTGCGGGGCGACCTCACGCACTCGCTCACCTCCTCGCTGACCGACCGCCTGGCGCTGAAGACGACCCTCCAGCTCCTCGTCGATGCGGATCCGCCGGTGGAGGCCCTCGCGCTCCGGCTCCCGGGCGGGGAGCCGGCAGGGACGAATGTGCTCGTCCCCCTGCGCAAGGTCGATCACAGCCTCTCGCTAAGCCTCGTGATCACCTTCTGAGGCCGGGGGCGGGGGCCCGCGAAGGTCGGGCCACCCGCCACCCGCGGCTCAGCCCGCCGCTGGCGCCCCCGCGGATCAGCCCGCCGCGGTGCTCGCGACCTCCCGCACCGGAGGAAGGGTCCGTCCCACCGCCGCCGCGAAGGGCCTCAGCCCCTTCATGAGCGTGTGGAACTCGTCGAAGGTGAGAGACTGGTCCCCGTCCGAGATGGCGGTCTCCGGGTCGGGGTGAATCTCGACCAGGAGCCCGTCGGCGCCCGCGGCGATGGCGGCAAAGGAGAGGGGTGCCACGAGATCACGCCTTCCTCCCGCATGACTTGGATCAGCCACGACGGGGAGATGGGTCTCGCTCTTGAGCACGGGGATCGCGGCGAGGTCGAAGGTGTTGCGGGTGGCCGTCTCGAAGGTTCGGATGCCGCGCTCGCAGAGGATCACCTGGGAGTTCCCCTGCTTCATGATGTACTCGGCGGCGAGGAGGAGGTCGCGAACGGTCGCGGACATCCCACGCTTGAGGAGGATGGGCCGGTGTACCTTCCCGAGCTCGGTGAGGAGGGAGAAGTTCTGCATGTTGCGCGCGCCGACCTGGAGTACGTCCGCGTGGCCGGCGACCTCCTCGACCTGGCGGGTGTCCATGACCTCGGTCACCACGGGGAGCCCGCTGCGGCTGCGTGCCTCGGCGAGGATCTCGAGGCCCCGGAGGCCGAGTCCGGCGAAGGAGTAGGGCGAGCTGCGCGGCTTGTAGGCGCCCCCGCGAAGTCCGAGTCCTCCGGCCGAGCGCACCGCCTCGGCGGTCTCGAAGAGCATTTCGGGCCCTTCGACGGAGCAGGGGCCGGCGACGACGACGAACTCCTCGCCCCCGATCGAGCCTGAGCCGAAGGGGATGCGGGAGGGGCCGGCGGCGAACTCGCGGGCGGCGAGCTTGAAGGGCTTCATCACGGGGTGGACCGCACGGACGCCGGGGATCGAGAGGAGGGGAGCGCTGGTGAGCTTCTCCTCGTCCCCGATGCATCCGATGACGGTGTGAGTATCCCCGCGGGAGATGTGCGTGCGGAGTCCGAGGGCCTCGACGCGTTCGCGGATGTGGTCGACTTCCTCGTCGGTCACGCCGATGCGGGTGACGATGATCATGTCTCGTGTCCTGGGCTTGGGCGGGCGAAGCCGCGTGGTGGTGCACAAAAAAAGGCTCCCGGTCGTTCCGGGAGCCGGGGGCCTCAGCGGTGCTGCGGCGGGTGGAGGATCGATCTAGGCGCGCAGCTCTCCGTGGCTCCCGGTCCCGGGGACCGTGAAGTACCAGTAATAGCTGCGATACCAGCCCATGCCGGAGTCCTCGGCCACGAGGGGCGAGGGGGCGGGGCCGGTGCGGGTCCGGAGCGAGGGGCACGGCTCGGTGCCGGCCCCTGCTGCCCGTGTCCGTCGGTGATGATCGATCATGCTCATGCCGATTAAATGGGGGATCGGAGGCGGGAAGTCAAGGGCGGGTGTGCTCGACCCCGAGCGCGGCCCCCTCATGCGCCCTCGGTCTCGTCGTCCGGGCCGTTCGAATCCGGCTCGGCATCTCTGGCGACCTGCCTGCCACTCTCGTCGCCCGGATCGATCGTCTCGCCCTCTTCCTCGGGATCCTTCACCTCGCTCTCCTCCACCGGATCGTTCACCCCGCTCTCCTCGACCGGATTCAGCGCCTCCATCGCACGGGCCTCTCGCTCCCAGGGGATGTCGCGCTCGCGCGAGTAACGGGCCGGCGGGGGCGGGGTGACCGGCGGGGGCTCACCCGCCCCGGCGCTGCCCACACCCTTCGTGTCCCGGTCCTGCACGGATTCGC